>NZ_AYTE01000031.1:0-501473 GCF_000506245.1 Williamsia sp. D3 | reverse complement strand
GCAAGAGCGGAGCCGGTGCCCGCGAGGGCGACAATGTGGCGGCGGGACGGTCGGCGGCAACGCGGTCCGGGTTCCCGATCGGTGGTTCCCAGCATTCGAATCAACAGGCACTGCGGGCCGGACGCCAGTTTCTGGTGCGGCATCGGCTCGCCAGCCTGGTGATCGTCCTGATCGTGGCGGTGGTCGCGATCAAGATGGTGATGCTTCAGGTCGTGGATGCCTCGGGGTTGTCCGCGGAGGCGGCGAGTCAGCGAGCGGTCACCGAGGTGCTCCCCGCCAAGCGCGGCGCGATCGAGGACCGCAACGGGAAGGCGATCGCATACACCGATGACGCCCGTGCCCTGACCTTTCAGCCTGTGAAGGTCCGCAAGGAGATCGAAGAAGCGAACAAGAAGACCCCGACCCTGCCCGGTGTCGACGAACGCATCGACCAGATCGCGGCGGGCATCAGTGCGGAACTGGGTAGTGAGTACAACCAGGATTCGATCAAAGAGCTGTTGCGCAGCAACGAGAACTTTGTGTACCTCGCCCGGGCCATCAGCCCCGAGGCGGCAGGCAAGATCATCGACGAATTCCCGGAGGTGGGGTCCGAGCGACAGGACGTGCGCCTCTACCCGGGTGGGTCGCTGGCCGCGAACATCGTCGGCGACGTCGACTTCGACGGCAACGGTCTCATCGGGCTGGAGTCGTCCATGGATTCCATCCTCTCGGGCACCGATGGATCGCGAACCTACGACCGCGGCTCCGATGGCGCAGTGATCCCCGGCAGCTCGAGAAACCTGCATCCATCGGTCGACGGCGGCACCGTCGAACTCACCATCGACTCGGACATCCAGTGGTACGTCCAGAACGAGGTCGAGAAGGCCAAGAAACTGTCGAAGGCCAAGAACGCGTCGGCGGTGGTGCTCGACGCGAAGACGGGCGAGGTCCTCGCGATGGCGAACGACGGCACCTTCAACCCCGCCAAGCCGCTCGACGAGCAGGACAACGCGCAGCTGGGCGACCTGCCGATCACCTCGCCCTTCGAACCGGGGTCGGTGAACAAGATCGTCACGGCGGCTGCCGCCATCGAATACGGGATCACCAACCCGACCGAGGTGCATCAGGTGCCGGGCAGTATCGACATGGCCGATGTCACGGTGAAAGACGCCTGGGCGCACGGTGTCGAGCCCTACACCACCACGGGAATCTTCGGTAAGTCATCGAACGTCGGAACACTCATGCTCGCCGATGAGGTGGGTGAGGACCGATTCGCGGACATGGTCAAGCGCTTCGGCCTCGGTCAGCGATCAGACGTCGGGCTCCCCGCCGAAAGCGCAGGCGTGGTGCCGGCACGGTCCCAGTGGTCGGGAGGCACCTTCGCCAATCTGCCCATCGGACAAGGCCTCACGATGACCTTGCTGCAGATGACAGCGATGTACCAGGCGATCGCCAACGACGGTCTGCGCATTCCGCCTCGCATCATCAAGTCGATCGAGGGGACAGGTCAGGACGGCCAGCTGCCGGCGCCCGAGGGCGTGCAAGTGGTGAGCCCGCAGACGGCTCGGACGGTGCGGGACATGTTCCGCGCGACCATCCAGAACGACCCGATGGGCGTTCAGATGGGTACCGGCGCCAAGGCCGAGGTCCCGGGTTATCAGATCAGCGGAAAGACGGGTACCGCCCAGCAGGTCGACCCCGATTGCGGTTGCTACTCGCAGTCGAGCTACAACATCACATTCGCCGGGATCGCCCCGGCCGACAACCCCCGATACGTCATCGGGATCATGCTCGACGCCCCCACCCGCAGCAGTGACGGCACCGGAGGCCAGAGTGCTGCTCCGCTGTTCCAGAGCATTGCGTCCTGGATGCTGCAGCGCGAGCAGGTGCCGATGTCGGCGCAGCCGACGCCGCCGCTGGTGCTGCGAGCCGAGTGACCCGTCGGCGGTATGTTGATCGAATGTCTTCTTCCGATGACTCGGTGCTGCGCCCTGCCGTGGTCGCCCCGACCGAAGTGTCGGTGCTGTCGGCCGCCTGCCACGCACGGATGGATCTGATCGGTTCGGTCGACGAACGAACGCCGGTCACCGGGGTCACCCTGCGTGCCCAGGATGTGCGTCGTGGGGATCTGTTCGCGGCGTTGCCCGGCAACCGTTTCCATGGTGCCCAGTTCGCCGCAGATGCACTGGCGGCCGGCGCCACAGCTGTGCTCACCGATCCGGCGGGCAGCGCGATCATCCAGGGTCTCGACGGCCCGCTGGACTGTGTTGTGCTGGTACACCCCGATCCGCGGCAGGTTCTCGGCGATCTGAGTTCCCGGATCTACGGGCAGCCGTCGCGGCGTCTGACCGTCATCGGGATCACCGGGACCTCTGGCAAGACCACCACCAGCTATCTGACAGAAGCAGCGTTGATGGCGTCCGGGCAGTCGGTGGGGCTGATCGGAACGGTCGAGACGAGGATCGCGGGCATCCGCCAGCCGAGCGCCCTGACGACCCCGGAAGCACCGGAACTGCAGGGCCTTCTCGCCGCGATGGTGGAGCAGGGGGTGAACTCGGTGGTGATGGAGGTGTCCAGCCATGCGTTGGCACTCGGCCGGGTCGACGGCTGTGCCTTCGCTGTGGGCGCGTTCACCAACTTGTCGCAGGATCATCTCGACTTCCATCCGACGATGCGGGACTACTTCAACGCGAAATCTCTGCTTTTCCAACCTGATTCACCGGTACGCGCCCTGCGGTCGGTGGTGTGTGTCGACGACGAGTGGGGCAGGGAGATGGCCGGCGTTGCCGGGCCTGACGCGATCACGCTGTCGACCACCGGTGTCGCGGCCGACTGGCACGCGTCCGACTCGCAGGTCGCCGCCGACGGCAGCCAGAGCGTGACCGTCACCGGCCCGTCCGGCGATACCTATTCCATGACGGTCCCGATGCCTGGGCGCTACAACGTCGCCAACGCGTTGACCGCGCTGGCCATCTGCGACCACATCGGCATCCCGGTCCGGACGGTGATCGACGCCATCTCCGGAGTCGCGGTGCCCGGGCGGGTGGAGAAGGTGGATCGAGGCCAGGCGTTTCTGGCCGTGGTGGACTACGCCCACAAGCCCGCGGCGCTCGAGGCGGTGATCGCCACCTTGCGGAGCCAGATCGACGGGCGGCTGGCCGTCGTGGTCGGGGCGGGTGGCGACCGGGACACCGGGAAACGGCGGTTGATGGGCGCAGCTGCGGTACGTGGAGCCGAACTCGTTGTCGTCACAGACGACAATCCACGCACCGAACGTCCCGACGACATCCGCGCGCAGGTGCTGGCGGGGGCTCGTGAAGTGGCAGAGGCCGAACGGCCGCCCGGCGCCGCGTCGGTGCGCGACATAGGGGACCGGCGTGAGGCAATCCGCGCTGCGGTGGCCTGGGCGGAACCGGGCGACGTGGTGCTGATCGCAGGTAAGGGCCATGAGGCGGGGCAGGAGATCGATGGCGTCAAGTACCCGTTCGACGACCGGCAGGTGTTGGCCGAGGCCATCGACGACCTCGTCACCAGGCCGGATTCACCTTCGGGAGGTGGGTCATGACATCAGGTGCCTTTGACACCGCAAGCGTGCGGGCGGGACTGCGACAGCTCGCCGATGCCGTACATGCGGCCCCCGGTCGGCGCAGCTGGGCCGTGCTGGGCGAACTCGACAAACCTGCCGACTTCGACCCCGACGATCGAGCGGCGATGACGTCCTGGGTTGTCGCCCACGACGAATTGGGACGGCTGGCCGTGCGTCTGGACATCGGTCAGATCATCTGTGTGGGGACATCCCGGGCCATGCACGGCCTGCACCAGGGTGCGGTCATGGAAGGATCGTGGGGCTCCGAAGCGGTCCTGGTGTCGGCAACGGAGCAGGCGATGGAGATACTGGACGCTCAACTCGGCGAGCACGACGTGGTGCTGGTGATGGGTGGACGCGAGTTGGGGCTGGTCGAGGCGTTGGACGAGCACGTCCCGGCCGACAAACTCCTGATGCGACAAGGGTCCGAATAACTGATGGCATTCGAACAGGTGAGGACTTATAGGTGAGGCAGATCCTGATTGCGGGCGTGATCTCGCTGGCTGTGGCGATTCTGCTGACGCCGGTGCTGATCAAGGTCTTCTCGAGGCAGGGGTTCGGCCAGGAGATCCGGGTCGAGGGGCCCAAGAGCCATCAGACCAAACGCGGTACGCCCTCGATGGGCGGCGTCGCCATCGTCGCGGCACTCTGGGCGGGCTACTGGGGCGCTCATCTCGTCGGTCTCCTGACCGATGGGAGCGGACCGACAGCCTCGGGTGTCCTCGTGCTGTCGCTCGCGACCACACTGGCCATCGTCGGTTTCCTCGACGACTTCATCAAGATCCGTAAGCAACGCAACCTGGGCCTGAACAAGACAGCCAAGTCGGTCGGCCAACTGATCGCGGCCCTGCTCTTCGGCATCCTGGCACTGCAGTTCCGCAACGAGGCCGGCTACACGCCCGCCAGCACCCAGCTGTCGTATGTGCGTGACATCGACGCCATCACGATGAGCTCGGTGTTGTTTGTCGTCTTCTGCTGGCTGGTGGTGTCGGCGTGGTCGAATGCGGTGAACTTCACCGACGGTCTCGACGGTCTGGCCGCAGGATCGATGGCGATGGTCCTCGGTTCGTACGTGCTGGTCACGTTCTGGCAGTACCGAAATGCCTGCGTGGGTGGACCAAAGACGGCCGAACCCGGCTGCTACACGGTCCGCGACCCCCTGGATCTGGCGTTGATCGCGGTCGCCGGCGGTGGGGCCTGCCTCGGCTTTCTGTGGTGGAATGCCGCTCCGGCCAAGATATTCATGGGCGACACCGGATCACTTGCCCTCGGAGGCATGCTTGCCGGGCTGTCCATCACCACGAGCACAGAACTACTGATGGTCGTGGTGGGCGCACTGTTCGTCGCCGAGATCATCTCGGTTGTCATCCAGATCGCAGTGTTCCGGACCACCGGGAGACGAGTGTTCCGAATGGCGCCGTTCCACCACCACTTCGAACTGTCGGGGTGGGCGGAGACAACGGTCATCATCCGGTTCTGGTTGCTCACGGCCATCGCCTGTGCCCTGGGATTGTCGCTGTTCTACAGCGAGTTCCTGGCGGCCAGCGGAGGATGACCGTGCCAGCCTCCGGCACCGGCACGCCGTGGGGACAACGCGTCCTGGTGGCAGGTGCCGGGATCGCCGGTGCCTCTGCGATCCGATTCCTGCTCGGCCAGGGCACATCGGTGACGGTGTGCGACAACAACAGCAAGGCCACACGTCCACTCGTGGATCTCGGAGCCGCGGCATCCACGGTGGACGAGATCCTCGCGCGGGACGCGTGGGTTGATGACTTCGATCTTGTGGTCACCTCTCCGGGCTTTCGTCCTGACAATCCGATGTTGGTCGCCGCGGCGGATGCCGGTCTACCTGTGTGGGGTGAGGTCGAACTGGCCTGGCACGTCGATCGGTCCGGCATCACCGGACCGCCGCGGCAGTGGCTCGTGGTGACCGGGACCAACGGCAAGACCACCACCACCGGCATGGTCGAGGCCATCATGACCGCTGCGGGCGCGTCGGTGAGCGCGTGCGGCAACATCGGCCTGCCGGTGCTCGATGCCCTGGTGGCCGAGCCGCGGTCGGACGTCCTGGCGGTTGAACTCTCGTCGTTCCAGCTGTACTGGGCGCCATCGGTGCGGCCGACCGCAGGTGCCGTGCTCAACATCGCCGAAGATCACCTCGATTGGCACGGTTCCATGTCGGCCTACATCAAAGCGAAGTCGGTCGCGTTGTCCGGGCCGATTGCCGTTGTGGGGCTCGATGACCCGGTCGCCGGCATCCTTGCCGCCACCTCGGAAGGTGCACGGACCGTGGGGTTCCGGCTCGGTACCCCGCACCCCGGCGAGCTCGGGGTCTCCAACGGACAGCTCGTTGATCGGGTGGACTGGGACGAGAGTGGCGACAACTCAGTTGTCGCGTTGATCGCCCTGGACAAGGTCCGGCCGACCGGGCCGTCGGGACAGTTGAATGCTCTGGCTGCCGCAGCGCTGTGCCGGGCCATCGGTGTCGGACCAGAGGCCGTGGAAGCCGGGCTCGAATCGTTCACCGTCGGCGGTCATCGCAGCACGCCGGTTGCCGTCATCGACTCCACAACCTTCATCGACGATTCCAAGGCCACCAACCCTCACGCCGCGCTCGCATCCATCAGGGGACATCGCCGGGTTGTGTGGCTGGCCGGCGGGCTCCTCAAGGGGGCTTCGGTGGACGACCTCGTCGTCGCGGTTCGCGATCGGCTCGCCGGGGTGGTGATCATCGGAGCCGATCGCGACATCATTGCGGACGCAATGACACGACACGCCCCTCTGGTACCAACAGTCACAGTAGTAACAGGGGAAGATGGGGCGGTGAACACTGCTGACCCCACTGCCGTCATGGCCAGGGCGGTGCGCGCCGCCTGGGAGATGTGCGTTGCCGACCCGGACACACCGGACGCGGTCCTGCTGGCTCCCGCCGCGGCCTCACTCGACATGTTCGCCGGTTACGGGGTCCGTGGTGATGCCTTCGCCGCCAGCGCTCGCGCCCTGCCGGGTGCGCGTGTGTTGGGGGCATCCTGATGCCGCGCGGACTCGATCCCGAAGAACCCACAACAACCGGGCGCTCGTCCGATGATCAGGCTGCCGACGACTCGGCGTTCGACGAGGCCGCCGATGTCGACGGCACGGAGTCCGATTCAGCAACCGGTGAGAAAGATTCTGCCGGAACGGATTCGGTTGTCGACGACAAGCCGGCGGCCAGTGCATCGACTACCCGCAGTCGGCCCGAACGCAAGGTCATCACGTTCGCCGAAGGCATCGGCAACGTCGTCACGGCGATCTCCGGCGTCCTGAGCCGCCCGCTCGCCTCATTCCATCTCATTGTCACGCTGACCGTGCTGTTGACCTCGTTCGGTCTGGTGATGGTGTTGTCGGCCTCCTCGGTCGAGGGGTACTCGAAGACCGGATCGTCCTATGGCCTGTTCACCACACAGCTGGTGTTCGCAGCGCTCGGGGTGGTGCTGTTCTATTTCGCTGTCCGGATGCCGATCAGGTTGATGCGCAGGTTGGCTGCGCCCGCCATGATCGTCGCGACGATCATGCTCATGCTCGTTCTGGTGCCGGGCATCGGCAGTCTGGTCCAGGGTTCGCGGCGGTGGTTCACCGTCGGTGGGCTGTCGGTCCAACCGTCGGAACTGGCCAAGGTGGCCCTGTGTGTATGGGGCGCTCATCTGCTGGCGTCGCGTCGGCGTGACAACGCATCGCTTCGCGAATTGCTTGTCCCGCTGATTCCGGTCTCCTTTTTGGTCTGCGTGCTCATCATCCTCGAGCCGAACCTGAGTACCACCATCACCATCGCGGTCATCGTCGGTGCGCTGCTGTGGTTTGCCGGCCTGCCGGTGAAGGTGTTCTTGTCATTCGCCGCCACCGGTGTGGTTGCGGCGGGTGTCCTGGCGATGACCGCCGGGTACCGAAGTGAACGCGTGCAGAGCTTCCTCGGACACATCGACGACCCGCAGGGTGCGGGATATCAAGCGCGACAGGCAGGTTACGCCCTTGCCAACGGAGGTGTCTTCGGTGAAGGACTCGGCCAGAGTCGCGCCAAATGGAACTACCTCCCGAACGCCCACAACGACTTCATCTTCGCGATCATCGGTGAGGAGCTCGGACTCATCGGTGGTGTTCTCGTGCTGCTCCTGTTCGGACTTCTCGCGTACGTGGGACTGCGCATCGCCACGCGCTCGGTGGACCCGTTCCTGCGGCTGCTGACCGCAACCATCACCGTGCTGGTCACTGCCCAGGCACTGATCAACATCGGCTACGTTGTCGGCCTCCTGCCGGTCACCGGCATCCAGCTGCCCCTGTTGTCGGCCGGTGGCACATCGACGTTCACCACGTTGGTGATGTTCGGCCTGCTCGCGAACGCAGCACGACACGAACCCGAGGCGGTCGCCGCGTTGGCTGCTGGGGGAGATGGCCGTTTCGGCCGGATGTTGCGACTGCCCAATCCGGTCCCGTATTCGCAAACCCGCGCCGAGGTGCTCCGCGAACGACTCGATCGTCGCCGGGGGAAGCAGGATTCGCGCCCGGCCACCCGTGCTCGCAGAGCCGCGGTCGCCGAACCTGCTCGGCGTCGGACCCGCGGTACGCAGCCGCCACGCAGTTACCCGCCACCACAGCGGACCAGGCGCGAGCGTGGGGTCCCGAGGCAGCAGGACTGGGGATACGGCGGTACCGCCAGCCCACCGCAGACACGGGCCCGGCCCCTGCGCAAGAATGACCCCTATGCCCGACAGCGTCAGCAACAAGATCCTCGCCGTGGGAGCACCCCGGCACCGCGTTACCGGGATCCGGAACGGTGGCGGTGACCGGACCCGCATCTGCGGCGGTACCCGAAGTGAGTGAGTCGACCCGTCCGTTGTCGATCGTGGTCGCGGGCGGTGGGACCGCCGGACACATCGAGCCGGCGATGGCTGTCGCCGATGCCGTGCGCGACCTCGATCCGAGTATCGAGGTCACAGCGCTCGGCACCGCTCGCGGTCTGGAGACCACTCTGGTTCCAGAGCGTGGCTACCGGCTCGAACTGATCCCGCCCGTCCCGTTGCCCCGCAAGCCCAACGCCGATCTGGCCAGGCTGCCGCTTCGGCTTCGCGCGTCGGTGGCGGCCACCCGTCGAGTCCTCGACGAGGTGAACGCCGACGTGGTGATCGGATTCGGCGGATACGTGGCGCTGCCCGCCTATATCGCTGCGCGGATGCGCCCGCGGTCGCGGCGGGTGCCGGTGGTCATCCACGAGGCCAATGCACGTGCAGGCGTGGCCAACAAGGTCGGCGCTCGGCTGGCACAGCGGGTGCTCGCCGCCGTGCCCGGCTCGGGTTTGGATGCCGAAGTCGTCGGCATTCCGGTGCGGGCATCCATCTCGGATCTGGACCGCGCAGGTCTTCGTGCGCAGGCCCGTGAGTTCTTCGGGCTGGACCCCGATGCGCCGACGCTGTTGGTGTTCGGTGGATCGCAGGGCGCCCTGAGTTTGAACACCGCGGTGCGGGGTGCCGCTCAGGTGTTGGCGGACAACAAGATCGGTGTATTGCACGCTTACGGCAAGAAGAACACGCTCGAACCGTTCGAGGCCGAGTGTCCCTACGTGGCGCTGCCGTACATCTCGCGGATGGATCTGGCTTATGCCGCCGCAGACCTGGCGATCTGTCGATCGGGAGCGATGACGGTTGCCGAGGTGTCGGCGACCGGACTCCCCGCGGTGTACGTGCCCCTGCCACATGGCAATGGGGAGCAGCGGTTGAACGCGGCACCGCTGGTGTCGGCCGGTGGCGGGATCTTGGTCGACGACGCCGATCTCACGCCCGACTACGTGGCCCGCACCATTCCACCCCTGCTGACCGAGCCCGGCCGGCTGGCCGCGATGTCGAAGGCCGCGGCGGGCGCAGGAGCTCGGGGTGCGGCCCAGGCCGTGGCTCGGGCCGGCATCGAGCTCGCGCAGGCGCATCGCTCCGGGGGGTCGACATGAACGAGACCTCGACCACCGGTGTCGAACAGGCTCTGCCACCGCAACTCTCACGTGTGCACATGGTCGGTATCGGTGGGGCCGGAATGTCCGGGTTGGCGCGCATCCTGCTGGCGCGCGGGGGACAGGTGTCGGGTAGCGATGCCAAGGAGTCACGCGCCGTCATCGATCTCCGGACTCGCGGTGCCAAGATTCAGATCGGTCACGACCGGTCGGCACTCGAATTGCTCGAGGGTGGGCCCACCGTGGTCGTCACGACCTTCGCGGCGATCCCGAAGACAAATCCCGAACTCGTCGCCGCGCGTGAACTGGATATCCCGGTACTGCTGCGGCCGGCGGTGTTGGCGACGCTCATGGAGGGTCATCGCAACCTGCTCATCGCGGGCACCCACGGAAAGACGTCCACCACTTCGATGGCCGTTGTCGCGTTGCAGCACTGCGGCTTCGAGCCGTCGTTCGCCGTCGGGGGCGAGCTCAACGAGTCCGGTACCAACGCTTATCACGGCTCGGGCGACGTGTTCGTCGCCGAAGCCGACGAGAGCGACGGCTCGCTGCTCCAGTACAGCCCGGACGTCGCGGTCGTGACCAACGTGGAGTCCGACCATCTCGATTTCTTCGGGACCACCGAGGCCTATGTGCAGGTCTTCGATGACTTCGCCGACCGGATCAATCCCGGTGGCGCTTTGATCGTGTGCCTGGACGATCCCGGCTCGGCTGCGCTGGCCGGCAGGGTGGCTGCGCGGATGGCCGAGCGTGGGGTGTCCGTGCTCGGATATGGCGAAGGTACCCAGGCGCACCTGGCCGGTGGTGTGGGACTCACCGTCCAGTTGCTCGAATGGCAGAGCCGGGCCAGCGGTGGCATCGCGAAGGTGCGGTTCACCGATGTCGACGGCGATGTGCAGGAGCGGTCCATCATCCTGACCGTTCCCGGCAAACACATGGCGCTCAACGCGATTGCTGCGATGATCGCGGGTGTGTGTCTGGGGGCGTCGGTCTCGGGCGTCATCGAGGGCGTCGAGGGTTTTGCCGGAGTGCACCGTCGTTTCCAGCTCCGTGGCCGAGTCGGACGCATACGCGTCTTCGACGACTACGCCCATCACCCCACCGAAGTACGCGCTGTGCTCACCGCGGCCCGGGACATGGTGGATGCAGACGGCGGTCGCGTGGTGGCGATATTCCAGCCGCACCTGTATTCGCGCACCGAAACCTTTGCCCGTGAGTTCGCCGAGTCGCTGAGTCTGGCCGACCAGGTGATCGTGCTCGACGTCTACGGTGCCCGGGAGGAACCGATCCCGGGCATCTCGGGTCTGACCATCGCCGACCAGATCACCAAACCCGTTGCCTTTCAGCCTGATGTCTCGGCGCTGCCCGCTCAGATCGCCGACATGGCTGCTCCCGACGACGTGATCCTGACCATCGGCGCCGGCGATGTGACGATGCAGGCCGCCGAGATCGTGGAGGCTCTGCGTGATCGGGGGCATCACCGAGCTGATGGCGGGACGCCGAAAGGTGGCCGATGAGCGAGCGGCGCCGGCCCCGCCGGGGCAGCGGCAGACGTGGCGATCATCGAGATGCCAAGGGGTCGGGCAGCGTTCCGGTGGATCCGAAGGGACAGTCGCACCCTGACGACCTGACCGAGCCCGATGACCTGACCGAGCCCGATGACCTGACCGAGCCCGATCAATCCGAACCCGATGACCTCACCGACCTGGTCGACGTGACGGTCGGTGGTGGGATCGGAAGCGAACCCGGCGACTCGGTCGACCCCGACGAGCCGGTGGACTCGGACCGATCCGGTGCGGTCGCGCGCAAAGCTCGCCGAGGAGCCAGAGCCTCCCGTCGCGCACGGGGTGTCAGTGGTCTGCGACTACTGCTGCTCACAGTGGGGGCCATCGTGGTGGTGATCGCACTGACCGCGGTGGCCTACTTCTCTCCTCTGATGTCGGTGCGAACCATCGAGGTGACGGGTAATTCGATTGTGCAGTCTGCGGAGATTGTTGCCGCGGCAGCACTTTCCAAGGGCGAGCCGCTGATGCAGGTGGACACCGCAGCTGCGGCCCAGCGCGTGTCGATGATCCCGCGGGTGGCCACGGTGCGGGTCAAGCGCGAGTACCCGTCGACCATCACCGTCTCCGTGGTCGAACGCCAGCCGGTGGTCTTCACCGAGCGAGACGGCAAGCGTTACCTCATGGACAAGTTGGGCTTCGAGTTCGCGCAACAGGATCCACCGCCCGGTCTGGCCGAATTGGTCACGTCGAATCCCGGTTCCGGAGATCCCTCGACCCGCGCGGCGCTCAGTGTGATGACCGGGGTCCCCGCCTATGTGGCCGATCAGGTCGCCCGTATCGAGGTCACCTCGCCGGTGAACATCGTGCTGCAGCTCAAGGACAATCGCACCGTGGTGTGGGGCGACGACGAACGCAACGGTGAAAAAGCGGAGACACTCCGACACGTTCTGGGGCAGGAAGGCACCGAGTACAACGTGTCGAGCCCGCAGAATCCGACCTTCAAGTAGATTTCGAGCCCGATTTCTTCGGTTCTTGGCGACACGCCGCAGCGCTTGCTGGCTCCACAGTCCGATGGTGCCTAGCGTTTCCCCCAGCACGTGACTACTTGACATAACTCTAAGCCTGTGGTTTAGGTTGAGGGTTTTCGTCCCGGTGGGTGCGAGCAGCAGAGCCAGATGGTTCGGATCGAAACAAAAGGAAGGCGAGCGCTATGACGCCCCCGCACAACTACCTTGCCGTGATCAAGGTCGTCGGTATTGGCGGCGGCGGAGTCAATGCCGTCAACCGCATGATCGAACAAGGCCTCAAGGGGGTCGAGTTCATCGCGATCAACACCGACGCACAGGCCCTGCTGATGAGCGACGCCGACGTCAAACTCGACGTCGGTCGCGACTCCACGCGTGGCCTCGGCGCCGGTGCCGATCCCGAGGTGGGACGCCGCGCCGCCGAAGATGCCAAGGACGAGATCGAGGAATTGATCAAGGGCGCCGACATGGTGTTCGTGACCGCGGGTGAGGGTGGCGGTACCGGAACCGGTGGCGCTCCTGTCGTCGCGAGCATCGCACGCAAACTGGGTGCACTCACGGTTGGTGTCGTGACCCGCCCGTTCTCCTTCGAGGGAAAGCGTCGTGGTGGCCAGGCAGAGGTCGGTATCGCCGCACTGCGTGAATCATGCGACACCCTCATCGTGATCCCCAACGACCGGCTGCTCCAGATGGGTGATGCCGCAGTCAGTTTGATGGATGCCTTCCGCAGCGCCGACGAGGTTCTCCTCAACGGTGTGCAGGGCATCACCGATCTGATCACCACGCCTGGTCTGATCAACGTCGACTTCGCCGACGTCAAAGGTGTGATGAGCAATGCAGGCAGTGCCCTGATGGGCATCGGTTCGGCGCGGGGAGAGTCGCGGGCGACCAAGGCCGCCGAGTCGGCGATCAACTCGCCATTGCTCGAGGCCTCCATGGAAGGTGCTCACGGCGTGCTGATCTCGATCGCCGGCGGAAGCGATCTCGGCCTGTTCGAGATCAATGAGGCAGCGACGCTGGTGCAGGAAGCCGCACACATCGACGCGAACATCATCTTCGGCACGGTCATCGACGACAACCTCGGAGACGAGGTGCGGGTGACGGTGATCGCCGCCGGCTTCGACAGTGGTTCGCCCGCACGCAAACCCGTCGAATCTGCTGCGACTGCTGCAGCACGTACGAGTGGCTCGATCGGTTCGGCACGCGCCGGGTCGGTGTCGGCCGGTGGCAACACCACCGAACGGCGTGACCCGCTGTTCGCTCAGGTGCCCGCCGGTGACCCCTTCGCTGACGATCGCTCGTCGCGCAACGGCTCGTCGCGTCCGGCTCACGGTCTCGACGAGGCCGACGACGAGGTGGATGTCCCACCGTTCATGAAGCGCTGAGCCCCGCAGTGGGGATACGGATCAGGCGGGTTGTCACCGCCCGGTCCGGTGGTGTCTCCACCGGTCCGTACGCGTCGTTCAATCTCGGTGATCATGTGGGCGACGATCCGGATGCGGTGCGCCGCAATCGGCTTCGCCTCGCCGAGAAGATCGGCGTGGACCCGGCGCGCATGGTGTGGATGGAGCAGATCCACAGCCGCAACGTGACCCGGGTAGACGAGCCGGTGACGGGCGCAGTGCCTGCCACCGATGCGTTGATCACCACCACGCCCGACCTCGCGTTGGCCGTCCTCAGTGCTGATTGCGTACCGGTGATGCTCAGTGACGAGGCAGCGGGTGTAATCGCCGCAGTGCACGCAGGCCGGGTCGGAGCGCGCATCGGGATCATCCCCCGCACGCTCGAGGCCATGGAGGAAGCCGGCGCCAAGGTCAGCCGGATCGGTGCGTTCCTCGGCCCCGCCGCCAGCGGTCGTCAGTACGAGGTGCCCGCGCAGATGCAGGCCGATGTCGAAAAGCACCTCCCCGGTAGCGCGACCCGCACCGCCAAGGGGACTCCCGGACTCGACCTGCGTGCGGGGATTCGCCGTCAGCTCCTGTCCTCGGGCGTCTCTGCGGTGGCCGAGGACCCGCGGTGCACCATCGAGGATCCGGCGCTCTTCAGTCATCGCCGCGACAATCCGACCGGCCGACTGGCCTGTGTGATCTGGATGGACAGTGGCAGTGCCTGATCAGGAGTCGGTGTCCCCTGCACGGGCGTCGCAACTGGCGGCCAATCTGGCCGGCGTCCGCCGGCGCGTGGACGAGGCGTGTGTGGCGGCCGGTCGTTCTCCCGCCGAGGTCGCACTGCTGCCGGTGACGAAGTTCTTCCCTGCGGCGGACGTGTTGGCGCTGATCGAGGCCGGTGCCACCGAGTTCGGTGAGTCTCGGGAACCCGAGGCCGGCCGGAAGGCCGAAGATGTGCGAACGGCCACCGGCCGCACGGATCTGCGCTTCCACATGATCGGTCAACTGCAGCGCAACAAGGCCAAGTCCGTTGCGCGCTGGGCTGATCGAGTGCATTCGGTGGACAGCCTGAAGTTGGCGCACACCCTCGACCGCGCCACCGGCGTCGCCCTCGACAATGGTGACCGCGCTGCCGCCTTGGAGGTGCTGATTCAGGTCGGCCTCGACGATGACGAGGCGAAAGGCCGTGGGGGAGTGGCGGAAAGCGACCTCGCCGGGCTGGCCGCGTCGATCGCCGAACTACCCAACCTGGTGCTGTGCGGGCTGATGGTCATCGCTCCGCTGCACGGTTCGGCGGACCGCTGGATGGCGGAGTCAGCACGCATCCACCGCGATTTCGTGGCCCAGCACCCCGCGGCGCGAGAGCTGTCCGCCGGTATGTCGGGAGACCTGGAGATCGCAGTGCAACACGGATCAACCTGCGTGCGTGTCGGTACCGCGATCATGGGGGACAGGCCGCTAATCTCGCCATAACGGTTAGTCACATCAGTAACAGCGACAACATGACTAACAGTGGCAACAGGACTGCAGGAGTTGTCGAGTACCGGCCGCGGCTGAAAGAGGAATTGCGATGAGCACCATCCACAAGTTCAAGGCGTACTTCGGCATGGTCCCTCCCGGTGACTACGAAGACGACTACCTGGACGATCCCGCTCCCGCGCGGTCGCGCCGCTACGAGCGCGACTACCGCGACGAGCCCGACTTCCGCGAAGGCGATTACCGCGCCGAGTACCGCGACGACGTGGACGACCGCGACTACCGCGAAGCCGACTTCCGGGACGGCGAGTACGAGCGCGTTCCCGAGTACGCCTACGCCGGCGCCCGGCGTCCGCAGTTCGAATCGATCGACCGTTACGCTGCTGCCCCCGCGCCGGCACGGATGACGAGTCGCCTCGAACCGCTCGCCACACGCACGGTCGGCACCCGGCCCTCCGCAGTCGGTGGCCCCTCCACCCGGGGCGCCCTCGCCATCGACCCGCGCGCAGAACTCGACCGGGTCTTCGAAGAAGGCAACCCGCTCGGCAAGATCACCACCCTGCGGCCCAGCAGCTACGCCGAGGCGCGCACGATCGGCGAGCGGTTCCGCGACGGTAGCCCCGTGATCATGGATCTCGTTGAGATGAGCAACGCCGACGCCAAGCGACTCGTCGACTTCGCCGCCGGTCTCGCGTTCGCGCTGCACGGCTCGTTCGACAAGGTGGCCACCAAGGTGTTCCTGCTGGCTCCTGCCGACATCGACGTCTCGCCCGAGGATCGCAAGAAGATCGCCGAAACCGGTTTCTACAACCACCAGTAGGTCGGCCGACGGGCCCGCCGGCCTGTCGTTTTCACATCCGGGACCGAAATCGGGCAGAGTTGTGGCGTGACGATCGCACGCGAGATTATTTACTACCTCCTTTTCATCTACTGGCTGCTTCTGCTCGGTCGGTTGGTGATCGAATTGGTGCGAACCTTCGCCCGGGAGTGGCGACCCACCGGAGCCTCGGTGGTGGTCATCGAAACTGTCTTCACCACGACAGACCCACCCATCAAGGCCCTGCGCCGAATTCTGCCGCCGATCCCGCTCGGACCTGTTCGCCTGGACCTCTCGCTGATGATCACGATGATCGTGGTTCTCATCGCGATGTCGTTGGTCGCCGCCTAGCCGGATTCGACCGCGGGTCGTACCCCCGGATGGCAAGCGGGGGCATTAGTATCGAGTAGGTTGATAACGAACGGGTCACAAACTCGGGACGCGCCGAAGTAAATGGTGCGTTTTGACACCCGTTTGATTTCGACATAGCAACCAAAGGGTGCGACGAACGGTTCTAGTGTGACAGGATGGACGCCAGTTACAGGCTAGATGTCGATCGTGAATAATATGGCTGACTGATCCATGATCTGGGTCGCGTCAGAAGTGGAATTCATGGGCGGTGACTACGCCAGCCAGCACCTCCAGACAAGCAGACCAATGTTCGACACAAGGTATAAGGGGACCGACCAATGCGGCTGACACCAGCTGATGTGCACAACGTCGCGTTCAGCAAACCGCCGATCGGTAAGCGCGGCTACAACGAGGACGAAGTCGATCAGTTCCTCGACTTCGTAGAAGCTGAACTGGCGCGTCTGATCGAAGAGAACTCCGACTTGAAGCAGCGCGTCGAGGAGCTCGAAGGCGAGGTGGATCAGGCCAAGAAGGCTGCGCCCGCGCAAGAGCCGGCGACACAGACCTTCGCCAAGCAGCAGCCCCCGGCCCCCGAGCCGGTGGCCCAGCAGCAGCCGCAGCAGTCCTCCAACGAGGACCAGAGCATCCGGGCAGCCCGCGTGCTGGGCCTGGCCCAGGAGACCGCGGATCGTCTGACCAACAACGCGCGCAGCGAGTCCGAGGCCATGGTTGCCGACGCACGCGCACGTGCCGATGCCCTCGTCGGCGACGCCCGCTCGAAGTCCGAGGCAATGCTGAGCGATGCCCGTCAGCGTTCCGAGGCGATTCTGGCCGACGCGCAGTCGCGCGCCGAGACCCAGACCCGGCAGGCGCAGGAGAAGGCCGACGCTCTGCAGGCCGACGCCGAGCGCAAGCACACCGAGATCATGGGCACGATCAACCAGCAGCGCTCGGTGCTCGAGGGTCGAATCGAGCAGCTCAAGACGTTCGAGCGTGAGTACCGCACGCGGCTCAAGACGTACCTCGAATCCCAGCTCGAAGAGTTGCAGCAGCGTGGAAGCGCCGCACCGGTGGACAACGCACGTGGTGGCGACGCTTTCTCGTCCGATCCCGGCAATGGTGGTTTCACCAACTCCGGCGGATTCAGCAAGCCGAACAACTGATTTTCGTAGGGGTCTGATCCGTGCTGGTGCTGGCGCTGGGCGCCACACTGGTGGGATTCGTCCTGCTGGTGGCGGCGCTGATCAGTGGGATCCTCTGGCTCGCGGTCGCGTGCATCGTGGTGTGCGTGATCGGAGTCGGATTCCTGCTGGCAGACCTGATCGGGCTCGGCCGCCGGTCGAACTCTGATCAGGCCGACCACGACGCCCGGGCAGACTCGGGCGGGGACGACCAAGCAGACCCCGGGTCAGCCGAGCAGTTGCGAGACCAGAGCGGGCATCAGCAGGACGCGGATGCGCAGGATCACTTGGATGCGCCGGGTCACCGGTACGACGATGACCCGCCCACCGAGGAAATACATCTAGACAAGCCGCGTTAGACTTGTTATCAGCGTTGATCCGGCCATCACCGGGGAGCTCTCGGAAGAACAGGATCGCCCTGGCGGTCCCCAGTAGAACCGGGCGGGTGAGGCCCGTCAACGCCTCGACGATTACCGGCGTCTCGCCGGCAGATCGACCGAGTGGCGTCCCACGGACGCAAGCGGGGTGGTACCGCGGCCGATGATTCATCGGTTCGTCCCCGTGCCAGGCAGCAAAGCCGACGCACGAGGAGACGGTAGTGACCACACAGGACCCGATATCAGCCCCATCGACGAGTGGCTCAGCAACTCGCGTGTACCCGCTGGTCGATCTCACCGGGGGAACCAAGGCCGGAGCGCCGTCTTTTCCCGATGTCGAGAAGCGAGTGCTCGACTACTGGCAGGCCGACGGCACGTTCCGGGCCTCCATCGACAACCGCGCCGACGCGCCTGAGTTCGTCTTCTACGACGGGCCCCCCTTTGCCAACGGACTGCCGCACTACGGTCACCTCCTCACCGGGTACGTGAAAGACCTCGTTCCGCGTTTCCAGACCATGCGAGGCAAGAAGGTCGATCGCCGCTTCGGCTGGGACACCCACGGCCTGCCTGCGGAACTGGAGGCCGAACGCCAGCTCGGGATCACCGACAAGTCCCAGATCGAGACCATGGGCGTCGCGAAGTTCAACGACTACTGCCGCGCATCGGTGCTGCGCTACACCGACGAGTGGCGGGAGTACGTGACGCGCCAGGCCCGGTGGGTCGACTTCGACAACGACTACAAGACCCTCGACATCGACTTCATGGAGTCGGTGATGTGGGCGTTCAAGGCGCTCCATGACAAGGGCCTGATCTACCAGGGTTACCGCGTGCTGCCGTACTCCTGGTACGAGCAGACTCCGTTGTCGAATCAGGAGAGCAAGCTCGACGACGCCTACAAGATGCGCCAGGATCCGGCTGTCACGGTGCGAATGACCCTGCGTCCCAGCGATACCGGTCCTGCCGCGCTCGACGGGGTGGAAGCCCTGATCTGGACGACCACACCGTGGACACTGCCGTCGAACCTGGCCATCGCCGTGAATCGGGAGTTCGAATACAGTCACGTTCGCGGAGAGGACGGGCAGCAGTACCTGCTCGCCAGCGCGTTGCTCGGCAGCTACGCACGTGAGTTGGGTTCGGAGCCCGAGGTTCTGGGGACCTACCGAGGTGCCGAACTGGAGAACGTGCACTACACCCCGCCGTTCGACTTTTTCGCGGGTCACGAGGGGGCGCACCGTGTTCTGCTGGGTGACTACGTCACCACCGACAGCGGTACCGGAATCGTCCACCTCGCACCGGCTTTCGGTGAAGAGGACATGGAGCTCGCGACCGCGTACGGCATCGAGGTGGTGCAACCACTGGATGCGGGCGGGCGATTCACGAGCCTGGTCGCTCCCTATGAGGGCCTGCAGGTCTTCGACGCGAACCCGGTGATCATCAAGGACCTCAAAGCCGCGGGCAAGATCCTGCGCCACGAGACCATCGAGCACTCCTATCCGCATTCATGGCGGTCGGGAAAGCCGTTGATCTACATGGCCGTGCCCTCGTGGTTCGTCGCGGTCACCACATTCCGCGACCGGATGGTGGAGCTCAACAAGCAGATCGAGTGGTCGCCGGAGCACATCCGGGACGGCCAGTTCGGTAAGTGGCTCGAAGGGGCCAAGGACTGGAACATCAGTCGCAACAGGTACTGGGGTGCGCCCATCCCCGTGTGGGTGTCCGACGATCCCGAGTACCCGCGGGTCGACGTGTACGGCAGTCTCGACGAGCTCGAGCGCGACTTCGGCGTGCGTCCCGACAACCTGCACCGCCCGTTCATCGACGAGCTCACCCGCGCCAATCCTGATGATCCGAGCGGTAAGTCGACGATGCGACGGGTTCCGGAAGTGCTGGACTGCTGGTTCGAGTCCGGTTCGATGCCGTATGCACAGGTGCACTACCCGTTCGAGAACACCGATTGGTTCGAGGGAACGGACTCTCTACCGGGACACAGTCCGGGCGACTTCATTGTCGAGTACAACGGGCAGACGCGCGGATGGTTCTACAACCTGCACGTCCTGTCGACCGCACTGTTCGACCGCCCGGCGTTCCGGACCGTTGCCGCCCACGGCATCGTGCTCGGCGACGACGGGCAGAAGATGTCGAAGTCGAAGCGCAACTACCCCGATGTGAACGAGGTGTTCGACCGTGACGGCAGTGATGCCATGCGGTGGTTCCTGATGGCGTCTCCCATCCTGCGTGGTGGCAACCTGGTGGTGACCGAGCGCGGCATCCGCGAGGGTGTTCGGCAGGCGTTGCTACCGCTGTGGAACGCGTACAGCTTTCTGCAGTTGTATGCGGACCGGCCTGCGCAGTGGAGCACCGGCTCGACCAATGTGCTCGATCGGTACATCCTGGCCAAGGCGGCGGCCACTCGCGATGTGATGACCGGGCAGATGGAGACCTATGACATCGCGGGGGCGTGTGACGAGTTCCGTCACTTCTGCGATGCGCTGACCAATTGGTATGTGCGTCGGTCGCGTTCGCGTTTCTGGGCGGGCCAGGACGACGCACCCGAGGCCTTCGACACGCTGTACACCGTGCTCGAAGTGGCCTGCCGCCTGGCGGCGCCGCTCCTGCCGCTCGCCACGGAGGCGATCTGGCGGGGCCTGACCGGAGGTCGCTCGGTCCACCTCACCGATTGGCCGGCCGACGACGAGTTGCCGGCCGATCCTGATCTGGTTGCGGCGATGGACGATGTGCAGGCCGTCTGCTCGGTGGCGTCGAGTCTGCGCAAGGCGAACAAGCTCCGGGTGCGCCTCCCGCTGCCGTCGTTGACCGTCGCCTCCGCCGATGCCGAGCGGTTGAGGCCGTATTCAGATCTGATCGCCGACGAGATGAACGTGAAGTCGGTGCGTCTGACCGACGATGCGGACCAATACGGCCGGGTCGAGCTCGCGGTGAACGCCAGGGTTGCCGGACCCCGTCTGGGCAAGGACGTCCAGCGCGTCATCAAGGCGGTCAAGGCCGGCAACGTCACGATCGACGAGCGTGATGGTGTCGATGTGGTCAGCGCCGACGGCATCGAGCTGCTCGAAGGTGAGTACACTCGCAAACTCGTTGCAGTGCAGCCGGAGTCGACCGCAGAGCTGCCTGCCGGGGCGGGTCTGGTGGTGTTGGACACGTCCGTCACCGAGGAACTCGAGGCCGAGGGCTGGGCCAAGGACCGCATCCGCGAGCTGCAAGAAGCGCGCCGTGCGGCAGGTCTGGACGTGTCCGACCGCATCCGCGTGACACTCGCGGTGCCCGACAACCACGTCGAGTGGGCGCGGCGGCACCGCGATCTGATCGCCGGGGAAGTTCTTGCGGTCGAGCTCGACCTGGTGGCCGGTCACGATGGCAACGCCGCCGGCGAGTGGGTGGCCTTGGGTGACGGTGTGCAGGCGACGCTGGCGAAGGCCACCACGGCCAGTTAGTCACCCGTCGACTGGTCGCGCCCGAGTCCGATCCGATCGAGCACGCCGCCGATCTGGAGGTCGAACAGGACCTCCAGATCGGTTGGCGGTTCGGATCCGAACTGGCCGAACACTTCCAGGCTGGTCAGCCCAACCGTGGTGGCCCACAGCAGGATCGCCGTATGAACGTGCTGGTCGCCGATGTCGAGGGCGAACTCGTCTCTGATCGGTGCGAAGCCGGCACCTGGTAGGTCGCCATATCTCGGTCGATCTCCGATCCGCCCGGCAGATGCCGCCTGCTGCAACGTTTTCAGCAGCAGTCCGACGACGCGAGTGCCCGGCTCGGTGGTCAGTTCTGCGGGTGCCTGGTAGCCGGGCACGGGGCTGCCGTAGAGCAGTGCGTAGCGGGCCGGTTCGGCCACTGCCCATCGTCGGAAAGCTTGGCAGCTGACCATCAGTCGTTCCCGGAATGCGTCCGGGGCGGCCGATTCGTTGGCTTCCGCCACGTGATCTGCCAGCTCGGTGTACGCATCCACCACCAGCAGCGTCAACAACTGGTCGCGGTTGGCGACGTACCGGTAGACGGCGGACGAGACCAAGTCGAGGTCGCGTGCGATGGCACGCAGCGACAGCGCCGCAGCGCCATATCTGGCCAGATGATCGCGGCCGAGTTCGAGGATGCGTTCCTGGGTACGGGCGCGGGCCATCGCGCGCGGCGTCGACTCCGTCGCGGTTTTCTCTCGGTGAGGCGATTGCGGGGGCACCCGTCCATCTTCACACAAAAGAGAGCAGTGCTCTTGCACTTTTGGCGACGGGGGCGCACACTCGGAGAATCAGAGAGCAGTGCTCTCATCAACTCGAGAAACCCAGGAGCCACCGTGACCGCCGCGACCCACTACAACAAGCCTGGTAAGTCCGTTGCCGTGTTCAACTCGGTTGTCGCGTGGATGGCCGACCGTGGGATCACTCTCGCCGGCGCCCGCACGCTCGAGGTCCGCGGTCGCAAGAGCGGTGCGATCCAGCGCATCCCGGTCAACCCGTTGCGTCTGGACGGCCGGACATTCCTGATCGGTGCTCGCGGAGAGACGCAGTGGGCGAGGAATGTGCGGGCGTCGGGGGAGTGCACGCTGCGCGGTGGCCGGACTTCGACGACCTACCGCGTCACCGAGCTGGCCCATGCGGACAAGCCGCCGGTGCTTCGCCCGTATCTCAAGCGCTGGGGCTGGGAGGTTGCGTCGTTGATGCCCGTCAAGATCTCCGCAGGCTCGAGCGATGATGAACTGATCGCCGCGGGCCCGGCCATTCCCGTGTTCGAGCTGACGCCGGTGCACGTCCGCTGATCCGCTGAATGGGGCATACCATCACTGTGTGCGGGTGCAGGACGGGAACATCAGTTCCCGGTGGGTGATGCATATCGACATGGATGCGTTCTTCGCATCTGTCGAGCAGCTCACCCGTCCAACACTTCGAGGCCGCCCGGTGCTGGTCGGGGGACTGGGCGGCCGAGGAGTTGTCGCCGGCTGTAGTTATGAGGCGCGGGTTTTCGGTGCACACTCGGCAATGCCGATGCACCAAGCGCGCCGACTGGTCGGCCCGGGCGCCGTCGTCCTCCCGCCCCGCGGATCCGTCTACCGGGCGGTGAGCCTGCGGGTCTTCGGTCTGATTCGCGCCCAGGTTCCTGTCATCGAGATGTTGTCGTTCGATGAGGCTTTCGCCGAGCCGGTCGAACTGGCAGGCGCGTCGGCCGACGTCGCCGCAGCTTTTGCCGAGCGCCTCCGGGCCCGTATTCGGGACGAGCTGGGCTTGGCCGCCTCGGTCGGCTTCGGGAGTGGCAAACAGATCGCAAAGATCGCGTCGGGTATGGCAAAACCGGACGGTGTGGTGGTGGTGACGCCGGGGGAGCAGCGCGAGTTCCTCGCCCGGCTGCCCGTGCGCAAACTGTGGGGCATCGGCCCGGTCGCCGGGGAGCGACTGCAGCGCTTGGGAATCGACACCATCGGAGACCTTGCACGAATGTCGACGCTGGAGGTGTCGTCGGTTCTCGGTGCCACCGTCGGGCCCGGGTTGCACCTGCTGGCTCAGGGGATAGACGACCGGCCGGTCGCTGAACGGGCATCGGCCAAGCAGATCAGCGCCGAATCGACCTTTGCCGAGGACATCACCGACCTCGGGCATCTGCGCGGTGCTGTCGAGCGGGCTGCGACGTCTGCGCATCGGAGACTGCTCGCCGATGGGCGGGGCTCGCGCACGGTGGTGGTCAAACTGAAGAAGTCGGACATGTCGGTGCTGACCCGGTCGACCACTCTTGCGGCTGCGACCACCGAGCTGCCCGTACTCACTGCTGCCGCGCAGCGACTAGCGTTGGATCCCCAGGAGATCGGGCCCATCCGCCTTGTCGGCGTTGGTTTCTCGGGACTGACGGCGGTGCAGCAGTTTGCGATGTTCCCCGAGCTCGACTCCACTTTCGAGGCCCCGGAGTCAAGCGCGGAATCGACATCGGAGGAGATGTACCACCCGGGCGGTCGCGACCCCAACGCCGACCGACTGCGTTGGACCACCGGCAACGATGTGCACCATCGCGAGTACGGGCACGGGTGGGTCCAGGGCAGCGGACACGGCCGGGTCACGGTTCGATTCGAAACACGAAGTGGCGGGCCGGGATTCGCCAAGACGTTCTCGCTGGACGATCCGCAGTTGGAAGTGGCGGATCCACTGCTCAGCCTGGATTGGCCGGAAGAACATCTCCGGTTCGCGAACGAGGATGAGTAACGATCACTGCTCGGCGGCTGCATGCAGGTGGACAAACACGGCGTCGGTCACCATGGCGTCGAGGTCTGTCTCGAACACGTCGAGCGCGCGAGTCGCGGTCAGCGAGGCGATTCCGTGTATCGACGCCCACAGCAACAAGGCTCGGCTGCTCGCCTGGTCGCGCCCGACAACGGTCGCGACCAGCCCCTCCACGGTCGTGAGCATGGGGATCGTCGTGCCGCGCAAGTTTTCGCCACCACCTTCGAGTAGATCGTGGCGGAACAGCAGTTCGAACATCCCGGGTCGGCGTGCGGCGAAATCGACGTAAGCGCGAGCCATCGCTGACAGTGTTGTGTTCGGTGAAGTAGACGGCTCCGAATCTGACTCCGCCATAGCTGTTTTCAGATCGTCCAGGCCGGCCGCTGCGATTGCCGCCAACAGGCTCCGGTGAGTGGGGAAATAGCGTCTTGGCGCTCCGTGTGACACGCCCGCGTGTCGCGCAATCGATCTGAGTCCGACCGAAGCGAGCCCCGCAGAGTCGACGAGTTCGATGCCTGCCTGCACCAAGAGCGCTCTTGTATCTGGAGGATCCGCCATGTAGACAGTGTCTACCAACGGAGTAGACGATGTCTACAAGAGGAGGTCGATCCATGTGGTACTGGGTTTTCAAATATGTCTTGATCGGTCCCTTTCTGCGGCTCGTCGCGCGTCCACACGTTGTCGGGTTGTCGAACTTTCCCCCGACCGGACCTGTGATCGTGGCGGCGAACCACTTGGCGGTGGTCGACTCTCTGCTGATGGTTCTCGTGTTGCCGCGCCGGGTCACCTTTGTCGCCAAGGCGGAGTACTTCACGGGCACGGGTATTCGTGGCTGTGTGCAGCGGTGGTTCTTCTCGGCCACCGGGCAACTTGCCATTGACCGCCGAGGGGGTGCCGCAAGCGTTTCCGCACTCGATGAAGCTGTCGCCATCGTCGGTGCCGGCGGTGTGTGGGGCATCCACCCTGAGGGCTCGCGATCGAGAGATGGGCTGCTGCACCGGGGGAGAACCGGCGTGATGCGTGTCGCCTTGACGACGGGTGCGCCGGTTGTGCCTTTGGCGCTCAAGGGAACCGACCGCGTGAACCCTCCTGGCGCGCGGCTGTGGCGGCCTGGCAAGGTGGACGTCGTAGTCGGGCAGCCCCTTGTCTTGTCGCAGTTTTCGGCCGATAGTTCAACGGATGTACGTGAGGCCACGGACCATCTGATGGCGACCCTCTCGCGATTGTCGGGCCAGCAGTATGTCGACAGCTACACGCAGCGCGCTGCTTGATTGTTCTCTCTACCAATAAATTTGGCCCCCTTTCATCGTAGGTGGGGGACAGAGTTGAAATAGAACATGTGTTCGACATTGTCCGGTTCTGTTGGTAGACTCGGTGAAAGGGGTTCGAGGGCTGGGGGGCTTGTCGATGAGTGATTCGGTGACGGTGGATCCACCGCCAATGCCGGTGTTGGTGGGGTTGTATCGCGATCTTGATGCGCTGCTGCAGAGGATTGCTAGTGCGTCGTCGGTGGACGTTGATGATGTGCAGGTTGCTGAGTTGGTGCGGGTGAACGAGAGAGTGGTTCGGGCACTGACGTTTCAGGGCCTCAAGCGGTTGCAGGAGGTCAATGATCGGGGCTTGTTTCGTAAGGCTGGTCATTCGACGTTGCATCGGTTTGTGATGAATGAGCTGCGGGTGTCTCGCGGTGATGCGTCATCGCGGTTGAAAGCACTGGATGCTGCCGGCGAATTGATGTCGATGCAAGGCGAGCCGCTGCCCCCGAAATGCCCGGCCGCTGCCCAAGCCCTCGCCGACGGGGCAATTGGGTTGGCGCACATGGATGTGATGCTCAAAGTCCGCGACAAGATTCCGCACAAATCAGCACCGGAAGTCTATGACGTGGTCGATGCGTGGATGACCGACAACGCCCGCATATCCACTCCCACCGAACTCGAGGTGTGTGGTCGGGAAGTGTTGGCCCGGGTTGATCCCGATGGCTCACTGACCGATGATGCCGACCGCAGACGCAACCGCGGCCTGTCTGATGGTGATCAGGGGTTGGACATGATGGCCAAAATCACCGGCAACCTCGACCCTCAGACGTTGGCGTTGTTTCGCACGGTGATGGATGTATGGGCCGCACCGGGAATGAACAATCCTGATGACCCGAACTCACCGACCGGCGCTGCTGACGATCCGACCATGGATCCGGCGATCATCGAGGCTGCCGCGGGGCGCGATTCCCGGAGTAGAGCCCAGCGTCAGCATGATGCTTTCAAGGCGATCATGAAGACCATTTTGGAGTACAAACTGCTCGGTAGCTCCCACCGTGGCCTGCCGGTGCAGGTGATCATCACGATGACCAAGCAGCAGCTTGATGAGGCCGCGGGGATCGCCCATACCGCCTCCGGCGTCGATGTACCCGTGAAGGATGCGTTGGAGTTGGCGGCGCGGTCGGACAAATCACTGGCGGTGTTCGCCAACCACACGGCCGACGTCCTGTACTTCGGACGCGCCAAACGCACTGCCCAACAAGGCCAGCGGATGGCGTTGTTCGCTAAAGACCGAGGCTGCACCAGCCCGGGCTGTCGTAACCCGATCTCCTGGACCGAAATTCATCACACCACCGCCTGGGCCGACGGCGGACACACCGACGTCGACGAACTCGCGCCTGCGTGTCCGCCTCACCACAAGATGATCGGACCCGGCGAGGATCAATGGCAGACAGTCATGGTCACCGACGGCCCCGACGCCGGACGAGTCGCCTGGATCCCACCCACATACATCGACCCCGACCAACACCCACGCATCAACCGGGCCCACCACACCGACCACACCATCGAAGCGGCATGGCAAAACATCATCACCGAACGACAACAAGCACTCATTGAACGCGAAGAACGCATGCAGCTCCAGCAACACAACGTGGCCGAGTTGATTGCGAGCCCAGACAATGACGACACGGGTGACTGCGACGAATCACCGAATTGATCCAAGTAGTAAGCGGCCCAAGCGCACATAAGGCGCCGGCGCGCGAGCTCAGGGGCCGGACGTCTACTCGGCGGCGAAAAATTCCGCGACATCGGCATGCCCTGCGCCACCGGCGAGCAACGCCTGCAACGCAATTCGTGCCTGGGGCCCCCGCAACCACGGCGAGATGATCGCGCCACGGGCGGCCAGATCAACAGCGCCGCCGCCGCCGCCGTACGTCGCGACGATCTCTCCCCGCGGAACCCGGGAACACACGACCACCACAACGCCACGGCCGATGGCATCGGCCACCGCATCCACCACCCGGGTGTGCGTGTTACCGGAACCCGTGGCTACCAACACGATTCCCGTCGCGCCCGCGCCCGCGCACCAACCAATGATCGAGGGGTCGACGCCGGGATACAACATCACGATGTCCACCCTCGTGCCGGCGATGGAGGTCGGCGGGAGCAGAGCCCGGGGGAGATCGGCGCGCACGGTGGCAAAAGGTGCATCGGCGGCACTGTCGAACTTGGCGGTGCCACGAGCCGGTACCAGCGAGCCACCCATCGCGATGAGAACCCCTCGCCTGCGAGACAAGGGATCGACCGCCGCAGCAATGGCAGCGGACAAGTTCGCCGGACCATCGGCGTGAAGTGAATCCGCCGGACGCTGGGCCCCGGTCATGATCACCGGCCGGGGGTCGGCGTGCATCAGATCGATCAGCATCGCCGTCTCCTCCATGGTGTCGGTGCCGTGGGTCAGCACCACTCCCGTCACCGATGGATCCTCGAGCTCGGCCACCACCGCCGACCGCACCGCGTCGAGGTCCTCCGGCAGCAGAGACGAGGAATCGAGGTGGAGCACCTCGCGGCTCCGAAGCTCGACGCCGGCTTCGGCACTGCCCGCCACCAGCTCATCAGCGGCCAGCGCCGGACGCGCGCCATCGGCAAATCGGCGACTGGCGATGGTGCCACCGGTGGTGAGAATCGACACCAGAGGTTGTGTTCTGACCACGCCGCCAGCTTCGACGGCTTCACCGCTATGCGTCAACTCGACATGTTTTTGGCATAGTGGGGCAGGACCGACGGCCCAAGCGGCCGACCGACTAGTTCTCACTGCCTCCATTTCGGTGGTAGCGGTGACAATGAGTAAGGACGGATTTTGAAGCTTCGCAAGTTCGTGACCGCCGGCGTCGCACTATGCGCCTTTGTTTCCATCGCTGCCTGTTCAGATGACGGCGGCAGCAGTGACCCCACCACCACCACGACCACCACCACCTCGGATGCCGGGCCAAGCGGCTCCACCGCCCCAGGCGGCGACGGCGTCCTCACCGACCCCAAGAAGCCGCCGACGGCCGCCGCGCTCAACGACATGCTGGTGACCGCACTCGACCCCAACATCCCGAATACCGAGAAGACCGAACTCGTCGAGGGATCGGATGCGGATCCGGAGATCTTCGACAAGCTGATCGCGGGTATGAAGGCCAACCCCGACGTCACCTACGAGATCGTCGCCCCCGTGCGTCCCGCCGGAGCCAACCAGGCCAAGGCCAACGTGAAGATCAACTTCCCCGACCAGCCGCAGACGCAGGTCGAGGCGCTGATCGCCTATAACGAAGGACGCTGGAAGCTGTCGAAGACGACGGTGTGCCTGCTGCTCAGCGGAGCCAACGAGAAGAGCCCGATGTGCCCAGCAACTAGCTGACACCCACATCAGAACCAAAAGCGCCGCAGACGACATGTCGTCTGCGGCGCTTTTTTGTGTCGACGTCAGTTGGCCGGCGACCACGCCGAATCGAAGCCGAGCAGCTGACTGAACGGTTGTGCTCCCTCGGCACCGACGAGGGTCCGGCCACCAGAGATCTTCAGCTGGCCCGAAATCGGCACGCCCCTGGCCAGGTCGATCACCACTGAACCGGCCCCCGTCATCGAGTAGGCGTCGATGGTCAACACGCCACCGTCGGGGAGCCGAAACGCAGAGTCGGTGGGCGACTCGTCGATGCTGTAGTCGATGGTCAGCCGCTCGCCCTCGCGGGCGGTGAGAGTGGCGGTGATCGTCTGACGCACCGTCGCCCCGGCGTTCACCGTCCGAACGGCCTGCCAGCGCGCCCCGACCCCGATCGGCTCGGTCGGCAGGGTCACAGACCGCTGCAGCGTAGCGACCAGCGCTTCTTCGACGGCCTGACGGGCACTGTCGTCGGCTTTCTCGGTCGGCAGTATTCGCAGCGAGATGGGCGCCACGCCGGGCCCGATGCTCATGCCCGCGCGCGAGCCGTTCTGGGCCTCGAGCGCCTGGTCCAGGGCAGTGTCGGGGGAACCTGCATCTCCGATCCGGAGATCGATGTCGGTTGCGTCCGTGCAGTTGACCCTGACCGTCATCGGCAGATCGACCGTGGTCGCGCCCGAGTCGGCATCCTGCTGCCCGGTCGCAGAAGCAAACGTGGACGTGGTGACCAACTTCGCCGACTGCGCGGTCCCGCGATCGAATCCCGCGACCGGCACCGACCTGGGCTCGGCGCCGTTCGTCTCCACCGTGACCTTCGCCGGAGGCACCGGCAAGAGCGCCGCAGAGCTGGAACCCGCCGTCGAATCGGTGGCGCACCCCGACGGCGGCGGAGGCGGCGGTTCGTCATCGGAACCGCAACCGGCGAGCCCGATCGCCACAACCGTCACCGCGGAGATCACAACCGGCGTGCTGAGCAGACGGGACGACAGGGGGCCGGAGGTGGCGCGGGCCAGAGCTGGATGGGACACGGCAGCCAGCGTATCGACCGGGTCGTGGATGATGGACAGGTGACAAGCGAGAAAGGGTCCAGACCGTCGAGCGAACCCCGGCCGTCGAACGAGCCCACGCCCTCCCCGGCCGACAGCACGACGGGCAACCCCACCCGTCCCAGGATGTGGCTGATCCTCTTGGTCGTGGCGGTCACCGTGCTGGTTGCCGACCTGATCACCAAGATCGTCGCGGTCGCCCTGATCGAACCCGGCGACCCGGTGGAAATCATTGGCGACACCGTCACCTTCAAGCTCGTACGGAACAGCGGCGCCGCATTCTCGATGGCCACCGGCTATACGTGGATCCTCACGCTGATCGCGCTCGCCGTGGTCGCCGGGATCATCCGCTACAGCCATCGGCTCGGCTCGATCTGGTGGGCGCTCGGTCTCGGTCTTGTGCTCGGTGGTGCTCTCGGTAACCTGATCGACCGCATCTTCCGGGCCCCAGGCCCGCTGCGCGGCCATGTGGTCGACTTCATGTCGGTGGGCTGGTGGCCCGTGTTCAACGTCGCCGACTCCGCCGTGGTGTGCGGCGCGATCGGTCTGGTGGTGCTCACCCTGTTCGGATTCGAGTTCGACGGAACGCGTTCGGGTGGAGCAAAAGACGCCGACGACCCCGCCCTGACCGACTCCGACACCGCGACCGGCTCGACGCAGAGCGACCGTCAGGCACCCGATGCGTGAATCACGGTCGATGCCGATCCCGGACGGGATCGACGGAATGCGCACCGACGCGGGCGTTGCCCGCATGCTCGGATTGTCGAGGACGGTGGCGGCTCAGCTCGCCGACGACGGGGACATCAGCGTCGACGGTTCGCCGGTCGGCAAGTCGCACAAGCTTATCGGCGGTCAATGGCTCGAGGTGCTGTTACCGGCACCGGCCCGCGTGCTCACCATCGAGGCCCAGCCGGTCGAGGGCATGGAGATCATCTACTCCGACGACGACATCGTGGTGGTCGACAAACCGGTCGGCGTCGCGGCACACGCGTCGGTGGGATGGACCGGACCTACGGTGATCGGTGGACTGGCTGCCGCGGGTTTCCGGATATCCACATCCGGGTCGCACGAACGGCAGGGCATCGTGCACCGCCTCGACGTCGGGACTTCCGGGGTGATGGTCGTCGCCACGTCGGAACGGGCTTACACACTGCTCAAACGGGCGTTCAAACAGCGAACTGTGGACAAGCGCTATCACGCTGTGGTGCAAGGTCATCCGGACCCGCCCACCGGCACCATCGACGCCCCGATCGGTCGCAGTCGCGGCAATGACTGGAAGTTCACGGTGTCCGCGGCGGGCAAGCCCAGCATCACCCACTACGACACCATCGAGATGTTCCGCGCGGCAAGCCTTCTCGACGTTCATCTGGAAACGGGGAGGACGCACCAGATCAGAGTGCACTTCTCGGCTCTGCACCATCCGTGCTGCGGCGACCTCACCTACGGTGCCGATCCGGTACTGGCCAAACGGCTGGGGCTGGAGCGCCAATGGCTGCACGCCCGCGCACTGTCGTTTGCCCACCCCTCCGACGGTCGTCTGGTGGAGTTCACCAGCCCATACCCCGACGATTTGCAGCATGCGCTTGATGAATTGCGTGCCGGCTAGCAGGTGAAGGTCGCAGCTCGCACCACCGTCGTGGCGGTCGCCGTCCTGGTGTTCGTCGTCGGCGGCCTCTATGTGGTCGGGCGGCTCAACCCTGCGCCGACCGCCCCCGTCACCACCGACATCTTGGGTCCGGAGAACGGCGAACAGGTGTCGGACTACATCGCTCGGGCCACGCGTTCGCTCGAGGGGACGACCTCGCCGGACTCGTCACGCTGGGCCCTGGTGTCGTTGTCGGCGCCGGTGAGTGTCGGTGCAGCGTGGGATCTGGTCGGTTCCCGGCCACGGGTAATGCTGTCGCAGAACATCTTCAACGTGCCGATTGATCGCGTGCAGACGCCCACCGTGGTGGTGCCGGCCGGCAACACCAGCGAGTCGTTCGCCGCGTCGTCGGTGGTGGGCGCACAGGCCGTGATGAGCCGGACACCCGGTACGCCGAGAGCCGAGCAGGTGAACGAGGTCGCGGCCCGACGGCTGCAGGCGAGCTGCTCATGCCTGATCGGAATAGTCGTACGGGCAGATCTCGGGCAACTCCGATCGATCGCCGGGGAACCGGGTGTCCGCGCGGTCCAGGCACTGCCCCCTGATGCGCTCGCCGGCTTGTTCACCGTCATCCCGCTGTTGCCCTCTGCTACCACGGTGGTCGGCCCGGGGCCCGACGTGGCGAGGTCCCGGCCGCCTAGGTCGTTATAAGGTGTCTTCCGAAGACGGCCCTCCCGCGGACGGAGGCCGGTTAGGGGAGATCATGTTGCAGCCGGGATCCTGGATAGCGGGGTACCGGGTGGAGCGCGCTCTCGGTAGTGGCGGTATGGGCGCCGTCTACCTGGCCAAACACCCCGAACTTCCCCGCAGCGATGCCATCAAGGTCCTCGGCGAACAGGTCGGCGCCGACGAACAGTTCCGCAAGCGCTTCCTGCGCGAGGCCGAGGTCGCGGCGGGGCTGGATCATCCCAACATCGTCACCATCTACAACCGCGGCCGCAACGACGGCATGCTGTGGATCGCAATGCAGTACGTCCCCGGCACCGACTGCGCGCAGGAACTGCATCGGGCGCAGGAGAAGGCCGGTTCGGACGTCGGTCTGCCCCCTGAGCGCGTGGTGCGGATCGCCGGTGAGATCGCCAGAGGACTCGACTACGCCCATCGCAAGGGTTTGCTGCACAGGGACATCAAACCGGCCAACATCCTCCTGTCGGAGGTGGAGAGCGACGAATACGGCGACGGGATCGAGCGGCGCTACTCGCTCCAGGATGACGAGCAGCGCGTGCTGCTCACGGATTTCGGTGTGGCGAAGGCAGCAAACGAAACGGAGTCGCTGACCGTGGTGGGCACCGTCCTCGCGACACTGTCGTACGCCTCACCCGAACAACTCAAGGGCCAGCCCGTCGATCCGCGCACCGACCAGTACTCGCTGGCCGCCACCGTCTTTCATCTGATCGCGGGCCGGGTGCCCTTCCGTGGCGACAGCACGGCGGACGCGATCAGCGGTCATCTGAGCAAGCCGGTCCCCAAGCTCTCGGAACTGGTTCCGTCGGTGCCGCCTGCCGTGGACTCGGTGATTGCGAAGGCCATGGCCAAGGAAGCCGATGACCGATTCGCGAACTGCCGCCAGTTCACCGATGCGTTGCAGTCCGCGTTGCGGCAGGCAAACGGGCCCGTCGGATACCCGGCCCAGGCGGCACACCGACCCATCACCTCCACGCCGCCGCCGATGCCCATCGCACGCCCTGACGCCGGAACGCCCCCGACCCACCAGCGGTTTGCGCCGTCACCGCCCCCGCAGCATCTTGTCTCCCAGCAGTACGGTCAGGGATTTCAGCACACCCCGGCGCCCACGGCTCATGGGAGGTCCGTGCACCCGCAGTCAGGCCAAGGCGCTGCCGGACACAACACCGGTGCGCCGTCGGGTTCCAATGCGGTGATGATCGCGCTGCTCGTAGGACTGGTGGTGGTGGCGATCGCGATACTGATCGCCATCCTGCTCGTGGCCTGAGTTGTCACATCAGCACCATGCGTCACCACTCTGGGAGGCGTCGGACGCGCCTGCCCGCCGGCGTCGGTACCCCCGCCTAGACTGAAGACCTTGCGTCACGGCCCCGTCTCCGGTGGCCGGCGCAGGCGCTCGAGAGTTCGAAATGAGAGGCGACGCGTGTCGGATTCGTTTGTGCATCTGCATAACCACACTGAGTACTCGATGCTTGACGGGGCGGCGAAGGTCAAACCGATGATCGCCGAGGCCACGAGGTTGGAGATGTCCGCGATCGGCATGACCGACCACGGAAACATGTTCGGCGGCAGCGAGTTCTACAACGTCGCCACCGACATGGGGGTCAAGCCCATCATCGGTATCGAGGCCTACATCGCGCCGGAGTCGCGCTTCAACACCAAGCGGGTGCTCTGGGGAAATCGAGAGCAGAAGGGCGACGACGTCTCGGGCTCGGGTGCCTACACCCACATGACGATGGTGGCCGAGAACGCCACCGGTCTGCGCAACCTGTTCAAGCTGTCGTCGCTGGCATCCATCGAAGGTCAGCTCGGCAAGTGGTCACGTATGGACGCCGAGCTGATCGCGGCTCACGCCGAGGGCATCATCGCCACCACCGGCTGCCCGTCCGGCGAGGTGCAGACGCGTCTGCGTCTCGGCCACGAGCGTGAGGCGCTCGAAGCGGCCGCCAAATGGCAGGACATCTTCGGGAAAGAGAACTTCTTCCTCGAATTGATGGAACACGGACTGGAGATCGAAGGCCGGGTCCGCGACGGGCTGCTGGAGATCGGCCGCAAGCTCGGGATCCCGCCCCTGGTCACCAACGACTGCCACTACGTCACCAAGGGCCACGCGGCGAGCCACGAGGCCCTGCTCTGTGTGCAGACCGGCAAGACACTGTCCGATCCCACGCGCTTCAAGTTCGACGGCGATGGCTACTACCTCAAGTCGGCCGCCGAGATGCGCGAGCTGTGGGACAAAGAGGTGCCCGGTGGCTGCGACAACACCCTGCTCATCGGCGAGAGGGTGCAGAGCTACGCCGAGGTGTTCGAACACCGTGACCGGATGCCGGTGTTCCCGGTGCCGGAAGGCGAAACGCAGCAGACATGGTTGCGCAAAGAGGTGGCCCAAGGTCTCAAGACCCGGCGGTTCCCGGACCGCGAGGTGCCGCAGGAGTACCTCGAGCGAGCGAACTACGAGCTGGACGTCATCATCCAGATGGGCTTTCCCGCGTACTTCCTGGTGGTCGGGGACCTCATCAGGCACGCGAACGAGGTGGGCATCCGGGTGGGGCCCGGTCGTGGTTCGGCCGCCGGTTCGCTGGTGGCCTGGGCGTTGGGCATCACCAACATCGACCCGATCCCGTACGGGTTGCTCTTCGAGCGATTCCTCAACCCCGAGCGTGTGTCGATGCCCGATATCGACATCGACTTCGACGACCGCCGCCGCGGCGACATGGTGCGCTACGCCACCGAGAGGTGGGGCAGCGACAAGGTCGCTCAGGTCATCACGTTCGGAACCATCAAGACCAAGGCCGCGATCAAGGACTCCGCCCGCGTCCAGTTCGGTCAGCCCGGGTACGCCATCGCTGACCGCATCACCAAGGCACTGCCGCCGCCCATCATGGCCAAGGACATCTCGATCGCGGGCATCACCGATCCCACGCACGATCGGTACAAAGAGGCCAGCGAGGTCCGCCAGCTCATCGAGACCGATCCCGATGTCAAGAAGATCTACGACACCGCACTGGGGCTCGAAGGGCTGATCCGGAACGCCGGTGTGCACGCCTGCGCGGTGATCATGTCGTCCGAACCGCTGACCGAGGCAATCCCGGTATGGAAGCGCCCGCAGGACGGCGCCATCATCACCGGCTGGGACTACCCCTCGTGTGAGGCCATCGGCCTGTTGAAGATGGATTTCCTGGGGTTGCGCAACCTCACGGTCATCGGCGACGCGATCGACAACCTCAAGCTCAACCGCAACATGGATCTCGACCTGGATTCGTTGCCGCTGGATGATCCCAAGACCTACGAGTTGCTCGCCAGGGGAGACACCCTCGGCGTGTTCCAGCTCGACGGCGGGCCGATGCGTGAGCTCCTCAAACGTATGCAGCCCACGGGATTTGGCGACATCGTTGCGGTGCTCGCGCTGTACCGCCCCGGGCCGATGGGCATGAACGCCCACAACGACTACGCCGACCGCAAGAACAACAGGCAGCCGGTCACCCCCATCCATCCCGAGCTCGAGGACCCGCTCAAGGAGATCCTGGCCGACACCTACGGCCTGATCGTCTACCAAGAGCAGATCATGCAGATCGCCCAGAAGGTCGCCGGCTACTCGCTCGGACAGGCCGACCTGCTCCGTCGGGCCATGGGTAAGAAGAAGCTGTCCGAACTCGAGAAGGCGTATGCCGGTTTCCGCCAGGGAATGCTCGACAACGGATTCTCCGAAGCGGCGATCAAGGCACTGTGGGACACCATCCTCCCGTTCGCCGGATACGCCTTCAACAAGTCGCACGCAGCCGGCTACGGGCTGGTCTCGTTCTGGACCGCCTATCTCAAGGCCAACTACCCGGCCGAGTACATGGCCGGTCTGCTCACGTCTGTTGCCGACGACAAGGACAAGGCCGCGATCTACCTGGCCGACTGCCGGCGCCTCGGCATCACGGTGCTGCCACCCGATGTCAACCACTCTCAGCAGAACTTTGCGGCCGTCGGTGACGACATCCGGTTCGGACTCGCTGCGGTGCGCAACGTCGGAACAGGTGTGGTCGCCTCGATTCTCGCGGCGCGCGAAGAGAAGTCGAACTTTTCGAGCTTCTCGGACTACCTCGCCAAGATCAACGTCACGGCCTGCAACAAGAAGGTCACCGAGTCGCTCATCAAAGCAGGCGCCTTCGACTCGCTCGGTCACGCCCGTAAAGGACTGTTCCTGGTCCACGCCGATGCGGTCGACGCTGTCCTGGGTACCAAAAAGGCCGAAGCCGTCGGCCAATTCGACCTGTTCGGTGACGCCGGCGGTGACGGTGGTGCGATGACCGACGACGCCTTCGCCGTCAAGGTCCCGGACGAGGAGTGGGACACCAAGCACAAACTCGCACTGGAGCGAGAGATGCTGGGACTGTACGTGTCCGGGCATCCACTCAACGGGGTCGAGCACGTCATCTCTGCCCAGACCGATACCTCGATCAGCTCGCTCCTGGAGGGCAACGTCAAGGACGGGGCCCAGATCGTGATCGGCGGCATCATCTCCGCGGTGACCCGGCGTGTCAACAAAAAGGGCGAGTCGTATGCGGTGGTGCAGATCGAGGACATGGTCGGTGGGGTCGAGGTCTACTTCTTCCCCCGCGCCTACCAGGCGTACGGCATGGACATCGCATCGGACGCGGTGGTGCTGGTGAAGGCACGGGTCAATCTGCGCGACGACAGCATGATGATCTCCGCCAACGACCTCGCGGTTCCGGACCTGTCTCACGTGGGCGTCGGGAAGCCGATCTCCCTGACGATGCCGACCAGGCTGTGTACCGCGGACCGCGTCAGTGCGCTCAAGCAGGTACTGGTGCGCCATCCTGGCACCGCCGATGTGCACGTGCGCCTGATCAGCGGCGACAAGGCCACCACCCTCAAACTCGACGACCAGCTGAGGGTCAACCCGACGTCGGCGCTGATGGGTGACCTCAAGGCGCTGTTGGGGCCCTCCTGCCTGGCCACCTGAGGTTGCACGTACGGAATAGGCTCGGGCGACCCCGGGGTTGTAGCTGATCGAACCGAACGTCACTTCAGCGGAAAGAAGCAGAGCCGATGCCACTTCAGGGCGAGTACGAACCGAGTACCAGCGATTGGGCGCGCGAGCAGGCCGAGAAGATCGAGGCCTCCGGCGGAACCGAGGGCACCGAACTCAACGGGATGCCGGTGGTGGTCCTGACGTCGGTGGGGCGCAAGTCCGGCAAGCTCCGGAAGTCGCCGCTGATGCGCGTGGAAAACGAGGGCAAGTACGCTGCTGTTGCCTCGCTGGGTGGTGCACCGAAGAACCCGGTGTGGTACTACAACGTGGTGGCCAATCCGCATGTAGAGCTGCGCGATGGCCCGGTGGTCACAGACATGATCGCACGCGAGGTCACCGGCGACGAGAAGGCCGAATGGTGGGAGCGCGCCGTGGCGGCCTACCCGCCCTACGCCGACTACCAGAACAACACCGATCGGCAGATCCCGGTGTTCGTGCTCGAACCCGCTGAGTAAATCACTGGAAGTTCAGTGAGACCATAGGGACCGTGACCACACGACACACCGCTGATCCGACTCCGCACGCCACCGCTCCCGACCTCGACGCCGATGCGATCGAGGCGGCGGCGGAGCGAATCGGCAACGTGGTGGTGGCGACCCCACTGCAGCTCAGCGAGCGTCTGTCCGCGAACACGGGCGCACAGGTCTACCTCAAGCGTGAAGATCTGCAGTCGGTCCGTTCGTACAAGATCCGCGGCGCCTACAACGTGATGTCGCTTCTCACCGAGGCCGAGCGTGCAGCCGGTGTGGTGGCGGCGAGCGCGGGCAACCACGCCCAGGGCGTCGCCTACGCAGCGCGCACGATGCAGATCCACAGCCGGATCTACGTCCCCACCAACACGCCGAAGCAGAAGCGTGACCGGATTCGTTGGCACGGAGGCGATTTCGTAGAACTGATCGCCGTCGGGGACACCTACGATGCCGCGGCTGCGGCTGCGCAAGCCGATGTGCTGGAGACCGGCGCGACCTGGATCCACGCGTTCGACGACACTCGTACGGCGGCAGGTCAAGGCACCATCGCCAAGGAGATCGTCGAGCAACTCGGTGTCACCCCCGACCTGGTGGTGATACCGGTCGGCGGTGGTGGGGCGCTCGCAGGCATGGTGACGTATCTGCGTGCGCACAGCCCGGAGGTCCGTATCGTCGGGGTGGAACCCACCGGTGCGGTGTCGATGTCGGCCGCTCTTGTGGAGGGCGGCCCGGTCACCCTGACCGACATCGACCCTTTTGTCGATGGTGCGGCTGTCAAACGCATTGGCGCACTGGGTCATCGGGTGATGGCGGCGGCCGGCGCAACGGTGGCCCAGCATCCCGATCTGCCACCGTCCGGCACTGTGCATCGAGGACACGAGCAACTGCCCGCCGGGGCCACACACATCACCCACGTCGACGAGGGTGCGATCTGTTCGGCGATGCTCGAGCTCTATCAGAACGAGGGCATCATCGCCGAGCCCGCAGGCGCGCTGGCAGCGACAGCACTCGACGATCTTCCGATCGAACCCGGCTGGACCGTGGTGTGCTTGCTATCCGGTGGCAACAACGATGTGTCACGCTACGGCGAGATCATCGAACGGTCGCTGGTCCACCGTGGCCTCAAGCACTACTTCCTGGTCGACTTCCCGCAGGAACCCGGTGCCCTTCGCCGGTTCCTCGACGAAGTCCTCGGACCCGACGACGACGTCACCCTGTTCGAGTACGTCAAACGGAACAACCGTGAGACCGGAGCCGCGCTCGTGGGCGTCGAGCTCGGTGCGCCGGAAGGTCTCGGCCCGCTGCTCGCCCGGATGGACGCTTCGCGGCTCAAATGCGAACGGCTCGAACCGGGTTCGCCGGCGTACCGCTACCTCACCTGACCGCCTGCCGGGCAGTCAGATGAGGCCGCGTGACGTCAGTCGCGCCGGATGATCAGCACACTGTGCCCGGCCAGCGTCGGTGACGTGACGTTCCTGCCCGGTTCGATCCCATCGGACGCGCCGTTCTCGAATGCGAGCAGAACGGTGCCCGAGAACGGTGGTTCCGCCGGCGCCTCGGTCAGGGTCACGATCGTCGACAGTGCTCCACGATGCATGGCAAACCAGGTGTTGCTCTCGTCGAAATCGATTGCGACCGAGTCGAAGTCGTCGTCGGAGTACTCGAGTTGACTCTTGCGGAGCGCGATCAGGTCGCGATAAAACCCCAGCAATGCGGCGTGTGGCTGCTCGGCGAGTTCGTCCCAGTTCAGCTTCGACCGCGAGAAGGTCTCCGGATCCTGGGGATCGGGCACGTCTGCCGCATCCCACCCGTGTTCGGCGAACTCGGCCTTACGGCCGTTCGCAGTGGCCTCACCGAGTTCTGGTTCGGGGTGGGAGGTGAAGAACTGGAACGGGGTGCTGGCTGCCCACTCCTCACCCATGAAGAGCATCGGCGTGAAGGGTGAGGTGAGCACCAGTGCTGCCTTGACCGCCAGCTGGCCCGGGTCGAGATAGTGCGAGGGCCGGTCGCCGATCGCGCGGTTACCGATCTGGTCGTGATTGCAGGTGTAGACCACCAGCGAAGTGGTGACCACCCGTTGATGATTGATCGGCCTTCCGTGCCTGCGCCGCCGGAAGGACGAGTAGGTGAGGGCGTGGAAGAAGCCTTCTCGCAGAACCTTCGACAGGCATTCGAGACTGCCGAAGTCGGCGTAGTAACCCTGTCGTTCCCCCGACACGGTGGTGTGGATCGCATGGTGGCCGTCGTCACTCCACTGGGCGGCGAGGCCATATCCGCCGTCATTGCGGGAGGTGATGAGTTTGGGATCGTTCAGGTCGCTCTCCGCGATCAAGGACAGCGGCCTGCCGACCCGGTGTGACAAAGCATCGGTACGCATCTGCATTTCCTCGAGGAGGTGCAGCGCGGTGCGGTCGACCAGGGCATGCACGGCGTCGAGTCGCAGTCCGTCGACATGGAACACCTCGAGCCAGCGCAGCGCCGAACCAAGGATGAACTCGCGGACCTCGTCGGAGTCGGCTTCGTCGAGGTTCACCGACTGCCCCCACGAGGTGGCACCTTCGGTGAGATACGGGCCGTAGTTGGGGAGGTAGTTGCCCGACGGGCCGAGATGGTTGTACACCGCGTCGATGATCACGCCGAGCCCCCGCAGGTGGCAGGCATTGACGAAGCGCGCGAGGGCGTCGGGACCCCCGTAGGTCTCTTGCACCGCGTACCAGCCGACGCCGTCGTAGCCCCAGTTGTGGCTGCCGTTGAAGGTGTTGACCGGCATCAGTTCGACGAAATCCACGCCGATGTCCACCAGGTGGTCCAGTTTGGCGATCGCAGAATCGAGTGTGCCGTCGGGAGTGAACGTGCCGACGTGCAATTCGTAGATGACTGCGCCTGCGACGGGCCGGCCTTGCCAGTCCGAATCGGACCAGATGTCCGGGTCGATCTCGTGCACTTGAGACAGGCCGTGGACGCCATCGGGTTGTCGCGGTGAGCGAGGGTCGGGGAGTGGGTCGGTGCTGTCGTCGATGAGATAGCCGTAGCGGGCGCCGGGCGACGCAGGTACAGGACTTTCCCACCAGCCATCCCCGGTCTCGCGCATCGAATGGATGTCGCCGTCGATCGTCACTCGCATCTGCTGCGCCGTCGGCGCCCATACCGGTAGAGAGGTCACCTCTAAACCGTAGGTGCTATCCATCCGCGCCGCCGAGGTGGTCGCCCGGCGCGTCCATGATGTGGACCGCGCGGATCGCCGCCGGAACCGCTTAAGTTAACGACAAATCACGGCAATGGTAGGACTGCGAGAGCTTTTGGGCTAATGTGAGCACGCGCGCTTTCAGATCGTGGTGAACACGATCGCCGCTGCGTACGACAGCGGTGCGACGAAAGAACATCGTGTCGGGTCGGAAACGTTGGTTCGTCGGCGATTTCGATTAGCTATATGGCACTATGAGCGAACTCATACGCAGGGTGTGCGTATGACGGGGATCACTGAGGCAGGGTGTGAGTACAGAAACCGTGGCGTCACGCAGCAGGCGAACAGCCTCGGCTCGTAGTGCAATGCTGCCCGCCAAGCGCTGGTTCCGGGGCCACGTGATCGCATCGTTCGAGACCTTCGGGCGGCAGATGACGCTGTTCCTCGAGGTCTTCAAGGTGCTGTTCGTCGACATCGTGAAGCGACGGTTCCCATTCGGCGAGTTCATCCGCCAATGCGCGTTCATGGCCAACACCTCCGTCATCCCTACTCTTCTGGTTGCTATCCCGGTTGGTGTGATCGTCTCCATCCAGGTGGGCAACATCGCCAACCAGATCGGCGCCACCTCGTTCTCGGGCGCGGCAACCGGTCTCGGCGTGATCAGGCAGGGCGCTCCGCTGGTCACCTCTCTTCTGCTTGCCGGCGCGGTGGGGTCGGCCATTGCCGCCGACCTGGGCTCGCGAACCATCCGCGACGAGATCGACGCGATGCGGGTCATGGGAGTCAATCCCACCCAGCGGCTCATCTCGCCGCGACTGCTGGCCACGATGGTCGTGAGTTTCCTGCTCTGCGGATTCGTGTGCTTCATCGGCTTCGTCACCGGCTACGTCTTCAACGTCTACTTCCAGGGAGGTACGCCGGGTAGTTACACCGGCACCTTCGCGTCCTTTGCATCCCCGGCCGACCTCGCGTTCGCCATCACCAAAGCAGTGATCTTCGGCGCGATCGTCGCCGTGGTGGCCTGCGACCGCGGGCTCACCACGAAAGGGGGACCCTCAGGTGTCGCCAACTCGGTCAACGCGGCGGTGGTCAATTCCGTGATCCTGTTGTTCACGGTCAACGTCATCCTCACCCAGATCTTTGCGATTGTCGTCCCGGCAAGGGTGGTCTGATGGTTGCCTCCAAGTACACGCCGCCTGCCCTCAAGCCACTTGAATGGGGCAAGAAGGTCTATCAGTCACCCCGCGACACCTTGGTGCTGATGGGGCACCAGGTCACCTTCCTGGTCCGGTCGGTCGGTGCGGTCCCGATTGCCTTCAAGCACTACAGCAAAGAGATTTGGCGCCTGCTCTCCGACGTCACCTGGGGTAACGGCGCCATCGTGGTGGGCGGCGGAACGATCGGCGTGATCATCCTGCTCGGCATCATGGGCGGTGCAACCGTGGGTATCGAGGGCTATACAGCCCTCAACCTGCTGGGCATGTCGCCGGTCACCGGCGCCATCTCGGCATTCGCGACCACCCGCGAATTGGGACCCCTGCTGGCTGCGGTCGCGTTCACCGCACAATCCGGGTGCCGCTTCACCGCTCAGTTGGGTTCGATGCGGATCAGTGAAGAGATCGACGCACTCGAATCCATCGCGATCCGGCCGATGCCGTACCTCGTCACCACCCGCATGATCGCCGCCGTGATCGCCATCATCCCGCTGTACTCGGTGTCGTTGGCCGCGAACTACCTGGCCTGTCAACTCATGTTCCAAGTGCAGAGCGGGCAGGGCCGCGGCGCATACCTGTCGTACTTCTACCAGTTCATCCTGTCCAAGGACATGGTGTTCTCGGTGATGAAGGTTGTGGTGTTCGTGCTGCTCACGACGTTCATCCAGTGCTACTACGGTTTCTTCGCATCAGGCGGACCAGAGGGTGTGGGGGTGGCAGCCGGCCACGCGATCCGGCTGTCGATCATCGTGCTGGTCTTCGCGAATCTTCTTTTGACACTTGTTTTCTGGGGCCTGTCGCCCGGCATCAGGATTTCGGGGTAACACATGTTCGTCGACACCACCGGACGCAATCCGTCTGTGACCCAGTACTTTCTGCGCGGCGTCGCATTTGTCGTGGCGCTCGTGCTGATCCTTTTTGTCCTCATGCTCAGGTACCAGGGCACTTTCGAGGAAAAACTCGAGGTGACGGCCACTCTCGACGATGTCGGCGACGGTCTCACGAGTCAGGCGGACGTGCGGTACAACGGTGTCATCATCGGCAGCGTCAAGTCGATCGAGACCGCGAACAACGACCTCTCGGACGTCCTCATCGAGGTGGCCCCTGAGCAGGCGCAGGGCGTGCCCGCCAACGTGACGGCACGAACGGTGCCCAGCAACCTGTTCGGCGTCAACTCGGTGGAACTCATCGCACCACCTGATCCCAAGGGGCACCTGTCCAACGGGAGCAAGATCACCGCGGACGAGTCCAAGGAGACCATCGCCCTGCAGACCGTGCAGAACGATCTACGCGAGCTCTTCGTCGCCGTCCCGCCGGAGGAGATCGGTCGCGTCCTCGGGACCATCGCCGATGCGCTGCGTGGCGGTGGAAACGTGTTCTCCGCCTTCGTGGGCACGCTCAACCAGTACTGGCAGCAGATCAATGCCCAGTTCCCCGATGGCGCACCTCCCGGATTCGACAACTTCAACCGGGCCATGCAGGGGATCGAACAATCGACACCTCAGCTACTCGACACCATGGGGCGTGCGGTGATCCCGTCCATCACGATCATCGAACGCCAACGCGACCTCGCGAGCACGCTCACTGCGGCCCAGTCGATGATCGACCGCATCCAGGAGTTGTTCGCGCGCAACGGTGATTCGGGCATACAGATCGTGCAGAACCTGAACACGATGACCGGCGCGGTCGCCGTGGACTCCGAGGCGCTCCCAGGCGGCATCCGGGCACTCAACCAGCTGGCCGGCAAGGTCCTGACCGTTTTCACCGGAACCAATGGGAAGCCGCAATTGAACATCGGCGTGAGCCTGAGCCCGTTCTTGCAGTACAACCGCCAGAACTGCCCTGTGTACAACGGCGGTGAGTACGGCATCACCCGGGGACCGGGATGTACCGGACCCGGGACCGGCACCGGACCGACGAACTCCGGGCCCCTCGTGGTGCGGCCCGCCGGAGCTGACACCGAGACGAACACCGAGGAATCCACCTTTCCCAAGGCGGTCACAACGGGCACCGACAACGAGACGCTGCGCGCTGCACTCGATCGCGAACCCTCGGCAGCCGACACGCTGATGCTCGGCCCGCTGGTCCAGTCGGTGCGGGTACAGCAGAACACCGGCGGTGAGGGCTGATGGGTTACCGCAAGCCACTCATCGGGTTCAGCCTGTTCGCAGTGCTGGCGCTGCTGCTCACGTACACGATCTGGTCGACACTGGAACGAGCCGTGCCGGGTCAGACCAACGGGTACACCGCCTATTTCAGCGACGCCTCGGGCCTGCACCCCGGTGACGACGTGCGGATGGCCGGGGTCCGGGTTGGCCGGGTCTCGGACATAGCCCTCGATCGCAACCGGGCCAAGGTGACGTTCGACCTGCAGACCGACCAGACCATCTTCTCCAACACGCAGGCGTCGATCCGCTACCAGAACCTGATCGGACAGCGCTACCTGGGACTCGACCTCGTCGAAGGCGCAGAACAGAAGAAGCTCAAGCCGGGGTCCACTCTCGAAGAACCGTCACAGGATTCGTTTGACGTCTCGGCGTTGCTCGCGGGCTTCCAGCCGGTGTTCGACACCCTCGAACCCGAGCAGGTCAACCAGCTGTCGGAGAGTCTTGTGCAGACCTTCCAGGGCAACCAGGTATCGCTGAGCTACACGATCGAGCAGATCGGAAAGCTGGCTTCAGACTTCGGAAATCGAGATCAGGTCATCGGAGCCCTCATCACCAATCTGAGCGCGGTGATGGGAGACCTCAGCTCGCAGGGCGATCAGATGCAGGTACTGGTGAAGAACCTCGCCGGATTGATCGAGGGGCTGAACGGCAACTCGACGTCGCTGGGTGCTTCGGTCGACAGCATCGGTGACGCGACGAGCCGCCTCGGTGGGCTGCTCGGCCGGATCCGTCCTGATGCCGAGCAACTCGGGCAGAGCTTGCGGGACACAACCGGCCGCATGATCGGCATCGGGTCCAAACTCGATCAGCTGGCAATCGATCTGCCGCTGTTCCTGGTGCACTTTCCCATGGTGATGGGACAGGGCGCCTACCTGAACATCTACGCCTGCGAACTGGACGTATCAATCGGTGGTGTTCTCTTCCCGCCGGGATTGATCAGCCAGATCGGCGGCACCCAGCACTCGGTGGTGTGCCGATGAGCCCCGGGGAGGCACATGCTGTGAAGCCGAACATGTTGCGCCGCAGCTGGTCCGAGCATCGATATTTTTGGCTCGGAGCAATCGGGTCGGTGGTGCTGGTCCTGATCGTGGTGTCCACGTTCGCGATCTCGGAGTCCGGAATCGGTAAGCGGGAGTACACCGCCGACTTTTCCCAGGCCGGCGGTATCCGCCCCGGTGACAAGGTCCGCGTCGCCGGTATCGACGTGGGGGAGGTCTCGAAGACCACCTTGGCCGGTGATCACGTCGCGGTCGCCATGGAGGTGCAGAAGGACGTCGAGGTGATGTCCGACGGTTCCGCCGAGATCAAGCTCTCGACGCTGCTCGGTCAGCGTTACGTCGACATCAAGGTCGGTGAATCGACGGCACGTCTCAGCGGCTCGAGGATCGCCCGCACCCAGGTGCCGTACGACCTGCAGGAAACCATCGAGCGGGGGACCCCGATCCTGTCGGGGGTGAACGCCGAAAGCCTCAGCGACAGTGTGGATGCGCTGAACAAACAGTTGGCCGGCGCGCCGGGGATCACCCGCACCACGTTGGATTCCCTGACCGAGATGTCCAGGGTGATCAGCAACCGCAGTGATCAGATCAACCTGCTCATCAAGGACACCAACTCCGTCACCGAGATCGTCAACAGCAGCCAGTATCAACTGTCGGTGATCGTCGGTCAGGGCCAGCTGCTGGCTCAGAAGATCGCCACCAGGCAGCAATTGGTGATCAAGATGCTCGATGGCGTCGCGGACCTGTCGAACCAGATGTCAGCCATGGGCGCGGAGAACAACAATCAATTCGCGCCCTTGATCGCCAACCTCAACACGATCTCCGAGGGTATGGAAAAGAACCGCGACAACCTCCGTCACATGCTCGAGGTCCTGCCGCTCACCGTCCGGGCGATCGCCAACACCACCGATCCGTCCATACGCAATGGGTTACCTCCCGTGGGGCATCTTCCCCGACAACTGGCTCTGCGCAGCGAGGGTGGTCGACGGATGTTGAGCAAACAGCATGTCTCGCGCCGAGCCGCGAGCACGGTACGCCGTTCGGTGGTGATGACGGCACTACTGATCACCACCGCACTCCTCGGTACCGGATGCACGCTGATCCCCGCCGAATTGCGTCACGCAGCGGGCGAGTCGATCAAGCTGACCGCCTACTTCGACAGTGTGGCAGGTCTTTACACCGACAACGATGTAGATGTGTTGGGCATGCCCGTGGGCCGTGTCCTGTCGATCACGCCTCAGGGTGACCGGGTCAAAGTGGAGTTCACCGTCGACAAGTCGATACCCATCCCGGCAGAAGCCACCGCCGCGATCATCAACACCTCGTTGGTGACCACCCGTCACATCGAGTTGTCGCCCACCTACACCGAAGGTGCGAAGCTCGAAGACGGTGACACCGTGGCCAATGCAAAGAGCCCGGTGGAGATCGGGGAGCTCTTCGACACCGTTGACAACCTCGTGGAGGAGTTCAAGGCGGACCCGGATGGCAGTGGGCCGCTCGGCGACATGTTGACGATCTCGTCGGGGATCTTCGGCGGCAACGGCGAGCGGATGGCCGTTGCGCTGGAAGAACTCAACAAGGTCGCGCAGGTCGGCGTCGACAACGGAGATGCACTCGTCGAGATGATCAAGAAGATCTCGATTCTGACCACGGCCCTGGTGGACAACTATCCGAAGATGACGGCGTTCTCGTCGGCCATCACCCAGGTCTCGCAGATGCTGGGTGACCAGTCGCCGGGTCTGCAGGCAACCATGCAGGCGCTGAACCAGACATTGAACAACACCGCCACCTTCCTCGAAGGGAACGTCAATGTCGTCGACAGTTCGATGGGCCGGTTGGCCGCACTGATCAGCAATCTCAGTGATTACTCGCGTCAACTGGTCGACACGATCGATGTCGCGCCGTTGGCTTTCGACAATCTGGCCAACTCGGTGTCCGTGGAGCAGAGAGCGTGGCGCGCCCAGTTGCTGATCGACAAGTCGTTGCTCGACACCGAGCTGCTGTCGACCTTCTGTGAAGCCATCAACTTGCAGGAAAACGGCTGCCGGACTGGCAAACTGAAAGATTTCGGCCCCGATCTGGGTGTGTTCTCGGCGCTGGTGGAGATGACAAAATGACACGCAGACGATCGGTGATGCAGGCCCGGGGGGCAGTCGTGGCGGGCCTGGCGGCAACGATGTTGCTGTCCGGTTGCGGCTCCATCCCCGGCTTGACGATCGACCAGATCCCGCTGCCGGCGCCGGGAGGGGTCGGTGACGGTTACGAGATCAAGGGTTCGTTCGGCAACGCGTTGAACCTGCCGTCGCAGGCCAAGGTGAAGCTCAACGGCAACGACATCGGGCTGGTGGAGTCGATTTCGGCAAACAACTACGCGGCCGACGTCACGATGAAGATCCGCAAGGACATCAAGCTGCCGGTGGGCACCGGGGCCGAACTCCGTCAGGGCACACCTCTCGGTGACGTGTTCGTCGCGTTGAAGCCACCGGAAGGTGACGACACCCAAGGGACAATGGCGCCCGGCGACGAGCTGACAGGCGAGACATCCGAGGCGGCAACCGTGGAGGATCTGCTGGTCACCGCGACCGCATTTGTCGACGGTGGCTCCATCAAGAACCTGACCGAGATCATCAACGAGTTGTCGGACGCGCTCGGCGGCAAGGCGCCCGAGCTGACCGGCCTGATCGAAGGCATGACCACAGGCATCAGCCGCCTCGCCCAGAACACCGTCGAGTTCGACACTGCGCTCGAATCGTTCAACGGACTCGCCGAGGACCTGTCGAACGGGCGGGAGCAGCTGGTCGCCTCCATCAACACGGTCGGTCCTGCACTGGACGTGGTCAACGGTCAGATCCCGGCCCTGGTCACCACGCTGGACAAGACCAGTACGGTCACCGATGCGCTGAACGATTTCCTCGACACCCAGACAGAGAATGCGGTGGAGATGACCAACAACCTGCTGGTGGACATCGATGCCCTGGGCGAAGCCGTCGGAGAACTCGGTCCGTTGGCCGACAAACTGCGTGTCCTGACCCCGAAGTGGGTTGATGCCACCCCCGGCACGGCGGCCACGGTGAGTGCCAGGCTCTGGTATCTGTCACCAGGATTCGGGTTCGACTCGGGTAGCCGGCTACCGGAGATGGAAGATTTCAATCAGGGTGTCAACAGCTTGAACCAGACGCTCACCCGAGTCCTCGCCCGGCTCACCGGAACCCGCGGATGTTGTGGGTGAGGGGACGATGATGACATTCCTCCGTAATCACCGGATCCTGCTGTCCAACCTCGCATTGATCCTGGTGATGCTGATCGGGTTCGGCTATCTCACACTGGGCGTCCTCCGTTGGCGTCCGTTCGACGACAGTTACTCGCTCACAGTTGAATTCGCGAACTCCGGCGGTGTCCAGGAGACTTCCGAGGTCACGCTCCGGGGCTCGCGGATCGGTGAGGTGGACACCGTTCGGGTCACCCCGGCGTCTGTCGAGGTCAAGGTCACGATCGACAGTAAGTATCAGATCAACACCGATTCCGAGGTCAAGGCTCTCGGACTCTCCGCGGTCGGTGAGCAGTACGTCGACTTTCAGCCACCCACCTCGGACGGCCCGTACTTCTCGAACGGCGACAAGATCTCGTCGGTCCAGACCTCGTCGACGGTTGCGTTCCCGAAATTGCTCGAGTCGACGGTCGGAGTGGTCAAGCAGATCGATCCGGTCAAATTGCAGACCACGATCGACGAACTCGACATCGCACTCGACGCCGGTGGTAAGAATCAGCTCCGCGCCTTGTTCAACAGCGGTGGTGTGATCTTCGCCGACCTTTACCGAGTGCTGCCCGAGACGGTGACGCTGATCCAGAACACCGGCACCATCCTGGAGACGACAGCAGACGTTCAGCCTGATCTCGGCCGGCTCACCGGCGGGATGAGCGGATTGATCGACGCTCTCGTGGCCTCTGACGAGGAACTGCGTACGTTCCTCGGTAGCGGGCCGGCGCGGCTGACCACCCTGGCGGGCTCGCTCAATCAACTGCAGGACCCGCTGACCGATGTCCTGAAACAGTTCCTCGACATCGCCCAGCAAGGTGCGCTCCGTGCTCCCGCGATGGTGAACCTGCTCCCGTCGATCCGTGATGGTGCCACCACCGCGCAGGCGATGTTCCACGACGGAGCGTGGTGGGCGTTCGGCTCGATCTATCCGCGTCCGTACTGCGAGTACCCGACGATGCCGCAGCGGCCCACCCAGATCCTGGAGAGCTCGGTTCCGGTGAATATGTACTGTGTCACCGAAGATCCGACGCAGCAGATCAGGGGAGCCGCGAACGCACCACGGCCGCCGGGCGACGACACCGCCGGCCCTCCGCCCAATATGGACCCCAACGCGCGCACCGCGCCGCTGGGCTGACAGCCAACCGCTTCACGGTCCGGCAGATGCCGTCAACCGTTCTCGAAACCTGTTGTGAGGTAGAAACGCCGTTATGGCAGACAAAGATGTATCAGCGCCCACCGGCGACGGCGATGACGCCGACAAACCGTCGGTGAAGAAGGTTCCATCGGGCAAGTCCCGGCGGGCGAAGCCGGTTGTCGCCGAGTCCACCTCCGGAACATCGGGATCGGCCACGTCGTCGTCCGCGAAGAGTTCTGCCGCCTCCGCCGCAGCGTCGACCGGAGCGGACACCAAGCAGGCCAAACAGATAACCATCAGTGTCTCGGCAATCGGCAAGGTGGCAGCCGGAGCGTTGCTGATCGCACTGATCGCGGTGACGGTGTTCTTCGGGTTGAAGTGGAAATCCGACCAGGACAAGATCACTGCGGCCGAAGATGCCAAACAGGCCTCCGACTACTTCGTCACCCAGTTGCTCAACTCCATGAACACCACCACCGCGGGCGAGTACGTCGACACGATGTCACCGCTGACCACCGGTCAGTTCAGGGACAACCTGCTCAAGGAGCGGGAAAAGACCCAGGCCGACATCACGCAGATGCAGTTGAAGATCACGCCGTCGATCTGGTCGTCGGGTGTGGTGTCGGCCGAAGAGGATTCGGCGACCACATTGATCATCGCCGAGATCACCGGAACCAGCAGCGTTGCCACCACACCCGTGACCAACGTCGGCATGTTCCGTCTGACGTTGGAGAAGCACGACGGTAAATGGCTGGTGTCCCAGATGGATCCGGGTCCGTCCAGCTCAGGTGCGGGATCGGCAGATTCAGGAGCACCGGTCGATCCGAATGCCCCCGTGGATCCGAACGCTTCGGTCGTGCCGAATGCACCGGTGGAGCCGGCGCCGGTGACCCCGGCGCCCGCCGGCTGACCGCTGATCGTCCAGCGCTAAAGGCTGATCCGCTCGCCGGTCTCGGGATGGAACAGGTGCACCTTTCCGCTGTTCTGCCGCAGCCGGACTGCTTCGCCCAACTTCGCGGGTGACCGCTGACCTGATCGTGCCACCAGTGTCAGCGGCCCGCCCTCGAGACTCCTGACATGCGGGTCGTCGAGCGTGGCGTACACGTACGTCTCGCTGCCCAGTTCTTCCATGAGCGCCACCGTCACACCGAGTCCGTCGCCACCGTCGCCGAGGGAGAGTTCTTCGGGTCGGATGCCCACGGTGACCTCCTGCAGACCGGACTTCTCGATCAACGTGGTCGAGTCCGCGTCGAGGTCGATCCTGGACCCGGCGACGGTCACTGCACCGTCGCGTACCGGCGCGGTGAACAGGTTCATCGCGGGCGACCCGATGAAGCCGGCGACAAATGCGTTCTTCGGTCGGTCGTAGAGCTCGGTCGTGTGCTGAACTGCTGCAGCACACCGTTTTTGAGTACCGCAACGCGGTCACCCATGGTCATGGCCTCCACCTGGTCGTGGGTGACGTAGACGGTGGTGGTGCCGAGTCGTCGCTGCAACGCAGCGATCTGGGTGCGGGTCTGAACTCGCAACTTCGCGTCGAGGTTCGACAGTGGTTCGTCCATGCAGAACACCTGCGGTTCGCGGACGATGGCCCGGCCCATCGCCACCCGCTGGCGCTGGCCGCCGGACAACTTGCCCGGCTTGCGGTCGAGGTAGTCGGTGAGGTCGAGGACCTTGGCCGCCTCGGCGACCTTGCGCTTGCGTTCCTCGAGCCCGACACCGCGCATCTTCAGCGCGAAGCCCATGTTCTCGCCGACCGTCTTGTTCGGGTAGAGCGCATAGTTCTGGAAGACCATGGCGATGTCACGGTCCTTGGGGGCGACGCCGACCATGTTGTTGCCGCCGATCTTGATTGCTCCGCTGTCGATCTCCTCAAGACCGGCGAGCATGCGCAGGGCGGTCGACTTACCTGAACCCGAGGGGCCGACGAGAACAACGAACTCGCCGTCTTCGATGTCGAGGTTGAGTGAGTCGACGGCCAGTGAATCGGCGCCCGGGTAGACGCAGCAGGCGTTTTCGTAGCTGATGGTTGCCATTGTGTGCTCCTGTTTATTTGATGGCCCGGGCGGAGCCCGACTGATGTGCTCTGCCGAAGCTCACTTGATGGCTCCGAAGGAGAGGCCGCGGACGAGTTTGTTCTGAGCGATCCAGCCGCAGATGACCACCGGCAGAGCGGCTATCACCGAGGCGGCGGACAGCTGGGCCCAGAAGAGCCCCTGCCCTGACATGAACCCGGTGAGGGCCACCGGCATCGTCTGGGCGTTCACGGCCGTCATGTTCACCGCGAAGAAGAACTCGTTCCACGAGAAGATGACGCAGATAAGTGCGGTGGCCGCGATTCCAGGGGAGATCAGCGGAAGGATCACCTCGCGAACCGACGTCCAGAGACTGGCGCCGTCGATCTCGGCGGCCTCCAGCAGTTCGCTGGGTACCTCGAGGAAAAACGATCGCATCATCCACACCGCGATCGGCAGGTTCATCGAGGTGTACAGGACGATGAGTGTCCAGACGTTGTCGAGCATCCCGATCTGGCCCACGATGACGTACAGGGGGATGATGACGGCGACCACGGGGAGCATCTTGGTGCTGATGAAGAAGAACAGGGCATCGCTAGTCTTCTTCACCGGACGCAGCGAGAGTGCAAACGCGGCCGGGATGCCCAGCAGCAGAACGATGATCGTCGACACCGTCGTCACGAACAGTGAGTTCAGCAGCGCGGTCCCGACGCCCGCGTCGAAGACCGCCTTGAATTGGTCGAGCGTCGGGGTGAAGAAGAAGGTCGGGGGATTGGTCGCCGCATCGCTCTCCTGCTTGAACGCCGTGAGCACCATCCAGGCGACCGGGAAGAAGAACCCGATGGCGATGATCCAGGTGAAGGCGGTCAGCAGGCTCCCGCCTCGGTTGCGCCGCTTCTTGATGTCCTTGATGTCGGTATGTGCTTGTGCCGGTGTGTTGTTCACTGCGGTGGACATCAGGCTGCCTCCTCTTTCCCGCTGAAACTCTTGAAGATCAGGCGAAGGGCCAGGCTCGACAGGATGATGGTCGCGACCACGGTGACCACGCCCATCGCGGCCGCCTGTCCGACATCGAAACCGAGGAACGCGCGTTGGTAGATGTAGAAGGGCAAGTTCGAACTGGCGACACCCGGACCTCCTGAGGTCATCATGTACACGGCGTCGAAGGTGTTGACCAGGTAGATGGCTCCGAGGACAGATCCCAGTTCGATGAACCTGCGCAGGTGAGGCAGCGTCAGTTCCCGGAACAGCCGAAAGCTGGTGGCGCCGTCGACGCGGGCGGCTTCTTGGATGTCCTTCGGCATCGACTGCAGGCCGGCGAGGATCAGCAACATCATGAAAGGTGTCCACTGCCAGACCAGTTCGGCCATCACGCTGGCGAGCGGGAACTCGCTGAGCCAGTCGACGTCGCCGAGACCGAATGGGCTCAGGGCCCAGTTGACCAGTCCGTTGGTGGGGGAGAGCAGGCTCGTCTTCCACAGGAGGGCGGCGGCCACCGGGGTGACCAGGAACGGGGTGATCAGCAATGTGCGGACAATGCTGCGTCCGATGAACTTGCGGTCGAGGAGGATGGCGAAGAACAACCCGAGCAGAACCGAGATGACAACGGTCCCGACGATGAGGATCACCGTGTTGAGTGCCACCGTCCGGAACTGGCTGTCGGTGAATACATCGACATAGTTGTTGAGCCAGTTGAACTCCCGAGACCCGGGGCGCACCAGGTTCCATGACTGGGTGGAGTAGTACAGCGTCACGATGAAGGGGATCTGCGTGACGATGATCATGAAAATCAACGCCGGTAGCAGCGGCCCCCGTCGTCGCCATCCCTCGGCGCGCGAGATCCTGTCCCGTTTGGACGTTATCGGCGGCGGCGCGGAACCCGGATCGGGCTCGGTGCCTCGCTCTGCGAGTGCGGTGGCCATGTCCTCACTGCTCCTTCTTGTAGGACTCGCCGACTACCTCGGCGTACTTCTGGGACTGTTCGAGCGCTTCGTCGACAGAGATCTGTCCGGCGATTGCCGCGCTGATCTGCTGGCTCACCCGGGTGCCGAAGTCCTGGAACTCGGGGATGGCGAGGAACTGGATTCCGGTGTAGGGCACGGGGTCCACTGTCGGTTTGTTCTGATCGGCGGCCTGCATCGATTTGAGGGTCGGCTCGGCGAAGGCGCCCGAGATCTCCTTGTACGCCGGCAGCTCATAGGTGGAGAGCCGGCTGCCGGGCGGGACGCTGGCCGCGCCGAGCTGCTCGGCCACCATCTTGATGTAGTCCTTGCTGGTCATCCATTCGATGAACTTCCAGGCGTCGTCCTTCTTCTTGCTGCTCTCGGGGATACCGAGCGACCAGGCGTACAGCCAGCCGTTGCCGCCCTTGGCCATGCTGGGAGCCATGGCGTACCCGACATTGCCCGCGATATTGCTGTCGTCCGGGCTCTCGAGCACCGAGACCGCTGAGGTCGCGTCGTACCACATCGCAACCTGGCCCTGCGACATCAAGTTGGCGCATTCCTGGAAACCTGTTGAGGCAGCACCGGGTTCGCCATATTGACGGACGGTGTCGACATAGAACTCGACTGCTTCTCTGACCTGCGGACTGTCGAGCTGAGCATTCCAGTCCTCGTCGAACCAGCGTCCACCGAAGGCGTTGATCACGGTGTCCAGCGGTGCCAGGGTCTCACCCCATCCCGGCTTGCCGCGCAGGCAGATACCCGACACCTCGCCCCTGTTCAGGGTCTTGGCGGCCTCCTGGACCTGGGGCCACGTCGGCTCCGCGGGCATGTTGATGCCCGCGTCGGCGAGCATCTGCTTGTTGTACATGAGGAACGAGGACTCACCGTAGAACGGTGCCGAGTACATGTTGCCCTCGTAGGACAGTGCCTCGCGGAGGGTTGGGATGAAGTCGTCCTGGTCGTAGCCGGGGCTGGAGACCATGTACGGGGTGAGATTGACGAGCCACCCGTTCTCGGCCCAGGTCGCCGTCTCGTAGTTGCTGATCATCACCACGTCGAACTCGCCGCCGCCGGTTGCCACCGAGGCGGTGATCTTGGCGCGTGCCTCGTTCTCGGACAACGTGACGAACTTGAGCTTGACGCCGGGGTTCTCCTTCTCGAACTGGGGAGACAATGCGATCGCATCTTGCATCTGAGAGTTGGAGACCAACGCGATGGTGACTGCCTCACCGCCGCCGTCCGTGAAGGATCCGGCGCCACTGCAGGCGGAGGCCGTCAGCGCAACGGTTCCCGCGAGGGCAAGGGGCGCAAGGGCCTTGCGCCATCTAGCCCGTCTTCTCGGCTTCGTCGAGTCAGTCATCATTGACCTTTCTCTTGCGTGATGAGCCAGTGCGCAGTGCCCAGATCGGTGATCAGTGTGGTGGCGAGGCCACCTCGGAGGGCACCCAGGATCGACTCCCGGCGGTGGGTTCCACCGGAGATGAGCATGGTGGTGGGGCAGGAACGGACGGCCTCGAGTGGAACGGAGACCGTGCGGTCGACGAGCGACGATTCGACCGTGACCCCGTCCTTGTCGTAGAACCGCCCGCCGATCTCGCCGACCGCCCCGAGTCCGGTCAATTCGTCGAGGATGGCGGCGTCGATGTACGCCCCTTCGAAGAGGGTGGTGGACGTGGTGACCGACCCGACACCGAACACCATCACATCGGCTTCTTCGGCGGCTTTGAACGACTGCGACAGGATGGAGTCCCGCTGCAGCGCCTTCACGGTGTCGGGATCGGCGTAGAGCGGGGCGACAAGTCGAAGTGGTTGTGCGCCCAGGCGTTCGGCGAATCGGGACAGTGCGTGATCAACGCCGGTGTGGTACTCGACAGACGTCATGGAGCCGTCCATCTGCACCACCCGCCGGCAGCTGGCAGAGCGGGGAGTGATCGAGTCGGCCACGGCGACCGTTTCCGGCCCCCATGTGAAGCCGAGTGTGCTGTTCGGGTCGAGTCTCCGGATGAGAACCGATGCTCCAGCCCTTCCGAGCGCGGAGTCGCCGGTCTGCGTCCCGTCGGCGAGCTGGTCGATGATCAGGGCTTCTTTGAGTCCGAACGCAGTCTCGAGTTCGCGCTCCTCGTCGGTGTGGATGGAGCCGGCCATGTGCGGGGGTGCGTCGATGACCACACGCACCAGGCCCTGGGCACGCGCCCTGGCGATGAGCCGGCCGGCGGTGGGGCGGGAGAGGCCCAACCGCGCGGCGACCTCCGCCTGGGTGAGCCCTTCGAGGTGGTACATCGTGGCCGCACGAACAAGTAGGCGCAGGTCTTGCCCGGTGTCGGCGGTGGGCTCCAGCGGTGACGCGTTCACGCGCCCTCCTCATCGAGGTGTGTGTGAGCAAATGCTCACTGGTCGTGCATATGCTCAGTAAGCTAACATCCTGAATGTGACCCACGCAACACCCACAGAGGACCGGCGAATGACTCCAGCCACCATGACCGCGAGCGTCCTGACCGCACCCGGCAGCCTGACCATCGAGCAGCGAGAGGTCCCGTCGCCCGACCCCGGCGACGTGTTGGTCCAGGTAAGCGCGGTAGGGGTGTGCGGATCCGACACCCACTACTACCGACATGGACGGATCGGTGACTTCGTCGTGTCGTCGCCGTTGGTGCTGGGACATGAAGCCGCCGGGCGGATCGTGGCGGTCGGCAGCGGAGTGCCGGAGTCGCGGATCGGGGAGCGGGTGTCCATCGAACCCCAACGACCGGACCCCGACGACGAGCCGACGCGACGCGGGCAGTACAACCTGTCTCCGCACATGCGTTTCTACGCAACTCCACCGGTGGACGGTGCACTTACCGAGTTCGTGACCATCGGGTCGGCCTTTGCCCACCCTGTGCCCGACTCGGTGAGCGATGAGGCGGCCGCGTTGTTCGAACCACTGTCGGTGGCGATCGCTGCTTGCCGCAAGGCGGAGGTCGGGATCGGTGACGGCGTTTTGATCACCGGTGCGGGTCCCGTCGGTCTGCTCTGTGTCCAGGTGGCGCGGGCGGCGGGTGCCACCCGCATCGTGGTGACCGACGTGAACCGCACGCGACTGGCGGTCGCGGCCGGATTCGGGGCAACGGACGTTCTCACCCCGGATGAGCTGGACACCACGATCGGCGTCGACTCCTTCATCGACGCATCGGGTGCGGAATCGGCGATCTCATCCGGCATCGCCGCCGTCCGACCCGGTGGCCGCGTGGTCCTGGTGGGCATGAGTGCGAACTCGACGATGGCGTTTCCCATCTCGCTTGTCCAGAATCGGGAACTCGTTGTGACAGGGGTGTTCCGGTACGCCAACACCTGGCCGATCGCGCGCGAGTTGGTCACGTCGGGCAAAGTAGATCTCGACTCGATGGTCACCGGGCGCTTCGGCTTGTCCGAGGTGGCCGAAGCCCTGGATGCCGACCGGCAACCGGGGAGTATCAAAGCTGTTGTCTACCCGGGCAGGCTCGGTGGATCGGCAGGGGCGGGGGCATCGTGAAACTGGACAACGCAAGTCTGGCCGATCTCGTCGCGGTGCCGAAACCCGAGTACGACCGAACCCAACTGAGCTGCGGCATCGTGCATTTCGGTGTCGGCGGGTTTCATCGTGCTCATCAGGCCATGTACGTCGACGCGTTACTCACCTCGGATCCGGCCTCGCGGGATTGGGCGATCTGCGGCGTAGGAGTGCTACCGGGCGATGTGCACATGCGAGATGCGCTGGTACCCCAAGATGGGCTCTACACGTTGACTCTCAAGCATCCCGACGGGACGATGCAGACCTCGATTGTCGGCTCCATCGCCGAGTATCTGTTCGCACCCGACGACCCGGCAGCGGTGATCGACAAGCTCGCCGACCCAGCCACCCGAATCGTATCGCTCACCATCACCGAGGGCGGGTACAACTTCTCGTCCGCGACAGGGGAATTCGATCTGACCAATCCGGCGATCCAGGCCGATCTCCAGCCGGGTGCTGTTCCGTCGACGACGTTCGGCCTCGTCGTCGAGGCCCTCGGTCGACGTCGCGACGCCGGGCACCCCTCGTTCACGGTGATGTCGTGCGACAACATCGAGGGCAACGGGGACATCGCACGCAAGACCTTCACGGCCTTTGCGTGCAGCAAGGACCCCGGTCTGGCCGAATGGATCAGCGACAACACAGCTTTCCCGAATTCGATGGTCGACCGGATCACCCCGGCAACGCCACCCGAACTCGGCGATGAGGTGCAGGCGCGCACCGGCATCACGGACCGATGGCCCGTGGTGGCCGAACCTTTCACCCAGTGGGTTCTCGAGGACTCGTTCTCGGCCGGCGTCCTCGACTCGAGTCGGTCGGTGTGCAGGTGGTCTCCGACGTGGGACCGTACGAGCTGATGAAGCTCCGGCTGCTCAACGCGGGCCACCAGACCCTGTGTTACTTCGGCCATCTGATGGGCTACCGGCTTGTGCACGACGCAGCGCAGGATCCGTTGATCCGACGTCTCCTGCTGGGCTACATGAACAACGAGGCTCGGCACACGCTGTTGCCCTTGCCCGGTGTGGATGTCGACGCCTACATCGAGACGCTGATCGAGAGGTTCTGCAACCCGTCGATCGCCGACACCATCGCGCGGCTCTGCCAATACTCGTCGGACCGGATACCGAAGTGGTTGTTGCCCGTCATCCGTCAGCAACTCGAGGCCGGCGGGGACGTGGTGTTGGCTGCGGCGGTGGTGGCCAGCTGGACCCGGTACGCGGAAGGGGTGGACGAAGCAGGCGAGCCGATCGACGTGGTCGACCCGCTCGCGGATTCGTTGGTCCCTCTAGCGGTCCGGAGCCGCAACGAGCCGTTGGCGTTTGTGCAGAATCGTGAGCTGTTCGGTGACCTCGCCGACGAGAACCGATTTGTGCGCCCCTACCTGTGGACGTTGGAGTCGTTGCGCCGCAATGGCGCTCGAGAGACGTTGCAGCAACTGCTGGTGGAGAACAACGACCCCCGAGGAGTCTGACGGGGCCGCCCGGAGTTTACTTGGACGCCGCGTCGTCGTCGTGGCTGACGATGTTGATGACGTTGCCGTCGGGTGCCCGGACGAAGAACCTGCGCACGCCCCACGGTTCCGTGGTCAACGGGTGGACGATCTCGAACCCGCGTCGTTGTGCTTCGGCATAGGCCTCTTCCACCTGGTCGCCTACATGTACCGAGATCACCGAATCGACAGGTGAGGTCGCATCCTCGGTGACGAGCTGAATCGCGGCCCGCCCGTCTGCCGACTGGTAGTTGGCCACCCAGCCCAGGTTGAAAGCCTCGATGTCGAGGCCGAGATAGTCAGAGTAGAAGTCGCGCGCGACGGTGATGTCGGGCACCGACAGATTCGCTGTGACACCGGTGGGTTTCATGGGCCCTCCTTCGGCTGTGTTGTGGTGACAGTGTGGGGCGAAGGGCCTCTGAAGGCAAGGGTCCCCGCTCTTGACTTCAAGTCGCGTTGAGGTCTTATCGTTCGCCCGATGACGAACACGCAGCCATGGTCTGCTGACGATCCGCCCGAGCAGGGGCTCGGACTCATGCGATTGACGGAGGCGGGTACCGACCCTGATCGTGATCCGACGGCGGTGGTGCATGCCGCACTGGACCTTGGCGTGACCCTGCTGGATACCGCCGAGATGTACCGTAACGAGGAACTGGTCGGGCGTACCATCGCCGGACGCCGCGGAGAGGTCATCCTGTGCTCGAAGTTCGGTGTCAGATGGGGTGATTCAGGTCGGTTCGATGATTGGAGTGTGCACGCCGACGCCGCGTCGGTGGTCTCCTCGTGCGAGGACAGTCTCCGCCGCCTGGGGGCTGAGGTCATCGATCTCTATTACTTGCACCACCGCAGTGAGCACACCCCGATCGAGGAGACGGTCTCGGCCATGGCCGGGCTGATCGAGGTGGGCAAGATCCGCTCGATCGGCCTGTCGAACGTCACCGTCGAGGACGTTCGCCGAGCGCACGCGGTCCATCCCGTCCACGCGGTGCAGGAGGCGTGGTCGCTCTCGACGCCCATACCCCGGTCGATGTCGGAAACATTGGCAGAGTTGGGTATTGCACTGGTCGCGCATTCACCGACCGGCCACGGCGCACTGCGTGCGGAGGATTCCTCACCCCTCGGTGTGGCGCTGGCCGACATCGCCCGACACCGCGGGGTGTCGCCGGGGCAGGTGGCCCTGGCCTGGGTGCACTGTCAGGGCCGGAGACGAGATGAGGTCGTCGTACCGCTTCCGGGGACCACGAGTGTGCGTCATCTGCACGACAACGTGGCCGCCATCGGCATCGAGCTCGATGACAGCGAACTCGATCGGCTCACCGAAGCGGCAGCGCCGACATCAGTCGCGTGACAGGTAGCCGAGGGCACCACGCCCTCGGCGCATACCGACGGGGACGATGTCGGCGTCGGTGCCGGGGTCGGTGTCGGCGTGCGGGTCAGTTCCGGCCGACGGTCAATCCGGATGCCTCGTGGTACTGCTCGACGACATGAGGTGTCGGAGCGGCCTCGTAGACACGTTCGTCGGCGGCCGACCAGCGAGGTGGTTCGGACGTGGGGTCCAGCGACCAGGCGGCCTGACGAGCGGCGCCGAGCGCCACGTATTCGCCCGGTTCCGGGACCACGACGGGGCGGGCGAAGATTGCCGGGGCCAGCTCCCGGATGGCCGCAGAGCGTGCGCCGCCACCGACGAGGATGATCCGGTTGATCTCGATGCCTTGGTCGCGGATCCGGTCGGCGCAGTACTGGAGGGAACACAGCAAACCTTCGACGCCCGCCCGGGCGATGTTGGCGCTGTTCAGGTTTCGTCCGGTCATGCCGTGCAGGGCTCCGCGCGTGCGCGGCAGGTTGGGGGAGCGTTCTCCCTCGAAGTACGGCACCAGGGACAGCCCGTCGGCGCCCGCAGGCGCAGACAGGGCAAGGTCGGACAACGTGTCGAAGTCGACGTCGAGCATCTTGGCCACGGCCGCCAGCACGGGGGCCCCGTTCAGAGTGCACACCAGCGGCAATTGCGGCCTGTGGCGTCGGCGAAACCGGCAACGAGTCCGGCGTAGTCGGTCGGCGCACTGTCACTGACCGCGCTGACAACTCCAGAGGTGCCGAGTGACACGATGCAGTCGCCGGGGACGGCGCCGAGCGCCAGCGCCGCCGCTGCGTTGTCGCCGGCGCCCGCACCGATGCCCGCGCCCGACCGCATGGCGCCACCGTTCTGTGCTGGGCCGACGATCCGGGGCACCATCGGCGCCCGGCCTCTCATCGCCAACTCCAGCAACCGAGGCTGGTACTCATCGGCGGCTGCGCTGAAATAGCCTGTGCCACTGGCGTCGCTGCGATCGGTCCACAGGTCGGCCAGGTCGGTACTGCCGGTGAGCTTCCAGCTGAGCCAGTCGTGGGGGAGACACACCGCAGCGGTGCGATCGGCGTTGGCGGGTTCGTTGTCGGCGAGCCAGCGCAGCTTGGTGGCGGTGATCGACGCGACCGGGACCACTCCCACCTCGTCCACCCACTGCTGCGGCCCGCCGAGGTCGGCGATGAGTTCGTCGGCGGCGGGACCGGACCGGGTGTCGTTCCACAGCAGCGCCTCACGCACCACCTCACCGGATTCATCGAGACACACCATGCCGTGTTGCTGCGCTCCGACGGATACCGCTGCGACGTCGTCGAGCCCCCCGGCAGCTTCGATCGCCGACCCGAGGGCCTGCCACCATTGATCCGGATGCACCTCGGTACCCGTGGGGTGTGGCGCGCTACCCGAGCGCACCACGCGGCCGTCGGCTACGTCGCACACCACCACCTTGCTGGATTGGGTCGACGAATCGATTCCTGCGACCAACATGGTGTCCAACTCCTCAGTGCGCGATCGCGTTGGTGAAGCCCGCAACCAGGACGCTGGTCACTCCCTCACACGCTCGAAAATGCCGACCGGCGTGGCCAGCCCTGACAGCGTCACATTACCGTCGACGTCGGTGCCGGTGATCTGCTCCCGCCACGTACCGGAGGGGAGTTCGAGATGGGTCTGGGCCCATAGCTCGGCGTCGAGGCCGACGGTCCAGCGAGCTGCCGCGACAATCACTTCGATCACCCCCGCCGTCGAGGTGCGGCCGAAGGCCACCAGATGATCGGTGGCCGGGCCGGTGCCCGACAGCGGCTCGTACCCACCTTGGACGAACACCTCCGGCCGGCGCCGGCGCAGGGTCAAGGCCGCCCGCACCACACGGGTCTTCGGGTGGTTGCCGTCGCGCGTGTAGTCCACCGCCCGGCGATTGTCCGGGTCGACGAGGGAATCGTCGAACCACTCGGTGCCCTGATAGACGTCCGGGATTCCGGGCAGCAATGACGCCAGCGCCTTCTGCACCAGAGCGTCGGATTCGATGTGAGGCAGCATTTCCTGTACGAGCTGGGTGTACTCGGGCGCACACGGGCCGTCGAACGAGGCATCGATCCAGGCATGTACTGCGGTCTCGAACTGTTCGTTCACGTCGGTCCACGTGGTGCCCACCCCGCCTTCGCGGATCGCCTTCGTGGCGTAGTCGTGGAAACGGGTACGCAGGGCCCCGGTGATCACGCCGTCGGTCGGCCAGATCCCGAACAGGTTCTGGCGCAAGAAGAGTCCGGTGACCCCGGCGGGCGCGGGGTTGCGGGACTCCGAACGGTCAACGAAATCGGTCCACCTCTGCGGGATCTGGGACAAGATGCCGATGCGTGCCCTGACGTCCTCACTCCGCTTGGTGTCGTGAGTCGACAGCGAGGTCAATGCCCGCGGCCAGCTCTTCGCCCGAATCACGTTGGCGGCGTGGAAGTCGTCGATCGATTCACCGAATGCCGCCGGGTCGCCGCCGACCTCCTGCAGGCTGACCAGCCGGGCGGTCCGGTAGAACAGGCAGTCCTCGACGCTCTTCGCGGTGACGGCGCCGCACACCTGGGCGAGTCGGCTGCGCGATTCGTCGTCGGTGGCCACTGCCGATGCGAGCAGTTCGAAGGCAGTTGCCAGGGCCGGCAACCGTTCTCGCTCACTTGCGATGACCGAATCCAGAGTTCCGGCGAGTATCGGGTAGTCGGCGCGATAGACGCCCAGACCCGCGATCACCGCACCGATCGCCGAATCGAGGTCGTCGTTCGAGAACACCTCGCGATCACGGGCCGTCGCGGTGATCGCCCGTCGCAGACGGGCCCGTTCGGCAGGGAAGGTCTCGTCGAGTATCGACAGCTTGAGCTGTCGTTCCGCGGCGTGTAGCCACAGCTTGTCGCCGCGATCACCGGTGTATTTCTGATGCAGCTGTCCGAGAGCCGATTCACCGGTGGGGTCGATGAGCACCGCGCCCACCGATCGCATCGTCTCGTAGCCGGTGGTGCCGTCGACCGGGAGGCTCGGATCCAGGGGCTCGTCATGGGCAAGGATCTTCTCGATCAACAGGATCCGGTCCGGTCCGATGTCCGCACGCAGCCGCTGCAGATAATCCTGGGGATCCGCAAGACCGTCCGGGTGGTCGACGCGAAGACCGTCCACGAGGTCTTCCGCGACGAGCTGACGGATCAGGTCGTGGGTGGCCGCGTAGACGGCGGGGTCCTCTTGTCGCAATCCCGCCAGACCATTGACGGAGAAGAAACGGCGATAACCGATGACGCCGATGTTCCACGGCACCAGCCGGTAATGCTGCCGGTCATGGACCTCTTGGGCGGACTGGCCGGCTTCGGTGCCGGGGGCGAGCGGGAACCGGTGTTCGTAGAAGGAGAGTTCTGGTTCGTCCCCACTTGTGTCCACCTCGAGCGATGCCACGTCGTCGGCGGAGCCGAGGACCGGCAGCGCGATCTTGCCGTCGGCCCCGTTGTCCGCCGACCAGTCGATGTCGAAGTAGTCGGCGTACTCGGACGTCCGGCCGTTGCGTAAGACGTCCCACCACCACGGGTTCTGCCGGGGGTCCTCGACACCGGTGTGGTTGGGGACGATGTCGACAATCACGCCGATGCCGCGGTCGGCTGCAGCCGACCGCAGTTCCCGCAATCCCTCGATTCCACCGAGCGACTCGGCGACCGCGGGCGGCGGAACCCAGTCGTACCCGTGCGTCGAGCCCTGTTGGGCGGTCTGAATCGGCGACAGGTACAGATGGCTGACGCCCAGCCCTTCGATGTGGTCGAGCTGTTCAATTGCGTCGGCGAAGGTGAACTCGCCGTGCAGCTGAAGCCGGTAGGTGGCCGTCAGCGGCAGGATCATGGGTACTCCAGCGGTTGTCGAGCCAGGCCGGTATCGGTGTCCGGCCAAGGCGTTGGCACAAGATCGAAGATCAATTCACTTTGCGGAGTACCAACAACGACCGTTCCCTAACCAACAGTGCGCTGCCGGCTTTCGCGTTGACCGTGCTCGAGCCGGTCGGGTGGGCGGTGTCGAGCTCGCCGGTCCACTCGTTGGCGTAGAAATCGGTCGGCACCCGGAAGACGATCGGTTCGTAGTGCGCGTTGAAACACATCAAGAAATCGTCGTCGACAACCAGCCGTCCGCGGACGTCCTTCTCGTTGATGCCGGATCCGTTCAAGAAGACGGCCAGGGATTTGCCGAAACCGCTGTCCCAGTCCTCCTCGGTCATCTCCTCGCCGCTGGGCGTGAGCCAGGCGATGTCACGTGCCTGGTTGCCGGACCGGATCGGGCGCCCGGCGAAGAATCGGCGCCTGCGGAACACCGGATGCGACGAGCGCAAGGCGATGACCCGTCGGGTGAACTCGAGCAGATCTGAGTTCTTCTCCGCCAGTTCCCAATCCATCCACGCGATCGGGCCGTCCTGGCAGTAGACGTTGTTGTTGCCGTTCTGGGTGCGGCCGATCTCGTCGCCGTGGGCGATCATCGGGGTGCCCTGGCTCAGCATCAGCGTTGCCAAGATGTTGCGCTGCTGACGCGCACGAAGACGCTCGATGTCGGGGTCGTCGGTGGGACCTTCCACACCGCAGTTCCACGAACGGTTGTGGCTTTCCCCGTCCCGGTTGTCCTCGCCGTTCGCCTCGTTGTGTTTCTCGTTGTAGGACACGAGATCTCGCAGGGTGAAGCCGTCGTGCGCCGTCACGAAGTTGATGCTGGCGCTGGGACGGCGCCCGGTTGCCTCGTAGAGATCTGACGAGCCGGTCAGCCGCGATGCGAATTCTCCGAGTGTCGCGGGCTCGCCGCGCCAGTAGTCACGCACGGTGTCGCGGTATTGCCCGTTCCACTCGGTCCACAGTCCTGGGAAGTTGCCCACCTGGTAGCCGCCCTCGCCCACGTCCCATGGCTCGGCGATCAACTTCACCTGGCTGACCACCGGATCCTGTTGCACCAGATCGAAGAAGGCCGACAACTTGTCGACGTCGTGCAGCTCGCGGGCGAGTGTCGAGGCCAGGTCGAACCGGAAACCGTCGACGTGCATCTCGAGCACCCAGTACCGGAGCGAGTCCATGATCAGCTGCAGCGTGTGCGGATGGCGCACGTTCAGACTGTTTCCGGTGCCCGTGTAGTCCATGTAGTGCCAGGGTTCGCCGTCGACGAGTCGGTAGTACGCCGCGTTGTCGATGCCGCGGAAGGCGATGCTCGGACCGCGATGGTTGCCCTCGGCGGTGTGGTTGTAGACCACGTCGAGGATCACTTCGATCCCGGCCTCGTGGAATGCCCGCACCATCGCCTTGAATTCCGGGACCGCACCGCCGGCCCGCTGGTTGGCTGCATAGTCGGCGTGGGGTGCCATGAAGCCGAAGCTGTTGTACCCCCAGTAATTTCGCAGACCCTGATCGAGCAGGGTCTGGTCCTGGAGGAACTGGTGCACGGGCATCAGTTCGATGGCCGTGACGCCCATGGACGTGAGGTGGTCGATGATCGCCGGATGGGCGAGGCCGGCGTACGTTCCGCGGAGCTGTTCGGGCACTTCGGGATGGGTTGCCGTCATGCCCTTGACGTGGGCTTCGTAGATGATGGTCTCGTAGTACGGGCGATTGGGAGACCGATCGTGCTGCCAGTCGAAGAACGGGTTGATCACCACCGACGTCATCGTGTGCCCGAGCGAGTCGAGTCTGGGAGGTTCGCCGAACAGGGGGTCGGGCGTCGATTCTGATCGCGGTTGGGGCGTGGTCTCCTGTGCGGGTTCTGCCGGGCCATCGTCGGTGTCGTCAACCGAGGACTTGAGAGTGGTTGCAGTCGCGACGTTTTCAACGTCGGCGGACGGGTCTGTGAGCTGGTCTGACGCTGCGGTGCCGCCGTTCTCCGAACCGGTATCGAGCAAACCCGGCGTCTCGGTGTCGGTGTCGGTGTCGGGCTGCGTACTCGCGTCGTTGCCGCCGTTCGTGTCGGCCGCGGGCTCGGTTGACTCCTGGTCCTGCGGAGTTTCGTCGAGCACGATGGGATACGAGTACAGGGACGCGTCTCCGTCGAACTCGCCGTGGAATGCCTTGCCGTACGGATCGACCAACAGCTTTGAGGGGTCGCAGCGATGGCCCTGGCGAGGGTCGTAGGGGCCGTGGACCCGATAGCCGTAGAGCTGACCGGGCGATATCGACGGCAGGTAGGCGTGCCAGACGTAGCCATCGACCTCTTCGAGGGGCACGCGTGTCTCAGACCCGTCAGGACCGATCAGGCACAGGTCCACGGCGGTGGCCACTTCGGAGAAGAGCGAGAAGTTGGTACCCGCTCCGTCGAACGTCGCGCCGAGGGGATATGCGCTGCCCGGCCACACCATCAGCTCCTCGACCACGCCGCCCGTGCGTCGGCGGTGGTGCCGTGTACGGCCACCGCGACGTCGTCCGAGCCGGTCGAGTCGTCCACGGTTCTGGCGGACGACGCGTCGCTTCCGGGGGTTGATGTCATGGGCACCCTCGCATTTTCATGTTGATGACCCTACTGTTCGCGGAGGCCCGCGGCACTGTCAGTGCGGAGCCATCGCACCAGATCACCGGAAGAGTAGAGGGTGCCTCAGGTCCAGGGCAGCGCGGCTTGCATCTGACGCTGCAATTCGGCTGTGAGACTGCGCACATACGTCGCACTCAAGTGATGCCAGTCGTGGTAGACGGTGATGTTCCCGACCACAGCAGGGCAGGTCGTGTCGTTGCACATGCCGTCCGTCAGGTCGAGCGGCAAGACGTTCGGGTGGTCCGCCACGATGTCGAGCGTGGGGTTTGTCGGCGCGAAGGAGGCCGAACGCGCGGTGTCGCAGTTGTCGCTGTCGCGGGTGTTGGCCAGGCAGTCCGGGGTGTTGATCGGTCCGTCGGCGTTGTGGGGCCACGAGCTGTCGCGTATCCCGAGGATGGGGATGTTCGCCTGGGCGAACTGGTCGAAGATCGGCAGGTAGTCGCCTGGCACCCAGTCGCCGGGCCCGTCGTCGCGGGGCCGGGTTGTGTTGGTGAACAGTGCATCCGGCTTGTCGGCGATGATCTGTGGGACCACTTTCTGCACCCAGTCATGACACTGCGGATAGGGAACTCCGCGTTGTTTCGGCACCAGCTCGGTGGACAGCGGACAGCCCATCTTCAGATAGGTCTTCACCTTGAAGTGGTTCTGTTTGCCGATGATGTCGAGCGCCGTGATCCAGTATTCCGCGTGCGAGCCACCTGCCAGCGCAATCGTCTTGGTGGCCAACGGATCGCCGTACACCCCGACGTGCACCCCGGTGTCGTCGAAGTCGCTGATGTGGCCATTGAACGAGGTCACCGGCAGGTCGTTGACGACCTGTAGTGCAGATGGCTGGGGGTCGACGTGGGGAACCGGGGCGTTGTCGAGGAGCGCCCGGGCGCCGGGATAGACACGGGGATCGAGCTTGGTGGTGTCCACCGTCATGTGGGTCACGTGGTAGTCCCAGGCCTTGAAACCGACCGTCATGACCACCGCGCTCACGATCAGCACGCTGGTCACCACGGTGGTGTAGTCCAGGAGTCGGGCTCGCCACGGGTTCACGGTGGCTGCGTGCGTCGGGTGGTGGTGACGCGTCGGGGTGCCCTTGTGCGGCGGATCTTCTTTGTGGATCGACACCGACCGGGGTGCCCGCAGTGGCTCTTCGATGTACCTCTTGGTCAGCCACGCCATTGCGATGGACACCGCGATGAGAACGGTTCCCTCGACGATCGATGCATGGTTCTTGTCACGCCACGTCAGGTAGAAGATCAGCAGGGGCCAGTGCCACAGGTAGAGGGAATAGGAGATCGACCCCAGCCACACCATCTGTCGGGCGGACAGTGCGTGATTGACGACCGGTTGTCCCGACTTCGGGCCGTGCTGCAGCGCGGTCGCACCCGACCAGATGATGGCGAGCGTCGACAGCACGGGAACCAGCGCCCACGGTCCGGGGTACTGCTCGACACCCACGATCCACCAGCCACAGGTGATGATCAGTCCCAGGGCGGCGACGGCCACGATGTTGCGGATGACGTTGGGAACCCGCCATTTCGGCATCCAGACGGCGAGTAGACCGCCGGCGAGAGGCTCCCACACGCGGGAGATGGTGTCGTAGTAGTTGAACTGCTGGTTGACGTCCATCCGCATGTGCGCCCAGTAGAACGACACGGCCGCCACCCCGAGGAGCGATACGCCGATCAGGATACGGATGACCGTGGGGTCGGCCAGCTTGCGCACTCCGGCACGCACCAACACCGTGATGATCCCGGCGACCGCCAGGGCGGTGAGCATGGTCAGCACGAAGAACTGGCCCTGTACCGACATCGACCACAGATGCTGCAGAGGACTGTTCGCCGAACTGGCCGCCGTGTAGTCCTGCGAATTGAACGCCAGATGCCAGTTCTGGTAGTAGAACAGGCTCGCGATGACCTCTTGGCCCGTCGCCCGCCAGCGGGTCTCGGGGAAGATGAGCAACGTACCGAGGCTGATGACAACCAGGATCGCGACGAGCGCGGGCAGCAGTCGCCTGCCGAGCCGGGTGAGTCGTTTGACCGGGTTGATCGCGGGCCAGAGTCCGGCCTGCTCGTTCTGTGCGCTGACGATGACGTGCCGCAGCAGGGAGCCGACGAAGAAGTACCCCGACAGGGTGAGGAACACGTCGACACCACCGGACACCCGCCCGAACCAGATGTGGAAGCACGCCACCAAGACGATGGCCAGGCCCCGCAGACCGTCGAGGTCGGTGCGGTAACTGGGGACCGTGTCGGCGGGTACCGCCGGTGGCCTCTTCTCAACGCTGGGTGCGGCTGTCAACTGCTCTCTAGTCTCACTTGTCCGGTGGCGCTGAAATCGGTGTCGTCACAGCAGCGGGGTGGGCGGTTCCGGCACGTAATCTACCTGTTGCACCTTAGAATCCCCGGCCTGGAACGCCGCGGCGCGCTCATTAGGGTGGGTAGGTGCCCACATTGCCCGAATCTCAGATCAATCGGCCTCCCATGGCGGAAGAACAGGTCACCCGGATCGACTCGGAGATGATCTGGCATCCATACGGGACCATGCCGCATCCGGACCCCGTTCCCCGCGTCGTCCGATCTGCGTCGGGTGTCCGCCTGACCTTCGCGGACGGGACCACGGTCGTCGACGGCATGAGTTCGTGGTGGGCCGCGATCCACGGCTATCGGAACCCGGTGCTCGACGCTGCGGCGCGCGCCCAGCTCGACTCGATGGCGCATGTGATGTTCGGTGGCCTCACCCACGAACCTGCAGCCAGGCTGGCCGAGCTGCTCGTCGAGATAACCCCCGATCCGCTGCAGACCGTGTTCTTCTGCGACTCCGGGTCGGTGTCGGTCGAGGTCGCGGTCAAGATGGCGCTGCAGTACTGGCGGGCCCGGGGCGAAGCCGGCCGCACCCGCCTGCTGACGTGGCGCGGCGGCTATCACGGCGACACCTTCACCCCTATGAGCGTCTGTGACCCGGAAGGCGGGATGCACTCGCTGTGGACCGACGTGCTCACCAGTCAGGTGTTCGCATCGGCGCCGCCGTCCGAGTTCAGCGTGGAGTACGTCACAGAGCTCGAGGACCTCGTGTCCGAGCATCGCGGTGAACTCGCCGCCGTGATCGTCGAACCGGTGGTCCAGGGCGCCGGCGGGATGCGATTTCACGATCCCCGTTACCTCGGCGAGCTGCGCCGGATCTGCGATGAGCAGGGTGTACTCCTCATCTTCGACGAGATCGCCACGGGGTTCGGCCGCACCGGAGAGTTGTTCGCCGCCGACCACGCCGGGGTGTCCCCGGACATCATGTGCATCGGCAAAGCGCTCACCGGCGGCTATCTGTCCATGGCAGCAGCGTTGTGTACCCGCGACATCGCGGACACGATCTCGCGGTCCGACGTGGGGGTACTGGCACACGGGCCGACATTCATGGCGAACCCGCTCACGTGTGCGGTGGCCGTGGCATCCACCGAGCTGCTCCTCGCGTCCGGGTGGCGCGATCGGGTCGCCCACATCGCCGATCGACTACGGGAAGGACTCGGCCCTCTCGCCGACCTCCCTGGCGTCCGTGACGTCCGGGTGCAGGGTGCCATCGGGGTGGTGCAACTCGACCACCCCGTCGACATGGCTGTGGCGACGGACGCCGCGGTGTCGGCGGGGGTGTGGCTGCGGCCTTTCCGCGACAACATCTACACGATGCCTCCGTATGTGTGTACCGACGACGACCTCGACGTTCTGATCGGTGGGGTGTCGGCTGCGGTCCGTGCCTGCACGGCTCAACCCTCGCCGGCCGCAGCCGAAGCGTTATGAGACTCTGTTTGTCAGTGAAACCACTTGCCCCGACCGACAGAAACACCGATTCGGACAGCGCCCTGGACTGGCTGGCCGAGGCTGCCGACGTCCGTGAAGCCGCCGGGCTGCACCGCACCTTGGTGCCGCGCGTGGCGGACAACGCGCTGATCAATCTGGCGTCCAACGACTATCTCGGGCTCTCTTCCGATCCCAGGGTCCTGGCCGGCGCGCACGCCGCGCTCGACACCTGGGGTGCGGGCTCCACGTCGTCGCGGCTGGTCACCGGCACCACCGCCCTGCACGAGGCGCTGGAGCGGGATCTGGCCGAGTTCCTCGGTTACCCGGCGGCGCTGGTCTTCTCGTCCGGATATCTCGGCAACGTCGGGGCGGTGGCCGCTCTGATGGGACGCGGAGACGTGATCATCAGCGACGGTGGCGCCCACGCATCGCTGATCGATGGCTGCCGGCTCTCGCGCGCACGAGTGGTGGTGGTCGATCGTGGCGACCACGAGGCCGTCAGGCGCGAGCTCGCCGAACGCAGCGAACAGCGGGCCATGATCGTCACCGATTCGGTCTACTCGATCGACGGTCAGATCGCGCCGGTTGCCGAGTTGTACGCCGCCGCCCGCGAGCACGGAGCAACCCTGCTGGTGGACGAGGCGCACGCGTTGGGCGTGCGTGGCTCCGGCGGGCGCGGCGTGCTGGACGAGGTGGGTCTGGCCGGCGCCCCTGATCTGGTGACCACCACAGTGCTCTCGAAATCCCTTGGCGCACAAGGAGGAGTGGTGCTCGGTACAGAGGCGGTCCGCGACCACCTCATCGACCGGGCCCGTAGCTTCATCTTCGACACCGGGCTGGCGCCGGCCGCGGCGGGAGCCGCCCAGGCCGCCCTCGCGGTGCTCCGCGACGAACCGGGTCTGTCCGAACGGGTACGGGCGAACGCGGCACTGCTGGCGCACTTGTGTGGCGGCGAACCGCCAGAGGCCGCCGTCGTCTCGATCATCGTGGGCGATCCCGCTCAGGCTCTGCTGGCGGCGCAACGGTGTCGCGAACAGGGTGTGCTGGTCGGGTGTTTCCGGCCGCCGTCGGTACCGCCTGGAACTTCTCGCCTGCGTCTCACCGTGCGCGCCGATCTCACCGACGACGACATCCGCACGGTGGCCGGCGTGGTGACCGCCGTGCTGAACGGGCTCTGATCCGTGAATCTGGTCATCACCGGTACGTCCACCGAAGTGGGCAAGACCGTCACCACTGCGGCCCTCGCTGCGGCGGTGATGGCCCGTGGCCTCGATGTCGCCGTGTGCAAACCCGCCCAGACCGGGGTCGGTCCGGACGATCCCGGCGACATCGATGAAGTCGTGCGTCTCGCCGGCGTCAGGACAACGGCGGAAGGTGCCCGTTTCCGCGATCCACTGGCCCCCGAGCGTGCGGCCCGTAACGAAGGCGTCCAGCCGGTGCTGTTGTCCGACGTCGTCGCGGCAGTGGACGGTCTGGCCGGGTCCGATCTTGTCCTTATCGAGGGCGCCGGCGGCGTACTGGTCCGGCTGGCTCCCGACCTGACCATTCTCGATGTCGCCGATGCCATCGGCGCGCGTGTGCTCGTGGTCGCTGCGCCCGGACTGGGCAGTCTGAACCACACCGAACTCACCGTCCGGGCGATCACCGGGGCGGGACTCGAGTGTGCGGGGGTCGTGATCGGGTCCTGGCCCGGCGATCCAGATCTTGCCGAAAGATGCAATCTCGAGGACTTGCCGCAGGTCACCGGCGTGCCCATCGTCGGGAAAGTGCCCGCCGGGGCGGGCACCCTAGACCGTCAGGCCTTCGTGTCGCAGGCAGTTGGATGGTTCGATCGTGAGTGGCTGACCGCCATGTGTCCCACCCCAAACTGAGCGCCCACGGTGATAGGGCACACTGAGACTGCAATATTCATGACAAGAGGGAGGCCCCACGTGACCCAGGCACCAGTACGCACAGACATTCTGGACGTCGCGCGCGAGCAGGTGTTGGAACGCGGTGAAGGGCTCACTCAAGAGCAGACACTGCAGATCCTGCAGCTGCCCGACGACAAACTGACCGATCTTCTTCAGCTCGCGCACGACGTGCGGATGAAGCACTGCGGGCCAGAGGTCGAGGTCGAGGGCATCATCTCCCTCAAGACCGGCGGTTGCCCCGAAGATTGCCATTTCTGCTCGCAGTCCGGCTTGTTCGCATCACCGGTGCGCAGTGCGTGGATCGACATCCCGGCTCTGGTCGAGGCCGCCAAGCAGACTGCCAAGTCCGGTGCCACCGAGTTCTGCATCGTGGCGGCGGTACGCGGTCCCGACAAGCGGCTGATGGCTCAGGTTGCTGCCGGCATCGAAGCGATCCGCGCCGAGGTCGACATCCAGATCGCCTGCAGCCTGGGCATGTTGACCCAGGAACAGGTCGACGAGCTCAAGGCCATGGGCGTGCATCGCTACAACCACAACCTCGAGACCGCGCGCTCGCATTTCCCGAACGTCGTCACCACCCATAGCTGGGAAGAGCGTTTCGGCACCCTGAAGATGATCCGCGAAGCCGGTATGGAGGTCTGCTGCGGCGGCATCCTCGGCATGGGCGAGACGCTGGAACAGCGAGCCGAGTTCGCCGCGGATCTGGCTGCCCTCGATCCCGACGAGGTTCCTCTCAACTTCCTCAACCCGCGTCCGGGTACCCCGTTCGGGGACCTCGACGTGTTGCCGGCTGCCGAAGCCCTCAAAGCCGTGGCCGCCTTCCGTCTGGCACTGCCTCGCACCATCCTGCGGTTCGCCGGTGGCCGGGAGATCACCCTCGGTGACCTCGGCGCAAAGCAGGGCATCCTCGGCGGGATCAACGCGGTCATCGTCGGTAACTACCTGACCACCCTCGGCCGTCCGGCCGAGACCGATCTGGATCTGCTCGAAGAGCTGCAGATGCCGATCAAGGCCCTCAACGACTCGATCTGACAGTTCGCATCTCAAGGAACGCTCCGACGATGACCGACATCCCCGCGCCGCTGGCCACGCCTCTCACCTTCGGGGTGTACACGGGCGTGCGGTTGGAGCTCGAGCACCCGGACTCGGTGCCCAAGGCCGCGCAGTTGGGCCTGGAACCGCCGCGATACTGCGGCCAGTGTGGGCGCCGGATGGTCGTTCAGGTCCGTCCTGACGGATGGTCGGCGCGCTGCTCACGACACGGCACGGTCGACTCGGTGGAGCTGGCGCAGCGTTGACCGGTCCGCGCCGGGCGTTGTCGCCTCCTGCATCGGCGGCCGCGCTGGTCGTGGCGGGGATTGTGTTGGTCGGGATCGCATGGGGAGTGATCTGGGGCCTGCTCACCCCGGGCATCGACGGCCGGGTGATCGAATCGGGCCGGGCGGTTGCCATCGGTGACGCCGGCACCGAGTTCTCCGCCCTGGCGATCTTCTTCTGTGTGGCACTGGCCGCCGGTGTGGTGCTGGCCGTGGTGCTCTGGGTATCTCCGTCACTCCGTGGTCCGTTGGGCGTGGTGGTGTTGACCGTGTCGACGATCATGGCCGGTGTCGGGGCGGTATGGGTGGCGATGCCATTGCGCGTCTGCGCTTTTCGGGAAGAGATGGGGTGGCCGTAGGGCAGGAGTTCACTCAGCCGCCCAGCCTGCGTATCGTCGGCGCCCAGCTCGACATCTCCGGGGGAGTGGGATTCTCGTGGGCACTACTGGTGATCGCGCCTCTGACCGCGCTGGTCACCATCATCTTGCTGGTCGCTCTTGAACGCGGCGAACCCCGCGAGTCGACGACCGACGAGGGTGCCCCCGTCGAAGCGAGTGCGTCGCACCGATAGTGGCGTCCTGCACAGGCACTTGCGCAGAAACAGTTGTAGTTTCACAATAGTTTCGTGACCAAACCAGCCGAGGATCTCAGCCGCAATCGCAAGGTGGCGATTCTCGCCACCTGCTGTCTCAGCCTGCTGATCGTCTCGATGGACGCGACCATCGTCAACGTCGCGATCCCGTCGATCAGGAGTGACTTCAAAGCCACGCCCACCGAATTGCAGTGGGTGATCGATGTCTACACGCTGGTGTTGGCCAGTTTGCTGATGCTCGCCGGAACCACCGCAGACCGATTCGGGCGGCGGCGGGTGTTCCAGATCGGCCTGACGTTGTTCGCTCTGGGCTCGCTTCTGTGCAGCCTGGCACCCAATGTCGAGGTCCTCATCGCCGCCAGATTCCTCCAGGCGGTGGGCGGTTCGATGCTCAACCCGGTGGCCATGTCCATCATCACCCAGACGTTCTCCGGCCGGGTCGAACGTGCTCGGGCGGTCGGCGTCTGGGGTGCGGTGGTCGGGGTCTCGATGGCGCTCGGCCCGATCGTGGGCGGCGTGCTCATCGATCTGTTCAGTTGGCAGTCGGTGTTCCTGATCAACCTCCCGATCTGCCTGATCGCGGTGATCGCCACCATTGTTGTTGTGCCCGAATCGAAGTCGCAACGCGTTCGCGGACTCGACCCCATCGGACAAGGCCTGGCGATCACGTTCATGGCTGGTGTTGTCATCGGGTTGATCGAGGGACCCGGCATGGGCTGGACCGATTGGCGGACGATCGGGATCTTTGTGGTGGCGATCGTCGCATTCGGCGGTTTCTGCGCCTACGAACTGCGCCGGACCGACCCGTTCATCGAACTACGGTTCTTCCGCAGCATCCCGTTCTCGGCGGCCACTGTCACCGGCATCTGCGCCTTTGCCGCCTATGGCGCGTTCCTGTTCATGATGTCGATCTACCTCCAGGGAATCCGCGGCTATTCCCCGGTGGAGACAGGTCTGATGTTTCTGCCGATCGCGATCGGCACCATCATCTGCTCGCCGTTGTCCGGACGCCTGGTGGGCCGCTATGGAACGCGCCCGTCCCTGGTGTTCGCGGGTGTGATGCTCGCGTTGGCATCGAGCCTGCTCACGCAACTGGGACCGAACACTCCCAACTGGCAGATGCTCATCGTCTTCGGCATGTTCGGGGTCGGTTTCGGAACCGTGAACGCGCCGATCACCACGGCTGCCGTCAGCGGGATGCCGCGCGAGCGCGCAGGTGCTGCGTCGGCGATCGCATCGACGAGCCGCCAACTCGGGATCAGCGTGGGGGTGGCACTGTCGGGGACCATCGCCGGATCGGTGATCGCGGCCGGGCCCGAGACACCGGTGTCCGTCACCGCGATGGCTCCGCTGTGGTGGGTGACGGCGGGACTCGCCCTCACCATCGCAGGACTGGGGATCTTCTCCACCACCGCGGCGTCGGCGCGCACCGCGTCGGGGGTTGCCGACCTGTTCGCCGAGTCTGACGAGAAGCCGATCGTCCAGCCGACGCATCACACCCCCGCCGGCGGCAGGAGTCGGTGATGGGGGATCAGCGTGACGAGGTGTGGCGCACGATGACGACGCTGGTGCACAGCAACCGCGAGACGTGGCGCCGCGCGGTGATCGACCAAACGGGATTGCCGTTCAGTCGATTCCGGATGCTGAGCCGGCTCGACGGGGGTCCACTCACCATGAAACAGCTGGCGTCGGCGGCCACGGTGGACGCACCTGCCGCCACGGTGGCCGTGACAGAGCTGGAGCAGCGGGGACTGGTGGACCGTCGAACGGACCCGGCCAACCGGCGCAGCAAGGTGGTGTCGCTGACCGAGGCGGGGCGGGAGATGCTCGATGCGGCACGAGCGGTCGAGGATCCGGCGCCCCTGCCTTTCGACGCGCTCAGCGACGACGAGGTGGCTTCCCTCGCGGTTCTCCTGGCCAAACTGGCCGAACACACGCGGACCGGGTGATCGCCTCCGCGGCGGGTCAGGGCGGCGGGCGAAGCGTCGCGAACTCGTCGGTGATGCGCAGTTGTTTGTCGGCAAAACGGTAGAGCGCCGGCGGCCGCCCACCCGATGGGCCGGTCCGACCGACTGTTCCGGTTGCCGTGATCACGCCGCGGCGGGACAAGATGCGCAGCAGATTGGTCGAGTCCACCGGGTAGCCGAGGGCTGCGCAGTATATGTCGCTCAGTGCCGACATCGAGAACTCGGCCGGCGCGAGGGCAAACGCGATGTTCGTGTACGACAACTTCGCAGCCAGTCTCGACCGTGCCCGTTCGACGATCTGGCTGTGGTCGAAACTGATCTCCGGCAGTTGCGAGACCGGGTGCCACCGGGTGTCGGGTGGCAGATTCGGCTGTGAGTCGGACGGCACCATACCGAGATATGAGGACGCGATGACACGCGGTCCGGGCATCCGTGTGGGGTCGGAGAAGACCGACAGTTGCTCGAGGTGGGCGACTTCGCGCACGTCGACCTTCTCGGCCAACTGCCGAAGCGCCGAGGTCTTGAGGTCCTCGTCGGCTCGAAGGCCGCCGCCGGGTAGCGACCACGATCCGGCCTGCGGGTCGAACGCCCGCTGCCACAGCAAGACCGAGAGCTGGGGAGCGTCGGAGTCGCTCGATTCGCGCACCTGGAACACGGCGCAGAGCACTTCATGGAAGACGCTCGGCGCAGGCATGGCTGCGAGTGTAGTGGGTGTGCGGTGCCCTGTTTGACCATGTCGAGGGCGTCGCGGATGCGGCCTTTCGATGGCCCGTGGCGGGCGAGTGCTACGATCGGGTCGAGGTTTTCGATCTACAGTCGAAAACCCCAGCCCAGTATCCCAGGCCGGCCACCGTAGGTCGGCGCCACGAACAGGAGGTGGTTGGACATGACCACCACGGAACTCCCGATCGGCTCTACCGCACCTCTCTACACCGGAGTCGACCCCACGCCCGAATGGTTCGCCGAGATCAAGCGCCTGGCCAAGGCGCGCAACGCGACCTTGCTGGCTCACAACTATCAGTTGCCTGCCATCCAGGACGTCGCCGACCACGTGGGCGACTCCCTTGCACTGTCGCGCATTGCGGCCGAGGCCGAGACCGACGAGATCATCTTCTGCGGCGTGCACTTCATGGCGGAGACGGCCAAGATCCTCAGCCCCGACAAGCGGGTGCTCATCCCGGACGAGCGAGCCGGATGTTCGCTCGCGGACTCCATCACCGCCGAGGACCTGCGGGCCTGGAAGGCCGACTATCCGGATGCGGTGGTCGTCTCCTACGTCAACACGACGGCAGAGGTGAAGGGTCTCACCGACATCTGCTGCACGTCGTCGAATGCCGTCGATGTGGTCAACTCCATCGACCCCGACCGTGAGGTGCTCTTCCTCCCCGACCAGTTCCTGGGAGCCCACGTCAAGCGGGTGACCGGCCGCACGAACATGCAGATCTGGGCCGGCGAGTGCCACGTGCACGCCGGTATCAACGGTGATGAGCTGACGGAGAAGTCTCGGACCCACCCGGACGCCGAGTTGTACGTGCACCCCGAATGTGGTTGCGCCACTTCGGCTCTCTACCTCGCGGGCGAGGGCTTCGTGCCGGCGGACAAGGTCAAGATCCTCTCCACCGGTGGGATGCTCGACGCCGCCCGCGCCACCGGCGCAACGCAGGTGCTGGTGGCCACCGAGGTCGGCATGCTTCACCAGCTGCGCAAGGCTGCCCCGGACGTCGATTTCCAGGCAGTCAACGACCGCGCGTCCTGCCCGTACATGAAGATGATCACCCCGGCCGCTCTGCTGCGTTGCCTCACGGAGGGCAAGGACGAGGTGCACGTCGACGCCGCCACGGCCGAGCGCGCCCGGCTGAGCGTGCAGCGAATGATCGAGATCGGCAATCCGGGGTCGGGGGAGTGACGGCGGGCAACCCTGCCGGCACCGCTGAGGTCGCCGCACTGATCGCGACCGCACTGGACGAGGATCTGCGCTACGGACCCGACGTCACCACGGCCGCAACGGTTCCCGAGGGAGCAGTTGCGACCGTGGCCCTCGGGAGCCGGCAATCCGGTGTACTGGCCGGCCTCGACGTTGCACTACAGGTGTTCGATGCGGTGATCGGCAGCGGCGCGTACGAGGTGCTCGACCGCCTCGAGGACGGCGCGGTGGTCGAACCGGGCACGGTCGTCGCGACGTTGCGAGGCCCGATCGGTGGACTGCTTGTCGCCGAACGCACTGCGTTGAACCTCCTGTGTCACCTGTCGGGGATCGCCACCGCCACCGCGCAGTGGGTCGCCGAACTCGATGGCACTGGCGCCAAGGTCCGTGATTCCCGAAAGACGTTGCCCGGCATGCGATCGCTCCAGAAATACGCGGTGCGGTGTGGCGGGGGAGAGAACCACCGGATGGGATTGGGCGACGCTGCACTGATCAAGGACAACCACGTGGCCGCGGCGGGGTCTGTCACGGCCGCGTTGCAGGCGGTGCGTGCCGCGTCGCCAGACCTGCCGTGTGAGGTCGAGGTGGACTCGCTCGAACAGCTCGACGAGGCACTGCTGCTGGAGGCGGAGCTGGTTCTGCTGGACAACTTCCCGTTGTGGCAGACCCAGATGGCGGTGCAGCGCCGGAACTCGCGATCGCCGAAGACCAAACTCGAGTCCTCGGGTGGTCTGAGTCTGGATGTCGCCGAGGACTACGCCCGAACCGGTGTCGACTACCTTGCTGTCGGAGCGTTGACCCACTCGGTCATCGCGCTCGACCTCGGATTCGATTGGGTCGGCGACTAGTCCTCACCAGGGGTGGGCTCGTCGGCCCGAGTTTCCGACCAGGGGCCGGGGACATATGCGTCTGTACGATTGAATACGGCGCTCGACGCCATTCATTCGCACCACCCACCCGATCCCCTGGAGGTAGAACACGTGCCGACCGTCAATGCCTACGCCGCGATGTCCGCGACGGAAGAGCTGGTCCCCACCACCATCGACACTCGTGAGGTGGGTCCGCACGATGTTCGCATCGCGGTTGCGTACGCCGGCATCTGTCACTCGGACATCCACACCGCTCGCAATGAGTGGGGGTACACCACATACCCGGTGATCCCCGGCCACGAGATCGCCGGAACGGTCTCCGAGATCGGTGCCGAGGTGACCAAGTACCAGGTCGGCGACCGAGTGGGGGTCGGTTGCTTCGTCGACTCGTGCCGCGAGTGTGAGGCCTGCATTCTCGGGCAGGAGCAGTACTGCACGCGAGGGATGGTCGGTACCTACAACGCCACCGGCCGCGACGGCAAACCCACCACCGGTGGATACGCACAAGAAGTGGTGGTCGATGCCAACTACGTGCTCCGGATCCCGGACTCCCTGGGACTCGACGTGGCCGCTCCGCTGTTGTGCGCCGGCATCACCACCTACTCGCCTCTGCGGCATTGGGGTGCGGGGCCGGGCAAACGGGTCGCGATCATCGGCCTCGGGGGACTGGGTCACATGGGCGTCAAGATCGCTGCGGCCATGGGCGCCGACGTGAGTGTGATCTCGCAATCCCTCAAGAAGATGGAAGACGGATTGCGGCTCGGCGCGCAGCACTATTACGCCACCGACGACCCGGCAACGTTCAAGCAGCTGCGCGGAAAGTTCGATCTCATCATCAACACGGTGTCGGTCAACTTCGACATCAACAAGTACATGGGCATGCTCGCGCTGAACGGCACGCTGGTGGAACTCGGGCTGCCGGAGAAGCCGATCTCGGTCCGGGCGATGTCCTTGACCGCGAACCGGCGTTCGCTGGCCGGATCGATGATCGGTGGCATCGCCGAGACCCAGGAGATGCTGGACTTCTGCGCCGAGCACGATCTGGGTTCGGAGATCGAGGTCATTCCCGCACAGCAGATCAACGAGGCCTACGAGCGGGTGATTGCTTCCGACGTCCGCTACCGGTTTGTCATCGACAACTCGACGCTGTGAACCCCGCCGGTCGTCATCTGAACGTCTGACGCGCCTGTCTGCGGTCCCTCGATCTGCGATCGGGAACAAGCGCGCCGAGCAGGAAGTTGACGATCGAGATGATCACCGACCCCCACACCGCGGTCCAGAACCCATCGATGCTGAGCCCGAACTCGGTGGAGTCGGTGATCCACGCGGTCAGCAGCAGCATCAAAGCGTTGATGACCAGCGTGAACAAGCCGAGTGTGAGAATCAGCAGGGGAATCGACAGCAGTTTCACCACAGGCTTGATCGCGGTGTTCACCACGGTGAACACCAGGGCGATGAACAGGACGATCAGGACCTGTGCGGACGTGTCGCGGCCGTCGGTGGCGATCGAGATGCCGGTGACGAGCGCCGCGGCCATCCAGATCGCGATGGCGTTGATCAGCAGGCGGACGACGAAGACCATGTCCTGATCCTAGGGCCGCCGGTGAAAACGGCTGGCCGCACCGCATATCCTTGAACTCGGATCCATAGCGCACTGTGGATCGCCGACCCACCCGTCAGGAGTATTCGCCGATGCTTGCCCGCACCGACCTACGCGGTGCCCGTGCCACCACTGCTCAACTGCGCCGGGCGATGCCGCGCGGCGCGACCGACGTCGACGCAGTCCTCGGACAGGTCAAGCCGGTGATCGACGCGATCCGCGACCGCGGGGCCGAGGCCGCCCTGGAGTACGGGAAGAAGTTCGACGGCGTCGCACCCGACACCGTGCGGGTCCCGGCCGAGTTGATCGACCAGGCCCTGGCCGACATCGACTCGGACGTCCGCGCCGCACTCACCGAGTCCATCGACCGGGCTCGGAAGGTGCACGCCGACCAGCGCCGCACCGATGTGACAACCGAGGTCAGTCCAGGCGGAACGGTGACCGAGCGCTGGATCCCCGTGAGCCGTGTGGGTCTGTACGTGCCCGGCGGCAACGCCGTGTACCCGTCCAGCGTCGTGATGAACGTGGTGCCGGCCCAGGAAGCCGGCGTCGACACCCTGGTGGTCAGTTCCCCGCCTCAAGCACAGTTCGGCGGCAGGCCACACCCGACCATCTTGGCGGCGTGCGCGCTCCTCGGGGTCACCGAGGTGTGGGCGGTGGGCGGCGCGCAGGCGGTGGCACTGCTCACCTACGGCGGCACCGACACCGATGGCACCGACCTCGACCCGGTCGACCTCATCACCGGCCCCGGCAACATCTATGTCACCGCCGCAAAACGGTTGTGCCGCAGCGTTGTCGGGATCGACTCGGAGGCAGGGCCCACCGAGATCGCGATCCTCGCGGACGATTCGGCGAACCCGGTCAATGTGGCCGCCGACCTCATCAGTCAGGCCGAGCACGATGTGATGGCGGCGTCTGTCCTGGTCACCGACAGCACGGCTTTGGCCGATGCCGTGGAGGCCGAGCTCGACGTACAGATCGAGCGCACCACACACAGCGAACGGGTACGCACCGCGCTGGGCGGATCGCAATCAGGTGTGATCCTCGTCGACGACATCGAGCAAGGACTGCGGGTGGTCAATGCCTACGCGGCCGAGCACCTCGAGATCCAGACCCGCGACGCCAAGGGTGTTGCGGCGCAGGTGCACAGCGCCGGCGCCATCTTCGTCGGCGAGTTCTCGCCGGTCAGTCTGGGTGACTACTGCGCGGGTTCCAATCACGTGCTGCCCACATCGGGGTCGGCTCGGTACAGTTCGGGACTGTCGGTACAGACATTCCTGCGTGGCGTCCACGTCATCGACTACGACGAAGCCGCTCTCAAAGAGGTCTCCGGGCATGTGCAGACACTTGCGCGTGCCGAGGATCTTCCCGCCCACGGCGAAGCTGTCCGCCTGCGGTTCGCCGGCGCGGTGGACAGTACCGGCGGCGAGCAGCGGTGAGCGCTCCCAGCAGCCGCATCGGGTTGGACGACCTTCCGCTCCGCGAGTCGCTGAGGGGCCAATCACCCTATGGCGCACCGCAACTGGAAGTCCCATATCGGCTGAACACCAACGAGAACCCGCACCCACCGTCGCAGGCGCTGGTCGACGACCTGGCAGAGTCGGTGCGTGCTGCGGCAAGTCAGTTGCACCGCTATCCCGATCGCGACGCCGTTGCCCTGCGTACGGATCTGGCCGCATACCTCACCACCCGGACCGGCATTCGGCTCGGTGTCGAGAACTTGTGGGCAGCAAACGGATCCAATGAAGTGTTGCAGCAGTTGTTGCAGGCCTTCGGTGGGCCCGGACGAACGGCACTCGGATTCGTGCCCTCGTACTCGATGCATCCGATCATCTCCACGGGTATCGACACCACCTGGATCGAGGCCAAGCGCAGCGCCGATTTCTCGTTCGACCTCGACGTGGCACTGGCCGCGATCGAGGAACTGCGGCCCGACGTGGTGTTCCTGACGTCGCCGAACAATCCGACGGGTGGCTCGATACCGCTGGACGAGATGCGGGCAGTCGCAGCGGCGGCGCCCGGCATCGTCATCGTCGACGAGGCCTATGCGGAGTTCTCCGCGGCACCGAGCGCTGTGGCGCTGATCGAGGAGTTCCCGGCCACGGTTGTTGTCAGCCGAACCATGAGCAAGGCGTTCGCGTTCGCCGGAGGACGGCTCGGTTACCTGGCCGCCGACCCGGCAATGATCGACGCCCTGCTGCTGGTCCGTCTGCCGTATCACCTCTCGGTGATCACGCAGGCCGCCGCGCGCGCGGCACTGCGGCACGCCGACGACACCCTCGCGGGAGTCTCGGCCATCGTCGCCGAGCGCGAACGGGTCACCGCGGGACTGACCGACCTCGGCTTCCACGTGGTGGACTCCGACGCCAACTTCATCCTGTTCGGCGACTTCGCCGACGCCACAGCCAGCTGGCAGCACTATCTCGACGGCGGTGTGCTGATCCGGGACATGCACATCGCCGGGCATCTGCGTGCGACCATCGGCCTGCCCGCCGAGAACGACGCACTGCTGGCACGCAGTGCCGAACTGGCCGGCTCCGACCTCGTAGGAGGACAACACCAATGACAACCCAGGCTCGCGTCGCTCGGATCGAGCGCACCACCCGCGAATCAGCCATCACCGTCGAGATCAACCTCGACGGCACCGGCAACACCGAGATCTCCACGGGGGTGGCCTTCTACGACCACATGCTCACCGCGTTCGGGGCACACGGCAGTTTTGACCTGACCGTCGCGGCGAAGGGCGACGTGGAGATCGAGGCGCATCACACCGTCGAGGACACCGCGATCGTGCTCGGCCAGGCGATTCGACAGGCGCTGGGTGACAAGTCGGGTATCCGTCGCTTCGGCGACGCATGGATCCCCATGGACGAGACACTCGCGCAGGCGATCGTCGACGTCTCGGGCCGACCCTACTGCGTGTTCACCGGAGAACCCGGCCACCTTCTCACCAGCACGATCGGTGGCAATCCGGGTGTGCCGTACCACACGGTGATCAACAAGCACGTGTTCGAATCCCTCGCGATGAACGCACAGATCGCACTGCATGTCCGCACGCTGTACGGTCGCGACCCCCACCACATCACCGAGGCGCAGTTCAAGGCAGTGGCACGCGCTCTACGGGCCGCGGTGGAACCAGACCCGCGGGTGAGCGGGGTTCCCTCGACGAAAGGTGCGCTGTGAGCAACACCGGAAGCGGCACCGAAGGCCGCACAGTCGCCATCCTCGACTACGGATCAGGCAATCTGCGCTCGGCGCAGCGAGCGCTCGAGCGCACCGGTGCCGACGTCACCGTCACCTCGGACGCACACACGGCCCTGGAGGCCGACGGACTTGTCGTGCCCGGTGTCGGAGCCTTCGCCACGTGTATGGAAGGGCTGCGCGAGATCAAAGGCGACCGCATCATCGATGACCGGCTCGCCGGCGGTCGCCCGGTGCTGGGCATCTGCGTCGGGATGCAGATCCTGTTCGAACGGGGCGTCGAGTTCGGTGTCGAGGCCGACGGGTGCGGACAGTGGCCGGGCACGGTCAGTGCGCTGCCGGCCCCGGTGCTCCCACACATGGGCTGGAATACCGTTGAGGCGGAGCCGGATTCGGTCCTCTTCGAGGGCATGCCCGCCGATGAGCGGTTCTATTTTGTGCACTCCTATGCGGCGCAGACATGGGAACTGCACTCCGAGGGACATTTCAAACCCGCCAAGCTCACGTGGTCCGAACACGGTGGTCGATTTCTCGCCGCCGTCGAGAACGGCCCACTGAGTGCGACCCAGTTCCACCCGGAGAAGTCCGGTGACGCCGGAGCCCGGCTCCTGCGCAACTGGGTGCGGTCGTTGAAGTGAGCTCGACCTGCCCGACCGCGATCACGCGCGGACGGCGATGAGCCCGGCGCGCCAGTTCTCTTTTGCCCGACTCGCCGTGTTCGCACTCGGCGCCGGCACGGCGGTTCTGGTGCTCTCGGTGCCCGTGGTGATCTGGTTGGCGCAGGTCGCACCGCTGGCCGCCCTGGTCGTCGCTCTGCTGGCACTGGTGGTCGCGGTCGCGGCGATGGGTATTGTGGCCAACCGGATGGTTGACCGGGCAGCCCATGCCGATGACGCCGAGATCGACCCGAAGAACACCGAAAGGGATTGACACACAGCATGAGCTCACGACTTGAACTGCTTCCGGCGGTCGACGTGGCCGATGGCCAGGCGGTGCGGCTGGTGCAGGGCGCCGCAGGCAGCGAGACGTCCTACGGTTCTCCGCGAGAGGCCGCATTGACGTGGCAGCGCGACGGTGCCGAGTGGGTGCATCTGGTGGACCTCGACGCGGCGTTTGGCCGGGGCGGCAACCGCGAGTTGCTGGCCGAGGTGATCGGTGAGCTGGACGTGAAGGTCGAACTGTCGGGCGGTATCCGCGACGACGATTCCCTCAAGGCCGCGCTCGCCACCGGCTGTGCGCGGGTGAACCTCGGCACTGCTGCACTGGAGAACCCACAGTGGTGCTCGCGCGCGATCGCCGAACACGGCGACCGGATCGCGGTGGGTCTGGACGTCCAGTTCGTCGACGGCTCGTACCGGCTGCGCGGACGGGGATGGGTGTCCGACGGCGGCGACCTCTGGGAGGTTCTGACCCGGCTTGAGCGCGACGGCTGTAGCCGCTACGTCGTCACCGACGTGACCAAGGACGGCACCCTCACCGGGCCCAATCTCGAACTACTGCGCGAGGTCACCTCGAAGACCGATGCCCCCGTCGTCGCCTCAGGTGGGGTGTCGACTCTTGACGACCTCGTGGCGATCGCCGGCCTGGTCGAGGGTGGCGTCGAAGGCGCCATCGTGGGCAAGGCACTGTATGCCGGGCGGTTCACCCTGGTGGAGGCGCTCGCGGCGGTGTCGTCATGAACGTCGAACCCGCATGACCGCCACCGACGTCCCCGGTTTCCCGGCCGATCTCGATCCGAACCGTCTGCTCGCCACCGCGGCCGACGTGCTCGACTCGGTCACCGCCCGCTTTCGTGATGGTCTGGGTGCACCCAGCGCGATCACCAAGGGCCACACCGACTTTGCCACCGAGTTCGATCTGGAGCTGGAACGGATCATCTCGGCCGAACTGCAGGAGCGCACCGGGATCGGTGTGCACGGTGAGGAGTACGGCGGCCCCGACCTCACCGAAGGCACCGTCTGGGTGGTCGATCCGATCGACGGCACGTTCAACTACTCGGCCGGTGTGCCGGTGGCCGGGATCCTGCTGGCGCTGCTGCACAACGGACTGCCGGTGCTGGGACTCACCTGGCTCCCGCTCTCGGATCTGAAGTACGCCGGGTTCGTGGGTGGCGGACTCACCTGCAACGGCAAGCTGCTCGATCCGCTGCCGACCCTGCGGCTCGATGAAGCGATGCTGGCCTTCGGTGCCTTCAACCTCGACAGCCGCGGACGCTACCCCGGGTCGTTCCGGGTGGAGTTGCTCGGCGAGCTCAGCAGACGGACTGCCCGACTGCGTCTGTTCGGCAGCACCGGCTTCGACCTGGCCCTGACCGCCGGTGGCCAGATCAACGGCGCGATCAGCTTCGGCCACCACGCCTGGGACAACGCGGCGGGCGCCGCGCTGGTGCTCGCTGCGGGTGGTCAGATCAGCGACCTCGCGGGCGAACCGTGGACGGTCAACTCGCCGTCCATCCTGGCCGCTGGGCCAGGGGTGCACGGCGAACTGGTCGAGCTCATCTCGCAGCTCGGCGATCCACGTGCGTTCGAGGTTCCGAAGGAGAAATACCGATGACGGTCGCCGTACGGGTCATCCCGTGTCTGGACGTCGATGCCGGCCGTGTGGTCAAAGGGGTCAACTTCCAGAACTTGCGCGACGCCGGCGACCCTGTGGAACTGGCCGCGGCATACGACGCGGACGGGGCCGACGAGCTCACCTTCCTCGACGTCACCGCCTCCAGTGGTAACCGCGGCACCATGCTCGACGTGGTCAAGCGCACCGCCGATCAGGTGTTCATCCCGCTCACCGTGGGCGGCGGTGTCCGCACGGTCGCCGACGTGGACCGACTGCTGCGGGCCGGTGCGGACAAGGTCGGTGTGAACACCGCCGCCATCGCCAACCCCGATGTGCTCGGCGAGATGAGCCGGCACTTCGGATCGCAGTGCATCGTGCTGTCCGTCGACGCCCGCACTGTGCCCGACGGCGAGTCACCGACCCCATCGGGTTGGGAGGTCACCACCCACGGAGGCCGTAAGGGCACCGGCATCGACGCGGTCGAATGGGCCAGACGCGGCCAGGACCTCGGGGTCGGGGAGATCCTGCTGAACTCGATGGACGCGGACGGCACCAAGAACGGTTTCGATCTCGACATGATCACTGCTGTCCGGGCAGCGGTACAGGTCCCGGTGATCGCCAGTGGCGGAGCGGGCGCGCTGGAACATTTTGTCCCTGCGGTGCGTTGCGGGGCAGACGCGGTGCTGGCCGCCTCGGTGTTCCATTTCGGCCAGCTCACCATCGGCCAGGTCAAGGACGCGATGCGGGCCGAGTCCATTCCGGTTCGCTAGCGCGCGGCCCGTTTCAACCCCAGGAGTTCCCATGTCGCTCGACCCGGAGACAGCCGGCAAGCTCAAGCGCAATGCCGACGGTCTCATCTGCGCGGTGGTGCAAGAAGCCGGGACCGGCGATGTGCTGATGGTCGCGTGGATGGATGACGACGCCCTCGAACGAACATTGACCACCCGTGAGGCCACGTACTTCTCCAGATCACGCGGCACGCAGTGGATCAAGGGCGCCACCAGTGGCCACACCCAGAAGGTTCTCGAGGTGCGCCTGGACTGTGACGGTGACACCGTGCTGCTCACGGTCGAGCAGACCGGCGGGGCATGCCACACCGGCGACCACAGTTGTTTCGACGCGGACGTTCTCTTCACCTCCATCTCGTGAGCAACTCCTGTCAGAACCCATACCGACCGCACATTCCAGCGACGCAGAACCCAGCGAAACAGTGAGGCCGACATGCCGTTGATCCAGATCTCTCAGACCCCGGGACTCAGCGACCGGGTCAAGCGCGAGACCATCGCCGCGGTCACCGAGGCCTACGCCCGCGCGACCGGGAAGAACCCTGATTCCGTGTGGGTGACGATCACCGAGATACCGCGCACGCAGTGGGGTGTGGGTGGGGAACCGCTCGGTCAATAGCGGCGGCCGACCGGGACGAAGTCCGTTGATGAAATGATGGGCTGGATGCCGAACAAGACCACAGCCGCCGCACCCGCCGGGGGTTTCTCAGACACCACCACGCTGGCCGAGTTCCTCGACCTCGCCGCCGACCATCGGGTGGTCCCGGTGACCCGCAAGGTTCTCGCCGACGCGGAGACCCCGCTGTCGACGTACCACAAACTGGCCGGTGACCGGCCCGGGACCTTTTTGCTGGAGTCGGCGGAGAACGGGCGCTCGTGGTCGCGATGGTCGTTCATCGGGGCGGGTTCACCGTCGGCGTTGACCTCCGTGGACGGTGAGGCGACGTGGTGGGGGACCAGGCCGGCCGGCGCGCCGTCAGGCGGCGACCCACTTGCCGCACTCGCCGAGGCATTGAAGATCCTGGCGACGGACCGGCTGCCCGGTTTGCCTCCGTTGACCGGCGGGTTCGTCGGGTTCCTGGCGTACGACGCCGTTCGGCGGCTCGAGCGCTTGCCCGACACCACCGAGAACGATCTGCACCTGCCCGAGATGCTGATGATGCTCGCCACCGACATCGCGGCGGTCGACCACCACGAGGGCACCATCACGCTGATCGCCAACGCGGTCAACTGGGACGGCACCGCCGAACGCGCCGAGCTCGCCTACGCCGATGCGCTCGCCCGGCTCGACACGATGACGGAGGCGCTCGCTGCTCCGGCGCCCTCGACGGTGTCCACCTATCGGCCGGTCGAACCCGAGTTCACTGCTCAGCGCACCCGTGAGGAGTACGGCACCATCGTCACCAGCCTCGTGTCGGAGATCGAGGCCGGCGAGGCATTCCAGGTTGTACCGTCCATGCGTTTCGAGATGCAGACCGATGCTGATCCGATCGACGTGTACCGGGTGCTGCGCACCACGAACCCCAGCCCGTACATGTACCTCCTACGTATCCCCGGCATCGGACGCCCGGACTTCACCATCGTCGGATCCAGTCCGGAAGCGCTTGTGACCGTTAAAGATTCGGTGGCAACCACTCATCCGATCGCGGGTACCCGCTGGCGTGGGGACACCGAGGCGGACGACCTGCTGCTCGAGAAGGACCTGCTGGCGGACGAGAAGGAGAACTCCGAGCACCTGATGCTCGTGGATCTGGGACGCAACGATCTCGGCCGCGTGTGTGAACCGGGCACCGTGCAGGTCAGCGACTACCGCCACATCGAGCGGTACAGCCATGTCATGCACCTGGTGTCCACGGTGTCGGGCCACCTGCGTGATGACAGCACCGCTCTCGACGCGGTGAACGCGTGCTTCCCGGCGGGCACCCTGACCGGAGCACCCAAGGTGCGCGCGATGGAACTTATCGACGAGCACGAGAAGACGCGGCGTGGCCTGTACGGGGGTGTGGTCGGTTACCTCGACTTCGCCGGCGATGCGGACACCGCCATCGCGATCCGTACCGCGGTGATGACCGAGGGGCGGGCCTACGTGCAGGCCGGAGGAGGCGTGGTGGCCGACAGCCAGGCTGACTACGAGTACAACGAGGCGAGCAACAAGGCGCGAGGTGTCCTCAAGGCCATCGCCGCCGCCGAGACGATGTCACGAGTGGGTGGCAACCGATGACCGAACCCGGCGATACGACGAACCCCGGCGAACTGCCGTCCGGTGAGGCGGTGGCCGGTCGTCGCGGTGGTGGACGTGGCCGGCGGCTCGGCGTGATCGCCGTTCTGCTCGGCGTGGCGGCGGTTGCGTTCTGGGCCGCCTCCCGCATGACGTGGGCCGAACTGATCGCCGCAGACGGCATGGCGCCGCCTCGCACATTCACGGTCAAAGGGTCGGACTGGACGCTGCTGTTGACCCCGCTCGCGATCGTACTGCTGGCCGGGATCGCTGCGGCCGCCTCCCTGCGTGGCTGGGCGCTGCGAATCGCCGCCGTCATCGTCGCGGCAATCGCCGTCCTCGGGATCCTGCCCGCGATCACCCTTCTCACCGGCGATGACCACACGACCTACGCCGCGAAGGTGATCGACATGCCGGCGCGGTATCAGCCGCTCGAGGTCGACACCTCGGTGCTGCCAGGCATTGTCGTGCTTCTCGGTGCGCTGGCAGCAGTGCTCGGGGCCGTGGTCATGCTGCAGACGGCCGCACTGGATGCCCCCATGTCGTCGAAGTACAAATCGCCTGCGGCACGCCGGGCCGAGCTCGAGGAGCAGGTGTTCGCCAAGCGGGAAGCCGACAAGAAGTCGGGGCGAGTTTCCGGCTCGAACGACCCCCATGAGGGTGGACGCACCTCGCCCACCGAGGGGGCCGCGGACGGTGCGCCGAACAACGAACGCATGCTCTGGGACGCCCTCGACACAGGCGATGATCCGACCGTCGGTCCGTCCGATCGGCAACCGTGACGCGTCTCACGTACCGGCCTGGTACCCCGAATCCGAACGGTATGGCAGCGCAGCTACCCTTTGTGTACGGAAATCACGAGCAGCTGTGGCCGTTAGCGTGTTGTGCGCAACCTCGCCAGTAGCGTGAGAAAGGGGTTGATCATGAGCACGCAAACCGTCCTTGACTCGATACTTGCCGGGGTGAAAGCAGACGTCGCCGCACGTGAGTCCGTGATCGACTTCGCGTCCATCAAGGCCGCCTCGGCAAAAGCGCCGGAACCCAAGGACGCCCAAGCCGCGTTGCGGGAACCAGGCATCGGTGTCATCGCCGAGGTGAAGCGGGCCAGCCCGTCCAAGGGCGATCTGGCCGACATCATCGATCCGGCCGCACTGGCCACCGCATACGAATCCGGCGGAGCCCGGATCATCAGTGTGCTCACCGAGGAACGGAAGTTCCGCGGTTCGCTCGCTGACCTCGACGCGGTTCGCGCCGCGGTACAGGTGCCCGTCCTCCGCAAAGACTTCATCGTGGGGCCCTATCAGATCCACGAGGCGCGAGCTCATGGCGCCGACGTCATCCTGCTCATCGTCGCCGCGCTCGAACAGAACGTCCTGGCGTCGCTGCTCGACCGCACCGAGTCGCTCGGGATGACCGCACTCGTGGAGGTCCACACCGAAGAAGAAGCCGACCGGGCCCTACAGGCCGGTGCGTCGGTGGTGGGCGTCAACGCCCGCAATCTCAAAACCCTCGAAGTCGACCGGGACAGCTTTGCGCGCATCGCTCCCGGCCTGCCCACCGAGGTCATCCGGATCGCCGAGTCCGGAGTACGCGGCACCGCCGACCTGCTGGCCTACGCCGGCGCCGGCGCGGATGCCGTGCTGGTCGGGGAGGGGCTGGTCACCTCAGGTGACCCGCGCGCCGCGGTATCCGAACTGGTGACCGCCGGAACCCACCCGTCCTGTCCCAAACCAGTCCGTTAGGCCTTCGCCGCAACATGACGTCTTCGTCCTCATCTGCTTCACCGTCCCAGTCGTTCTCGGATCTGCCCCCGGCCAGTGCCGGGCTCGCCTCCCGGACGTCGTTCGAACCGGATCGCGGCGGGCACTTCGGTGTCTACGGCGGACGGCACGTCCCCGAGGCCCTGATGGCCGTCATCGAGGAAGTGACCGCCGCCTACGAGAAGGTGCGTTCTGACGACGAGTTCCTCGGGGAGCTCGACCGGCTCCAGCGCGACTACACCGGTCGCCCCTCACCGATGTACGAAGCCCGGCGTCTCTCCGAGCTCGCGGGCGGTGCACGTATCTTCCTCAAACGAGAAGACCTGAACCACACGGGTTCTCACAAGATCAACAACGTGCTCGGTCAGGCGTTGCTCGCAAAGAAGATGGGCAAGAACCGCATCATCGCCGAAACCGGTGCCGGCCAACACGGTGTGGCCACCGCGACCGCCTGCGCGATGCTGGGCCAGGAATGCATCATCTACATGGGTCGCGTCGACACCGAGCGGCAAGCGCTCAACGTCGCCCGGATGCGACTGCTCGGTGCGTCGGTCGTTGCGGTCGAAACCGGCTCGGCGACTTTGAAAGACGCCATCAACGAGGCGATGCGTGACTGGGTGACCAACGCCCACGACACGTACTACTGCTTCGGTACCGCGGCCGGTCCACACCCCTTCCCGATGATGGTCCGAGACCTACAGCGAGTGGTCGGGCTCGAGGCACGCCAGCAGATCCAGCAAGCGGCGGGTCGACTGCCCGACGCGGTCGTCGCCTGCGTCGGCGGCGGGTCGAACGCGATCGGCATCTTCCACCCGTTCCTCGAGGACACCGATGTTCGGCTGATCGGCTACGAGGCTGCCGGTGACGGCGTCGACACCGGCAGGCACGCGGCAACGTTCACCGGCGGAACCCCGGGCGCCTTCCAGGGTGCGTACTCCTACCTCCTGCAGGACAGCGACGGTCAGACCACCGAGTCGCACTCCATCTCGGCCGGACTGGACTACCCCGGAGTCGGGCCCGAACACGCACACCTCAAGGACATCGGACGGGCCGAGTACCGGCCGATCACCGATACAGAGGCGATGGACGCACTGGCGCTTCTGAGTCGCAAGGAGGGCATCATCCCGGCGATCGAATCGGCGCACGCCGTTGCCGGTGCCCTCAAACTCGGCCAGGAACTCGGTCCCGACTCGATCATCGTGGTCAATCTGTCCGGACGTGGTGACAAAGACGTCGACACCGCCGCCAAGTGGTTCGGCCTCTTCGAAGTGGATGGTCATGTCTGAATCCCCGACGGCCGACTCCCGGCTCGGCCCCCTGTTCGCCCGTTGCCGCGAGGAGAAGCGCAGCGCGCTGATCGGGTACCTGCCGGTGGGGTACCCGGATCTTCCGGGGTCGCTGGACGCGATGCGCACCATGGTCGACGCCGGCTGCGACATCATCGAGGTCGGGGTCCCGTACTCCGACCCGGTCATGGACGGACCGACGATCCAGGACGCGGCAGATCAGGCACTGCGCTCGGGTGTGCGCGTCCGGGACGTGTTCGCCGCGGTCGAGGCGATCTCCGACGCGGGCGGCAACGCAGTGGTGATGACGTACTGGAACCCCGTTCTCCAATACGGGGTCGATGCGTTTGCGCGTGACCTCGCCGGCGCCGGCGGCCTGGGCCTGATCACGCCCAACCTGATCCCCGAGGAAGCAGACAGCTGGATCGCTGCGTCCCACGAGCACCATCTCGACCGCATCTTCTTGGTGGCACCGTCGTCGACCGAGGAGCGGTTGGCCATGACACTGGAGGCCAGCAGCGGCTTCGTCTACGCGGCCTCCACGATGGGCGTCACCGGCGCCCGCGACAGCGTCTCCACCATGGCCCCGGAGCTCTGTGCCCGCATCCGTCTGCACTCGGACATCCCGATCGGGGTCGGACTGGGTGTACGCAGCAAGGCGCAGGCCACCGAGATCGCCGGATACGCCGACGGCGTGATCGTCGGATCCGCTCTGGTGAGCGCGGTGGCCAAGGGCGGCGACGCGCTTCGCGCACTGACTGCCGAGCTTGCCGAGGGCGTCCGGGCGACGTACGCCGGGCAAGACCCGGTGTCGACCGAGGTCCCTTCGTGACCACTGAGCTGCTGGCGTACATCCCGAGCCCGTCGCAGGGGGTCTGGCATCTCGGTCCCTTCCCGCTGAGGGCCTACGCGCTCTGCATCATCGTCGGCATCGTCGTCGCGATCTGGTGGGGCAACCGACGCTGGATGGCACGGGGCGGCCGTGATGGCGAAGTGCTGGACGTGGCCATCTGGGCGGTGCCGTTCGGTCTGATCGGTGGCCGCATCTACCACGTGATCACCGACTGGAACACGTACTTCGGCGACGGTGCGAAGGAGCCGGTCGACGCCTTCAAGATCTGGGACGGCGGACTGGGTATCTGGGGCGCCGTTGCCTTCGGTGCCCTCGGCGCATGGATCGGGGCCCGCCGCGCCGGGATCAAGCTTCCGCCCTTCGGCGATGCCATCGCTCCACCGATCCTGCTCGCCCAGGCCATCGGTCGGCTGGGCAATTGGTTCAACCAGGAACTCTATGGAGACCGGACCGATCTGCCCTGGGGTCTGAAGATCTACGAGAGGTCGGATTCCTCGGGCTTCACCAGCCCCAACCTCATCGACGGCAAGTCCACCGGCGAGGTCTACGCGATAGTGCAGCCGACGTTCCTCTACGAGCTGCTGTGGAACCTGCTGATCGTGGCTGCACTGATCATCATCGACCGGCGGTTCCGGATCGGCCACGGGCGGCTGTTCGCGCTCTATGTGGCCGGCTACTGCGTCGGGCGCTTTGTCATCGAAACCCTCCGGACAGACCCGGCCACCATGCTGTGGGACATCAGGATCAACCTGTTCACCTCGGCGCTGGTGTTCGTCTGCGCGGCTCTGTACGTGGTCATCGCGCCCAAGGGCCGGGAGACGCCGCACGAGATCTATCACCCAGGTGCGGCCCCCGAGGCCGGACCCACCGAGCACCCCGTCGACGGGTACGTCGAAGACGAACGCGAACCGGCGACGGTTGCTGCGGCGGGCACCGCGAAGAACTCCGACGACGGTGCGACCCGAACACAGCGCGTCGATCTCGACAAGTCGGCCGACTCGGCTGGACCGGTTGCCGGGCTCGAGTCCGACGCGCCGTCGACGACGACCGCGGAGGCAACACCGGACGAGACCACACCGGTCGAGACCGCACCCGATGCGAATGCACCGGCTGAGATCGGCGCGGCCGAGTCGGCGGATGCCGCGGATACCGAGACGGTGGACAAGCCTGCGACTGCAGGAGTCACCGCAGCAAAAACCACCGAGACCACCGAGCAGGAAACCTCGGCGACGGACAAATCCGAGCCCGAGACAGAACTGCCTCCGCCGCCCCCGGACGATCTGCCCCCGGATCCCGACATCGAGACCCCCGGGGACTCGAAGCTCGACAAGGCCGCGAAGCCGTATCGGAAGCCCAAGCCCGACACCGCAACCGGGGCCGACGAGAGCTCCAATTGACCCGGTCTTTCCTCCACCTTTGCTGCTAACATCGGAACTTACGCCACTGTGAAGTTCGCAGCGTCGTATTCACCCCACGGGCCAGAGACGTCCTGAGGATTGCTGGCTGGTTCCCTCGCGAGGCGGGGGCTAGGCGTGGAGGTCGGATTTGCTGTTCTCTCAGCTCCCCGAAGCCCAGGGTCTGTACGACCCGGACAACGAAGTCGATTCCTGTGGTGTGGCGATGGTCGCCGACATCCACGGACGGCGTTCCCATTCGATCGTCGCCGACGGCCTTCTTGCCCTCGAGAACCTCGATCACCGCGGCGCGGCTGGAGCTCAGACCAACAGCGGTGACGGCGCGGGCATTCTGATGCAGGTTCCCCACGCCTTTTTACGTGAGGTGGTGGAGTTCGACCTGCCTCCGGCAAACCTCAACGGCGAGAACACTTTTGCTGCGGGAATCTGTTTTCTTCCTGCCGATCCGGACGCCCGACGACGTGCGATCACCCGGGTGGAGGACATCGCCGCCGAGGAGAACCTCCGGATCTTGGGCTGGCGAGACCTGCCCGTCGAGGTGGATGAAGCCGACATCGGTGAGACGGCGCGGGGCTGCATGCCGTTCATGAGCCAGCTGTTCGTGAGCGGTCCACTCGACGACGACGGCATCGCACCGTCGGGGCTGGAGCTCGACCGGCTCGTGTACCCGCTGCGTAAACGCGCGGAGCGGGTCACACCGGACCTCGAGGTCGACGGCAGCGGATTGTATTTCGCCTCGCTGTCCAGTCGCACCATCGTCTACAAGGGCATGCTGACCACCAAGCAGTTGCCGCTCTACTACCCGGATCTGCGCGATGAGCGGGCCGAGAGTGCCATCGCGATCGTGCACTCGCGATTCTCCACCAACACCTTCCCGTCCTGGCCCCTGGCGCACCCGTTCCGGTTTGTCGCCCACAACGGGGAGATCAACACCGTTCGGGGCAACAGGAATCGCATGCGGGCCCGCGAAGCGCTTCTGGACACCGACCTGATCCCCGGCGACCTCAAGCGGCTGTTCCCGATCTGCACCCCGGATGCTTCCGACTCCGCGTCGCTCGACGAGGTGTTGGAGCTGCTGCACCTCGGTGGCCGCAGCGTGCCGCACTGCGTGATGATGATGGTGCCCGAGGCCTGGGAGAACGTGCCGGACATGGATCCTCGGCGCCGCGCGTTCTGCCAGTTCCACGCCTCGATGATGGAGGCATGGGACGGTCCGGCCTGCGTCACCTTCACCGACGGCACGATGGTCGGTGCTGTGCTCGACCGCAACGGGCTGCGGCCCGGGCGCTGGTGGCAGACCCGCGACGGACGAGTGGTCCTTGCCTCCGAAGCAGGCGTGCTCGACATCCCCACCGACGACATCGTCGCCAAGGGCCGACTCGAGCCGGGCAAGATGTTCCTGATCGACACCGCGGAGGGCCGGCGGATCACCGATGAGGAGATCAAGGGCCAGCTGATCGGCGAACAGCCATACGAGGAGTGGCTGCACGCCGGACTGCTCGAACTGGCCAGGCTCCCAGAACGTCCCCGGTTTCTACCGACGCACGAAAGTGTGGTCCGCAGGCAGGTGTCGTTCGGGTACACCGAAGAAGACCTGCGCGTACTGATCACCCCGATGGCTGCCTCCGGGTACGAGGCGCTGGGCTCGATGGGCACCGACACCCCGATCGCCGTGCTCTCACAGCGTTCGCGTCTGCTCTACGACTACTTCGTGGAACTGTTCGCCCAGGTCACCAATCCACCGCTGGATGCGATCCGCGAGGAGATCGTGACCTCCATGGCTCGGGTGATGGGTCCCGAGCAGAATCTGCTGCACCCGAGTGCGGCGTCGTGCCGGCAGATCCTGCTGCCCTGGCCGGTGTTGAACAACGATGAACTCGCCAAGATCGTGCACATCAACGACGACGGCAATCATCGGGGCCTGGCTGCCAAGGTGCTGCGCGCGCACTACCCGGTCGCCGAAGGGGGACCGGGTCTGGAACGCGCGCTCGAAGAACTGCGCAGGCGGGCCAGTGAGGCGATCGCGAACGGCTATTCGACGCTGGTGATCAGTGACCGCGAGGCCGACCGGGACAATGCGCCGATCCCGTCGTTGCTCGCGACGTCTGCCGTGCACCACCATCTGATCCGCACGAAAGAACGCACTCGGGTCGGTCTTGTCGTCGAGACCGGTGATGCGCGCGAGGTGCATCACGTCGCGCTGCTCATCGGCTTCGGAGCCGCGGCAGTGAACCCGTATCTGGCATTCGAGACCATCGAAGACCTTGTCCGCGAAGGCGAACTCACCGGCGTCACCCCGTCGAAGGCGGTCCGCAACTACTTGCAGGGACTGGGCAAGGGTGTGCTCAAGGTGATGAGCAAGATGGGCATCTCGACCGTCGGGAGTTACACGGCTGCACAGTGTTTCGAAGCCGTAGGACTCTCCGGCGACCTCGTGAAGGAGTACTTCACCCGTACGGTGTCGCGCATCGGCGGGGTCGGACTGGACGAACTGGCCGAGGAGGTCCGGATCCGTCACCACCGGGCTTACCCGCCCAACCCCACCGAGCAGGTTTACCGCCGGCTCGAGGTGGGTGGCGAATACCAGTACCGCCGTGAAGGTGAGCTGCACCTGTTCAGCCCGGAGACGGTGTTCTTGTTGCAGCACGCCAGCAAGTCAGGCCGAACCGACGTCTATCGCAAATACACCGACGAGGTGAACCGGCTCTCCCGCGAGGGCGGCACACTGCGTGGGTTGTTCGAGTTCGACACCGAGGGTCGCGAACCGATCCCACTCGACGAGGTCGAATCGGTCGAGTCGATCATGACGCGGTTCAACACCGGCGCCATGAGCTACGGGTCGATCTCGGCCGAGGCACACGAAACGATCGCCATCGCCATGAACAGCATCGGTGGGCGATCGAACTCGGGTGAGGGCGGTGAGGACACCGATCGGCTCTACGACCCCACGCGCCGGAGCGCGGTGAAGCAGGTGGCCTCGGGGCGCTTCGGTGTCACCAGCGACTACCTCGTCAACGCGACCGACATCCAGATCAAGATGGCGCAGGGTGCCAAGCCGGGTGAGGGTGGGCAACTGCCCGCCTACAAGGTGTACCCGTGGATCGCCAAGACACGGCACTCCACGCCGGGCGTCGCGCTCATCTCGCCGCCCCCGCACCACGACATCTATTCGATCGAGGATCTGGCCCAGCTGATCCACGACCTCAAGAACGCCAACCCGCAGGCGCGCATCCACGTGAAGCTCGTCAGCGCGATGGGTGTGGGTACGGTCGCGACCGGTGTGTCCAAGGCCCACGCCGACGTGGTGCTCATCTCCGGCCACGACGGCGGGACGGGTGCCTCCCCGCTGACCTCGCTCAAACACGCGGGCACCCCGTGGGAGATCGGTCTCGCCGATGCCCAACAGACGTTGATGCTGAACGGTTTACGCGACCGGATCACCGTTCAGTGCGATGGGGCGCTGCGCACCGGCCGAGATGTCATGGTCGCGGCCTTGCTCGGCGCCGAGGAGTTCGGATTCTCCACCGCTCCGCTGATCGTGGCCGGCTGCATCATGATGCGGGTCTGCCATCTCGACACCTGCCCCGTGGGTGTGGCTACACAGAATCCCAAGTTGCGAGCCCGGTTCACGGGCAAGGCCGAGCACATCGTGAACTTCTTCAAGTTCGTCGCCGAGGATGTCCGCGAGCATCTCGCAATGCTCGGATTCCGGACCCTCGATGAAGCGATCGGACGTTCCGATGCGCTCCACACCGCCCCCGGGGTGGCGCACTGGAAGTCGAAGGGGATCGACCTGTCGCCGATCTTCCACACGGCCGATACCGACTCGCCGAGGCGGCGGACCCGCGAGCAGTACCACGCCCTCGACAAGGCGCTGGACCAGACGTTGATCCAGCTGGCGGAGGGAGCGCTCGAAGATGCGCACCCGGTGACCCTCGACCTGCCCGTTCGTAACGTCAACCGGACGGTCGGAACCCTGCTGGGGTCTGAGGTGACGCGACGGTATGGCGCAGAGGGTCTGGCTGAAGACACGATCACGGTGTCGTTGACGGGGTCTGCCGGCCAATCGCTGGGGGCGTTTCTCCCGCCGGGTATCACGCTGAACCTCACCGGCGACGCCAACGACTACGTCGGAAAGGGGCTGTGCGGCGGAAAGATCATCGTCCGGCCGCATCCCGACGCCCTGTTCCTCGCCGAAGACCAGGTCATCGCCGGCAACACCATCCTGTACGGGGCCACCAGCGGCGAGGTCTATCTGCGCGGCCGAGTCGGCGAACGGTTCTCGGTGCGCAACTCCGGCGCACCGCGGTGGTCGAAGGCGTGGGCGACCACGCCTGTGAGTACATGACGGGCGGGCGGGTGCTGATCCTCGGACCCACCGGTCGCAACCTCGCGGCGGGGATGTCCGGTGGCATCGCCTACGTCTACCGGCTCGATCCGGGCATGGTGAACCAGGCGATGGTGGCGCTGCAGAATCCGGACCCCGACGACCTGCTGTTTCTGCACGAACACATCAGCAGACACGTCGAGCTGACCGGTTCGGCGGTGGGGGCGTCGATGCTCGCCGACTGGCCGCGGCGAAGCCGAAAGTTCACGAAGGTGATGCCCACCGACTACCAGCGGGTGCTCGACGCCGCCCGGATGGCCGAAGCGGAAGGACGCGACGTGGAAGCTGCGATCATGGAGGCGGCTCGTGGCTGATCCGCGCGGATTCCTGGAGGTCGGCAAGACCGAAGCCCCGACCCGGCCGGTGTACGAACGGGTCAACGACTGGCGTGAGGTCTACGTCGACAAAGACCCCGACAAGGAGAACCAGCACGTCTCCGAGCAGGCCCGCAGGTGCATGGACTGCGGAATCCCGTTCTGTCACTCCGGATCTGCAGGCTGCCCGTTGGGCAACCTCATCCCCGAATGGAACGACCTGGTGCGCCGTGGCCGGTGGGATGCGGCCAGTGACCGCCTGCACGCCACCAACAACTTCCCCGAGTTCACCGGCAAGCTCTGCCCGGCGCCCTGCGAGGCGGCCTGCGTGCTGTCCATCTCGCACGCCACCACCGGCGGCAGCGTCACCATCAAGCGCATCGAGAAGACGATTGCCGAAGAGGCCTGGCGGGAGGGACTCGTCGTCCCGCAGACCTCGGCGACACTGTCCGGCAAATCGGTCGCGGTGGTCGGATCAGGTCCCGCTGGTCTGGCGGCCGCGCAACAGCTCACCCGAGCAGGTCACACGGTGACCGTCTACGAGCGAGACGACCGCATCGGCGGTCTGCTCCGGTACGGCATCCCCGAGTACAAGATGCAGAAGTCGGACATCGACCGGCGGATCGCCCAGATGAAGGGGGAGGGCACCGAGTTCGTCACCGAGTGCAACGTCGGAGAAGACCTGACCGTCGCCGAGCTCCGCGACCGTCACGACGCCGTCGTCCTCGCTGTCGGCGCGCTCAAGGCCCGCGACAACCCCGAGGTACCCGGACGTGAGCTGGGCGGTGTCCACCTCGCCATGGAGCATCTGGTGCCCGCCAATCGCGAGTGTGAGGGCGACGGCGCGACACCGATCTCCGCGCACGGCAAACATGTGGTGATCATCGGCGGTGGCGACACCGGAGCCGACTGCCTGGGTACCGCCCACCGGCAGGGCGCTGCGTCGGTCACCCAGCTCGACTACAACCCCGAGTTGCCACCGGAACGGGACGAGAGCCTCTCACCCTGGCCGACGTGGCCGTTGATCTTGCGCGACTCCGCCGCGCACATCGAAGGTGGCGAGCGTAGATATCAGGTTGCGGTGCAACGTTTCCTTGGCGATGACAACGGCAACGTCACCGCGATGGTGCTGGCCGAGGTCACCGTCGAACGCGACGACAACGGCAGACGAAATGTCGTGCCGGTGGGGGATGAGTTCGAAATGCCCTGCGAATTGGCACTTTTCGCGATCGGGTTCGAGGGTGTCGAACGCACCACGTTGCTGACCGACCTCGAGTTGGCCCCCAACGGCCGCGGCGCGCTGTCCTGTGGCAGCGACTGGCAGACCGACACGCCCGGGGTGTTCGTCTGTGGCGATGCCCACCGCGGGGCGTCGCTGGTGGTGTGGGCGATCGCCGAGGGGCGGGCGGCGGCGCGTGGTGTCGATGAGTTCCTGATGGGCGAATCGGATTTGCCCTCACCGGTTCATCCCGCGGCGCTTCCGCTCTCGGTTCGCTGACGACGGACTGCCGCGGCGGCACCCGCGACGGCGCCAAAGGCGGAGTTCGACGTAATTTCACGTGACGTCTTGGGTGCTTACGTGGAGGAGATCGCCGTCGCGGACTAGGCTCGGCGGAGTGAATCGACGTACCAAAATCGTGTGCACCCTGGGTCCTGCAACTGCAACCGACGAGCGCGTGCGTGAGTTGGTCGAGAGTGGCATGGATGTGGCCCGGCTGAACTTCAGCCACGGCAAACACGAAGACCACCGAGAAATGTACAACCGCGTGCGCAAGGCCTCCGACACCACCGGACATGCGGTGGGCATCCTCGCCGACCTGCAGGGCCCGAAGATCCGGTTGGGAACGTTCGCCGACGGACCGGTGCAGTGGCCCGCGGGTAAGCAGGTCCGCATCACCGTCGATGACTGCGAAGGCACCGCCGAACGCGTGTCGACCACCTACAAGCAACTCGCTGTCGACGCCCGCCCCGGCGACCGACTGCTCGTCGACGACGGCAAGGTGGGGCTGACCGTCACCGACATCGACCAGAACGACGTCATCTGCACGGTGACCGAAGGCGGACCCGTCAGCAACAACAAAGGCGTCTCCCTCCCGGGGATGAACGTCTCGGTGCCGGCGATGTCCGACAAGGACGAAGCCGACCTCGAGTTCGCTCTGAAGCTCGGCGTCGACCTGATCGCCCTGTCCTTCGTGCGGTCGCCGGCCGACATCGAATTGGTCCACACCATCATGGATCGCGTGGGCCGCCGGGTCCCCGTCATCGCGAAGCTCGAGAAGCCCGAGGCCATCGACAACCTCGAAGCCGTGATCCTGGCATTCGACGCAGTGATGGTCGCCCGCGGTGACCTCGGCGTCGAGCTGCCCCTCGAAGAGGTCCCCCTGGTGCAGAAACGGGCCATCCAGATGGCCCGCGAGAACGCCAAGCCGGTGATCGTCGCCACCCAGATGCTCGAGTCGATGATCGAGAACTCGCGGCCCACCCGCGCCGAGGCGTCAGACGTGGCCAACGCTGTACTCGACGGAGCCGACGCCGTCATGCTCTCCGGGGAGACCTCGGTCGGCAAGTACGTCATGGAAACCGTCCAGACCATGGCCCGCATCGTGAAGGCAGTGGAAAGCGGACCCCGCGACGTCCCGCCGCTCTCACACGTCCCGCGCACCAAACGCGGCATCATCTCCTACGCAGCCCGCGACATCGGCGAACGCCTCGACGCGAAAGCCCTCGTCGCGTTCACCCAGTCCGGCGACACGGTCCGCAGGCTCGCGCGCCTGCACACCCGACTGCCCCTGCTCGCGTTCACCCCGCTGCCCGAGGTTCGCAGCCAACTCGCGATGAGCTGGGGCACAGAGACATTCATCGTCCCGCGCGTCGAATCCACCGACGCCATGATCCGCCAGGTGGACCAAGCGCTGCTGGAAATCGGACGCCTCAAAGTCGGTGACCAGGTGGTCATCGTCGCCGGTGCCCCTCCCGGCACCGTCGGCACCACCAACCTGATCCATGTGCACAGGATCGGTGAAGACGACCACTGAGTTTGGCTCGCTCCGCTCGCTTTGTCGGTGTGGCCGTCATCGCGCGTTCTTCCCTCCTCTTCACATCGCTGGCGCTCGTTCATCGTCAGTCCAGAACGCGCGTGGCCACACCTCCCAGGTTCGCTTTGGTCGCTTGCGCTCCCTCGCTCGGCCACACCTCCCGGGTCGAATCGGTCGCTGTGCCCCCTCGCAACTAATGAGTGAGCGAGCGAAGCGAGTGATTGTCGCGGGTGGCCCCGCGTGCTCTGGACAGAGGAGCGAGGGAGCGCAGCGACTGAGTCGACGAAGGAAGAGCGCGTGACCCGGGCCACCAGCCCGCGAGCGGAGCGAGCCATCAGACACAGCTCAGCTAGCATTCGTCCTGTGACTGATGCCCCCGGCTCGACGTCCGACCTGAACAAACTGCTGGCTCTCTTCGATCTGGAGGAACGCGAGACCGACGTCTACATCGGTGTCCACCCTGCCCAGGTGGGGCCTCGCACGTTCGGCGGTCAGCTGCTCGGCCAAGGGGTGGTCGCCGCGGGACGCAGTGTTCCTCGGCCCACGCCCGTGCATGCGCTGCATGCGCATTTCATCCGCGGCGGGGACGTGACCAAACCGCTGGAATACCACGTCACCCGTCTGCGAGACGGGAAACCGTTCGCCAATCGCTTGGTCACCGCTTTGCAGGGGGGCGAAGAGATCCTGTCCATGCTGGTCGCCTTCCAGGACAACAAGGCCGGCCTTGAGCATTCGGTCCAGATCCCCGAGGTGCCGTACCCCGAGGACCTGCCCACCCTCGGTGAACACTTCAAGGGGTTCGAAGATCGCATCGCCATGTTCGTGAATGCGTTGCATCCCATCGACATTCGCTTCGCCAACGACCCCACGTGGAAAGTGCGCGAGTCAGGCGACACCCTGGAACACAACCGGGTGTGGATGCGTACCGACGGCCAGATGCCTGACGACCCGCTTTTGCACATCGCAGCGCTCTGCTACGCCTCGGACACCACAGTGCTCGATTCGATCCTGACAACACACGGATTGTCCTGGGGGATCGACCGGTTGTTCGCCGCCACCGTCAATCATTCGATGTGGTTCCACCGCGAGTTCCGGTTTGATGACTGGTTGCTGTATGCAAGTGAATCGCCGGTCGCGGCCGGCTCGCGAGGGCTGGCTTCGGGACGGTTCTTCACCCGCGAGGGATTGCTGGCGACGACCGTGGTCCAAGAAGCGCTCATCAAGTACTTCCCGCCACGCGGCTGACCCGACGCGCCGATGAGGCAGACTTGAATCATGTATCCAGCGCAGCAGACGCCGCAGTACTGGCTGGCGCCCGGACCTGATCTGCCGCCCCGCACGTGGCAACGGCGCACTCGGACACCGATCATCATCGTCAGTGCCGTCGTCGGTGTTGTGCTTGCCGTCATCGCGCTCGGTGCCATGGCCTGGGGTGTGCAAGGCCGCGACTTCACCGCCGAAGGCGAAGTTGTCCTCACCGGCGGTCAGTATGCCGTGTCATCCGCTGACATCTGCGGTGGCACAGGCGAATTCGAAGACCTCAAGGTCGGTGCTCGAGTCCGCATCCTCGACGAGGAGCTCACCATTCTGGAAGAGGGCACGCTCGGCGCACCTGAACTCTCCGACAACCGATGCCGCCTCGGATTCGCGGTCTCCGGGGTGCCGGAGGGCCGCGGCCGCTACGTCGTCGAGATCGGGACAACCGTCCGGCACGAGGCGAGCGAAGGCGTACTCGAACGCGGCATCACGTTCGAGTTCTGAGCGGAAGGCTCAGAGCTCGCGGTCCACGAACTCCGGGGTTGTGCGCTTCATGCCGGCTTTCCGGGCAATGGCGTGGTTCTTGCCGCGCAGCAGCCGCAGTTGCAGCACCTGCTCCACCGGGAACGAGAACCGGGGAGAGCGCGACCAGGTCTTCTCGAGCAACGACTTCGTGGACGCCACCGAATCGGGGGAGCGGGATGCGATCTTCTCGATCAAGGCCATTGCCTCGGCCATCGGATCCTCGGCGACGCCGGTAACGAGTCCGATCTCCCTGGCATGGTCGGCAGAGAACATCTCACCGGTCATCGTCAATCGCTTGGCGATGTCGATGGTGGTGAGTTGAGCCAACGCGGCCGATGCCGACATGTCGGGGATCAATCCCCACTTGGCCTCCAAGACGGAAAAGTCTGCGTCAGGCGTGGCGAACCGAAAGTCGGCTCCCATCGCAATCTGCAGCCCGCCGCCGTAGCAATGGCCATGCACCACCGCGATGACGGGGACGGGAACCCGTCGCCACTCCCATGCGGGGTCCTGAAAACCGTTGGAGCCTTCACAAGGTTTGGGATGAAGTTCCGGTAGATGCTCTTCTCTTTGCCCTGGAGGCTGGCGAAATCAAGTCCGGCACTGAAGGATTTGCCCGCGCCACTGATGATGACGGCGCGCAGGGTGCGGTCCTTGGCCGCCTGCCGGGCTGCTCTGGTGAGTCCGGCGAGCAACGGCAAAGTGAGTCCGTTGTGCTTGTCGGGCCGGTTGAGCTGCACATGCGCGATGGGACCGAATGGTGTCTTCTCCACCCGGTAGGTCACCGAATCGTCAGCCGCGGGGCGTGTCTCAGGGTCCGCGGCAATTGCCAGAGATGCGGGTCGCGAGGGGGCATCGGTCGAGGACATTCGGATCTCCTTTGGTGCGTATTCGCTTCGAGGGTACGCCCGAGGCCCTGACACGATGGACCGGCATCAACCCCTCCGGGGCTGCCGGTGGTGGGCGGGCTCACACTGCCGCGGCGCCGTGACCGGCGTCCTCGTCGGGTCCCGAACTCGTATCGCGCTCGTCGAGAATGAAAAAGGCGAGGGTGACGGCAAGAAAGCCGGCGGGCAGCCAGGCGGCGTGCACACCCATCCACTCCGTCGCGAACGCGCCGACCGCAGCGCCCACGAAGAACGAGCCGATGACTTTGGAGTAGACGGCAAGCGCGCGCTTGGACGTCTCGGATCCGGTGGTGAGGACGCCGTACGCGGACTCGACGGTGCGCATCAAGTTCCCGGTGGTCGCGACCACCATGTAGTTGAGATCGCCGATCGAGCGGAACAGCTCGATCTGCATCGCGGCCATGAAAGAGATCGGCACCGTGACGTACATGTGGGGGACCGTCTCGGGAACGAATCCGATCGCGGCCAACGACAGGGCCTGGATGCCCATCGTCCATCGGATCGGATGGGTCACCACCGAGTCGAGACGTCCGGTCTTGATGTGGGTGGACAGGGTGACACCCAGCAAAAACGCGACGATCGGCCAGATCCGCGCCACAGCGTCCGCGTAGTGCTGTTCGGACAGGTTGATGAAGAAGAAGATGACGTTCCCCGTCTGCACATTGGCGAACACGCCGCCGCGAACAAGGAATGTGTACGAGTCCAGGAAGCCACTGGCGCAAGTAACGAGCAAAGCGAACCGCAGCGTTGTCGTCGTGGTCGTCGGCATTGTTCTCCCGCCCGGAAGCTTTTGTCCGAGGTGATGTTACGGCCGAGGCCCGCTCTCCGGGTGCCAAGCGGCGCGGGCAGTCTGTCTGGGGTGTTGCGTCGTGGTCGCCACATTGCAGGTGGATGTCGGCTGTCCGATTTGTCGGGTCATCGGCGAATCGCCTTCGGGAGCGGCGCGGCAGCGCTAGATTCTGATCACAGCCGTGTTCATGATGCGTCGCGACCAACCGCCGGGAGAACTGATGAGCGAGAACACCACCGACGTCGTCTTTCACCACGCTTCGGGAGTCGCGGTGCACACCACGGCCGAAGCGTTTCAGCAGACTGCCAAGATGCACCCCGATCGTGTCGCGCTGCGCACTCCGGGCGGGATCCAGGAGATCACCTGGCGTGAGTACGCGCACCGTGTCGAGGCGATCGCGCGAGGCCTCGTGCGTCTCGGCGTCAGCCGTGGCGACACCGTCGGCCTGATGTTGACCAATCGCCCCGAATTCCACCTCGTCGACACCGCCATCGTTCACCTGGGAGCAATCCCGTTCTCGGTGTACAACACCAGCGCACCCGAGCAGCTCGAGTACCTGTTCACCGACGCTGCGAACAAGATCGTGATCACCGAGCAGGTGTTCATGCCCGCCATCAAACAGTCCGGCGTGGCGCTCGAGCACATCATCACCGTCGACGGCCCGGCCGAAGGTGCCATCGAACTCAAAGACGTGGAAGCCCGGGGCGACGAAGAGTTCGATTTCGAAGCTTCCTGGCGCGCAGTGGAATCCGATGACCTGGTCACGTTGATCTACACCTCGGGAACCACGGGACCTCCGAAGGGCGTGGAGATCACGCACAGCAACGTGATCTCCGCCGCGGAATCGGTGGCCGACGAACTGCAGTTCGGATTCGACGACCGGATCATCTCCTACCTGCCGGCCGCACACATCGCCGATCGGGTGTCATCTCACGGTGCCAGCCAGATGCGAGGAATCCAGATCACTTCGGTGGCCGATCCGCGAGAATTCGCTTCAGCGCTGCCCGATGTACGGCCGACCGTCTTCTTCGGGGTTCCCCGTGTGTGGCAGAAGGTGAAGGCCGGCATCGAAGGCAAGCTTGCCGAAGAGACGAGCCCGGTGAAGAAGAAGCTTGCGGGATGGGCGCTCGACGTGGGCCGGCGTGCAGCCAAGGCCGACTTGGCGGGCGCTCCGAGGGGCAAGACCCTCGCTGCTCAGCACCGCGTGGCAGACACCCTCGTGCTGTCGAAAGTCCGTGCGGCGCTGGGACTCGACGAACTGAAGGTGGCCATCTCGGGTGCGGCGTCCATTCCGGCCGAGGTGATCGAGTTCTTCGTCGGGATCGGCATTCCCGTCATCGAGGTGTGGGGTCTGTCCGAGACGACCGGAGCTGCGACGAAGACGACCACGGACAATCTGAAGGTCGGCACGGTCGGCAAACCCGTGGACGGTGTGGAGATCAAACTGGCCGACGACGGCGAAGTGCTGGTCCGAGCTCCGATGGTCATGCGCGGTTACCGCAACAAGCCGGAGAAGACGGCAGAGGCGATCGATGCCGATGGGTGGTTCGCAACCGGCGACGTGGGCAAGATCGACGACGAGGGAAACCTGACAATCGTCGACCGCAAGAAGGAACTCATCATCAATGAGTCCGGCAAGAACATGGCACCGAGCACGATCGAGAACGCGGTGAAAGCGTCCTCGTCGCTGATCAGCCAGGTGGTCGCGATCGGCGACAACAAGCCGTACATCAGCGCCTTGGTGGTCCTTGATCCCGACGTCGCGACGTCTCGTGCAAAAGCTCTGGGTATCCCCGAGGCGCAGATCGCGGATCTTGCCGAGAACCCCGAGATCATCGAAGAGGTCACGTTGGCAGTGAAGGCAGGCAACTCGAAGTTGTCGCGGGTGGAGCAGGTCAAACGGTTCGCGATCGTGCCATCTGCCTGGGATCCGGGTGGCGACGAACTGACTCCGACGATGAAATTGCGGCGCAAGCCGATTGCCGGCAAGTATGCCGACACCATCGTCGATCTCTTCTCGAACCCGCCGGGTGCCGGAGTCATCGACCTCGGGTGACCGCGCGCGGTCTCATCGCGCAGGCGATGATGGTGCAGTGACTGCAGCAATGATCTTCGACATGGACGGTGTGCTCATCGATTCCGAGCCCATCTGGGAACAGGTGCGCCGGGACGTGGTGGCCGAACACGGCGGTCGGTGGCTCGACGAGGCACAGACCGCACTGATGGGCATGAGCACTCCGGAGTGGGCGAAGTACATGAGTGAAGACCTTGGTGTGGGCAAGCCACCGAATGAGGTGGCGCAGATCGTGATCGACAAGATGGTCGAGCGGTATGAGGACCAGCTCCCGGTGTTACCGGGCGCCGATGACGCAGTGCGACGGTGTGCCGGGCGGTGGCCATTGGGGCTGGCCAGCTCGTCGCCCCGGCAACTCATCGATGCTGTCCTGCGGTCGGCGGGATGGACCGACCTTTTTGCGGTGACCGTGTCGACCGAGGAGCTCAGCAGGGGTAAACCCGCGCCCGACGTCTACCTCTCGGCGGCACGGGCGTTGGGGTTCGAGCCCGCAGAGTGTGTTGCGGTGGAGGATTCGTCGAACGGTATGCGGTCCGCGACCGCCGCCGGACTGGTGCTCATCGCTGCACCCCGGCCGGAATACCCGCCGGCCCCGGACGCCATCGCAGGGGCAGCTGTTGTGCTCGACGATCTCGACGGGCTCGAGGATCGCGTCGCGGCACTCGCTTGAACGCGCGCACGGGCGTCTCGATCCCGCCGGCAGCCACTGTGATGTGGTTGATGCGCACGATTGGGTACCCGTCTGAGGTTCGACTCCTCCACTGGAACAGTCGAGTTCATACCGAATGGAAGGCAGCATGAGCGATTCACCTCCGAACGAACAGCCTGGCAGCACCAACGAGCCGGGCAAAACCGTCGACGATCTGGAAGAGAAGATCAGTCAGGAACACGCAGACTCAGGCAAAGCAGGGCCACCCATCACCGAGAGCGACCCCGGTGACAACGGCGATTCGGATTCGAGTGGCTCGGATCCGAGTGGTGACACCAGTACCGCGCAGGGGTCGGCAACCGGCGAACCGCCGGACTGACAAAGCGGAAACCCGTCCGATCATTGACGATTCGGCGTCGCGTCGACGACCGGACGGGTTTGCTCACGGCGTCACAACAAGGCCGGAGCCAGACGACGCCACTGCTCCCTCGGGTACACCTTGGGGTCGGTGTCGAGTACTTGCACACAGACGTGGTCGGCACCGGCGGCCAGGTGCTCTTGCACCCGGGCGGCGATGGCGGCTTCGTCGCCCCACGCGATGATGGCGTCGAACAACCGGTCGCTGACCGATGTCAGATCGTCATCGGTGAAACCCGAGCGCAGCAGGTTGTTCGCGTAGTTCGGCAGCGCGAGGTAATTACGCAGCCACTCGGTTCCGATCGAGCGGGCGTGGTCGGCGTCCGTGGTCAGGATGGCGGTCTGCTCGGGGAGCAGTAGAGGGCCGGTGCCCAGGGATTCGCGCGCCCGGGCGGTGAAGTCGGGTGTGACCAGGTACGGGTGTGATCCGTTCGCGCGAGTTGCGGACAAGTGCAACATCTTTGGTCCCAGCGCGGCGAGGACGCGGGCGTCGACGGGGACTGGCTGTTCTGTCGCGTCCAGAGCCTCGAGGTACGCCTTGGTTGCAGCCAACGGCTTCTTGTATCGGCCCGGGTCGCCCGCGTCGATGAGTGGAGCGTGACTCACGCCGATTCCGAGCAACAAGCGCTCTCCGTGCGCGGAGACCAGGGACTGGTATTTCGCGGCGACGTCCACCGGTTCGTGCATCCACAGGTTGAGGATTCCCGTTGCGACGACGGCTTTGCTCGTGGCTCCGAGGAGGTTCTCCACGGCGTCGAACAGTGGACCCCCGACGTCAGGGATCCACAGTGCGGTGTATCCCAGGTCATCCAGTTCGGCGGCAGCTTCCGCGGATTCGGCTGCATCGCCATAGCGCAACTGCGAACTCCAAACGCCTACACCTGCAAGTTGCATGGTCATCTCCTCGGTGACGCACCAGGGCGTCGTCGGCGCTCATGAGCGCGTGATGTGATTCGAGATCTGCTGTCCACGATGCTAGTCGATCGCTTGATCGGCGCGACCGGTCGCGGTGGAGTATTGTTCGAGCGCACGCGAGTACACGGTGTCATGCATCGCCGAAATGCGCTGCCGCTCAACTTCTCTCGAGGCTCTGCTGGCTGCCGGTGTGCTGTCGCGTTCGGCGTGTGTGGCCCTCAAGGCCTCGGTCAGGCTGCTGGGATCGAATCTGTCCAATCCGAAATCGTATGTTCGACATGGCTTTTGATCGGCGAAGTAGCCGCAGTCCGGAGCGATCACCGCGGTCCCCAGGTCGTAGCACGCTTCCAGCCATCCCGAATGTGTTCCGAATCGGTAGGGGAGCACACTGACATCGATTTCGATCAGGTACTGCCAGAGTTCGTTGTCGTCGAACCGGTCGTGAATCCTGAGGTCTACATTGTGCCCGGTTGCGTAGTCGGTCATGATCGCGGCGAGGTCGGCCGTTCGTTGGTCGACACCAGGATCGAGGACATGGGCGTCGAGATCCACCCGCACTCGGGCGTTCGGTAGATCGGCCGCGGTTGAAACGACAGTGTCCAGTATCGCAAGTGGGTCGAGGTTGGCCCGAAGGCTCTTCGCGTGGATGCCGATGACGAACTCGGGCCTGTCCTCACGAGGCCGGCCGATCAAGGGGAGAGGGGCCACGTGCGGATGGGGAATGACAGTGGCCTCGACCCCCCAGCGCCGAGAGATTTCGCTGGCTGCCCCGGTGGTGAGTGTGATGACTTCGTCGGCTCTGGGCACCAGCACTCCCAGCTGTTCCAAGTGCTGCGTGTTGTCCGAGAAGTGAGGGTTGTGCAGGTCGTGGGCGGTGAACACCAGAGGTTTGTCGTGATGGTGCAGCACATCGATGATCTCTCGGAGAAGATCGACGGGGATCGCGTCGAATCCGAAGTGAAGGTGCATCAGATCGAAGTCGTTGATGTGACCGCGTAACCAGGCGGGTTCGAGCCACCGCGGTGGCCACCACGGATCGTTGCTGTCGGCGCCTTCGGGCACCGGATCGGAGAGTCGGGTCACCCGGGAATCGCCGGCGTCGAGATGGGTGACGTACCGGTGTCCCGTGGGGACCGAGGCAATGGTGATCAAGTCGATGATTCCTCCATGGGCATTTCGGATACCCGGGGTGTGGCCACCCCGGCCCGGCTGTTCGAGAGGAGATGCGTCCTGACATCAAAGTACTATCGCGGCGCCCGTCCAAAATGCGGGGTCAAGCGGCGGTGAGCAGAAGGGATGAGGTGGACGGACGTACCCGGCACTACGGCGAGTTCTATGGTGTCGCCGACAACGAGACAATCGACGATCGGCAAATTCTGGTCGTGTGGGGCAACTGTCAGGCCGAAGCGATGAGGGTCGTTCTGTCGGGATCACCTGATCTTGCGTACCGCACGATCCGGGTGCCGCCGGTGCACGAACTCGAGGCCTCCGACATCCCGCAGGTCGAATCGCTCATCCGCGAGGCCGCGGTCATCGTTTCGCAGCCGGTGCGCGGCGGATATCGCGGGCTGCCGATCGGCGGTCCGGACCTTGCCGACATGGCGCCGTCGGCGAAGCGCATCACATGGCCGGTGATCCGCTACGGTGGGCTGTTCCCGTTCCAGGTCATCGTTCGGCATCCTGCGAGCCCCGCTGCGGTTCCGCCCGGCGTTCCGTATCACGACCTGAGAACCATTCTTGCGGCACGGGACGGACAAAAGTCGTTCGACGACTGGGATGTACATGTCGCACGCGAGAACATTGGCGAAGCAGCCCGATGGAGTGTCGAGCAGTTGGCGGCCCGTGAGAGCCGACATTGCGACGTCACCGTCTCCGATGTTCTGCTCGGACTCGGAGCGGACGCTGCACACACCATCAATCACCCGGGCAACAAGGTGCTTCTCGCCCTTGCCGGCCGTATCTTGGGTGAGCTCGGAGCATCTGTGCCCGAGGCACCCGCGCGAGAGCTGCTGGGCAATACTCGAGCGCCACTGGAACAGCGGGTGATCGACGCTCTGGGCCTCGATGCCGCCGCGCAGCTTTCGTGGCGTGTGGATGGAGAATCGCTGAGCGAAGAAGACGTCCACGAACGACAAATTCGCTGGTACATCGACAATCCCGCATACATCGACGCAGCTCTCGACCGCTACCGTGAACTCATCTCGATTCTGGGCTTGTCATGAGAGAAGCGATCGGACACCTCGCCGTTGGACCTCAGACGCATGGGGTTGTTCGCTATGCGCACTCGGTGTTCGAGGCAGCGGTGGCAGTAGGCGCCGACCATCGGCTCCACCATGTGCACGGTCCAGTGGCCGAGTTTCGAGAAATCCTCGAGGACTGCGCGCTTGTCCATCTTCACGTCACCGATCGCTTGTTCGGACGGACGCCGTCCGAGGCGCGAAGCGGTGTGTTGTCAATCATCGAGAGCTTGCGGCGGCCCGTGTCGGTCACCCTGCACGACCTTCCGCAGCCGTCCGACGGCGCGGCCATGCCTGCTCGTGTCGAGTTCTATCGGGCTGTCGCGCGAGTTGCATCGGGCGTGATCGTGTCGAGCCGCCACGAAGCGGACCTGTTTGCAGAGTTCATCGATGCTGCGATGATGGTCGAGGTGGTACCGCTCATGATCGACGACGTCCGTGCCGAAAAGCGCTCTGGAACAAGTGAACTGACGGTAGGCGTCTTGGGATTTCTTTACCCGGGTAAAGGTCATGTGGAAACGTTGCAGGCGATGGCGGGACTCGATCCATCGGTCGCCTTCGTTGCCCTCGGGGGTCCGTCCGCCGGCCACGAGAACCTCGCCGACGAATTGGGCAAGGTTGCCGCAGACATGGGGCGGCGTTGTGAGGTCACCGGGTTCTTGTCCGATGCCGAACTGCGACGACGGTCTGCCGAGATCACCGTGCCGGTGGCCTACCACCGGCACATGTCTGCGTCGGGTTCCATCAACGCCTGGATCTCAGCGGGCCGACGGCCATTGGTACCGCACACCGCCTACACCGAAGAGCTGGCAACACGGTCTCCCGGCGTGGTCACCGTCCACCCCGATGACAATGATTCGCTGCGCATTGCGATCGAGGATGGCTTGGCAGATCCGGACGCCACCTGGATCGATGCCTCGACGGTGCCATCCCCGACGCCGGCGGACGTGGCAACGACGTACGAGCGGCTACTGCGGCGGTGGAGTGCGTGAGCGCCATTCCTCTCGACGACGGACGGATGATCCTGCCCGACAACCGGTGGGACCTCGTCGAGTATTCGTCGGATACGCCGTTGGTGAGTGTTGTCATCCCTTACTACAACCAGCAACGTCAGCTGAACCTCGTGCTGAAAGCGTTGACGGCACAAACATATCCACAAGATCGGTTAGAGGTGGTGATCGCCGACGATGGGTCCGCGCAGGCACCCGATGTCGGCGAGTGGGCCTCGACGCTGTCGGTGACCGTGGTCAGCCAGGAGGACAAAGGGTTTCGTGCCGCGGCGGCTCGCAATCTCGGCGCGTCGACATCCAAGGGATCGATCTTGTGCTTCCTTGATGCCGATACGGTGCCCGCCCCCGACTACATCCGCCGCGCCGTCCGATTGCCCGCGGCGGCCCCGGACACCGTCGTCGTCGGAAGGCGTAAGCACGCGGACCTGTCGCGGGTGGATGCGGGATCGGTAAGCGAATGGTTGACGGACAACGCGCACACCGGACAAGGGCACGCCCACGAACCGCAATGGTTGGTGGACGGGTACGAACGGACCCGGAACCTGCTGACGCCCGGGTGGGACGGGTACAAGTACATGCTCAGTGCTGTGATGACATGCAGCCGTGGACTGTTCGAAACCATCGGAGGTTTTGACGAGTCGTTTGTGCAGTACGGGGGAGAGGACTGGGAACTGGCGAACCGGGCCTTCATGATGGGTGCCGTATTTGCGCATGAACCGGCAGCGCTCGCCTGGCACGACGGGCCTGACTGGGCGGAGCGCCCGGTGACGGACCGAGCGGCGGAGAAGAACGCCGAAGCACTGGCCCTGGCGCCGTTGCTCACCGATCCTGCAGCCAGAGCGACCGGTCTGCAGTACCTGATTCCGGACGTGGCCGTCGTGGTCTCGACTGATGGACATACTGCGCCGTCGTTGTTGCACACGGTGTCCAGCGTGCTCAGAGGCGTCGACGCTGCGGTGTGGTTGACCGGACTCGACGCCGGCGCTCTGTTGCGCGAACTGGGTATTCATGACTCCCGTGTCCGTCTCGGCGAGCCGAACCCGAATGTGCTGTCGCGGTGCCGGTTCGTCGTCGAGGTGACCGGCCGCGTCGTCTTTTCCGCTGACAGCATCGCTTGCCTCACTGCCGGGGTGGCGCCGGGTGCGGCCGGGCAGGTGAACGTCGAATTCGGTTCGGGGTCCTCGGCGTCGGTGACGACGTGGTCGTCGCGTGCGCTGCAGAGGTCACGACGATGGTCGGAAGAAGCAGGACTGACCACCGAGGAGCTGATCGAGATGTTGTTCGGAGTCCGACGCGTCGAGTCCGGAAGTGTCGGAATCGTTGTCGCCGACGAAGACCCGTTGTTGAGTTGGTAGCGCGGCGGTCAGGGTAGCAAGATCACCTTGCCTGCGGCGTGACCGTCTTGCAGGTCCTCGGATGTTCGCCCCCTGAGCGGCAGTCTTGTGCCCCAGGTTCGACTCGAACCCGCAATGGACGGGTTCTGAACCTACCGTCTTGGAAGTTTGGCGATCGTTGGCGTCTTTGTGCTGAATCCAATCTCCTGCTAAGGCTCAAGGGTGTGCGCCCGGCCACCGCCAGTCTTAGGGCTTGTGTCCATCCTGCGTGCCCACTCGTCGAGCCAGGTGTGGTCGGCCGGTTCACGCAGCAGTGTTCCCGACCCACTCACCGGGCTGCCAATGGTGCTCCCAAAGCGTCTGAGCTGACCCGCCGGCTCCATGTGTTGGCAGGTGAGCGTGACCGACGGCGCATCTGTGGTGAGCGGTTCAGTTCATGTTCTCGCCACGCACTGAAATAGGTTGTCTTACAACGAATTGATCCGATGAACAACTTACGTTGGTTGTAGGCTCCGGCTGTTACATTGGCCGGCTCGACCGGCCGTTTGCTATCTCTGCGACCACCACAGGACGGCCCGTTCGGCGCTGGCTTCGGCGCGGGCGCGTTCATCGCCCATGCCGACGAAGTGATTGACGGCCATGGGCCGCAAGACCATGGATACCGGGTCGGCGAAGTGGGCGAAGTGTCCGGCCACCTCGAGGGTGACGAAACCGTGTACGGCACTCCATAACTCGGCCGCGATCTGGCTGCTGTTGCTCAAAGAGACTCGACCTGATTGCGCCAACCTCTCGCAGGCCTCAACCAACACCGCGTACGCAGTCGCGAATCCGCTGGCGGTCTTGTTCTCAGGGGATCCGACGTATCGATAGGTGCCTCGCGTCGACAAGCCGAACATCATGTCGTAGAGGTGGGCGTTGCTCTGGGCCACGCTGCGGGTCGCGAGGGCGATGGCGAACAGCTGCACGCCGGGGTCTTCGTCGGCCTGGGATGCGGCCCTCATGGCTGCTGCCAGGTCTGCATACCCGTGGGCCACCACGTCCTGCAGCAGTTCTTTCAACCCGCCGAAATGGTGGTATACGGCGATGGTCGAGACTCCGGCGGCGTCGGTGATGGTGCGGACCTTCAACTGCTCTGGCCCGAACTCGGCCAGCAGATCCACGGTCGACAGGATCAGGCGTTCTCTCACCGAGCCGTTGGGCTCCGATCCCTGTCCATCCCGTGCGCTTGCCACCAAGACATGGTTTCACAGATCAGTGATGGACCTCTGGGCTGAGTGGCCTCGAGGCTTAGACAGCGCCAATCTTACTGCCGCCGTGCTATAACTTCATTATGCTGACTCTTCGTCGGTCCGCGAACGGGGCCGTCAACAAAACCGCCGTGCTGATCACACTGTGCTTGGCAGTGTTCGTCGTGAACGTCTCTACGACGATCATCAACATTGCGCTGCCGACTCTGGCAACCGAGATCGGTGCGTCGACTCGGGATCTTTTGTGGATTGTCGACGCCTTCAACCTGGCATTCGCGGCACTGGTGCTGGCGGGCGGTTCACTGAGCGATCGCTTCGGCCGCAGGCCGCTGCTGCTCATCGGTCTCGGGGTGTTCCTGATCGCGTCGATGGGAGGTGCGCTGAGCAGCGACTCCACGACGCTCATCATCTGGCGGGGGGTGGCCGGCGTCGCCGCAGCAATGGTGTACCCGGTGACCCTGTCGATCCTGGCCAACGTGTTCACCGAGCGCTCCGAACGGGTCAAGGCGCTGGGATTGTGGGGCGCCGCAACAGGCTTGTCCGTCGCGGTCGGACCGGTGGTCGGAGGCGCGTTGCTCGAATCATTCTGGTGGGGGTCGATTCTCGTCTTCAATGGCGCAGCCGCAGCGGCTACACTCCTATTCGCGCTACGGTTTGTGCCCGACTCCCGCGACCCTGCCACTCCTCCACTCGACTACGTGGGACTGGTCTTGTCGACCGTTGCGCTCGGGGCGTTGGTCTACTCGATCATCGAAGCGCCCGATCGCGGGTGGTCGTCGGTTCCGACCCTGATCGGATTCGCCATCGCAGCAATCATCCTGGCGGTCTTCGTCCTGCACGAGATCCGCGTGGAGCACCCGATGCTCGACGTGCGACTGTTCACCAACCTCCGTTTCACCGCTGCGAGTGGTGCCGTCACGAGTGCGTTCTTTGCGCTCTTCGGTTTCATCTTCTTGGTTACCCAGTACTTTCAGTCCGTGCGCGACTACGGGGCGCTCGAGACGGGTCTTCGGATGCTGCCCGTTGCACTGTCGATCGCGGTCGCCTCGCTGCTCGGACCGCGTCTTGCTGTCTTCATCGGTTCGAAAGTGGTTGTCGCCCTGGGTCTGGTGTCGCTCAGCGCTGCCTTCGGGTGGGCGTCGACACTGTCCATCGACACCGGCTATTGGAGCATTGTCGGACAGATGGTGTTGCTCGGTGCGGGTATCGGTTTGACGAGTACGCCTGCAACAGAGGCGATCATGGGTGTCGTCTCACCTGAGAAGGCGGGCATGGGCTCGGCGGTGAACGACGCCACCCGTGAACTGGGTGGGACTCTGGGAGTCGCAGTCATCGGGTCGGTGGTACTGTCGGTGTACCGCGACCACCTGCACACTGAATCACTACCCGAGCAGCTACAGGAACCGGCACGCGAGTCGGTGGGAGCGGCACTCGCGGCGTCGGAACAGGCCGCGGCGACGCTCGGACAACTCGGCGCCGACGTGGGGGCCCGCCTGGCCGACACCGCCCGGCTGAGCTTTGTGGATGGCTTCACCACCGGTTGCTTCGTTGCGGGCGTGGTGACGGCCGTTGCGGCAGCGCTGACCCTGATCTACCTGCCTGCCCATCCCACCGCACCGACCGGCGGCGACCCCGACGTCGAGAACAAGGCGAAAATGCCCGAAACTCCCTCAGTGGTCGACGGATAGCGGGCGAACCGTAGCGTTGTCGACTGCTGCGGCACCAGTGTCAGCTGGAAGAACTCTGGTCAGACGGTTCAGGCCGGCGTGTTGTAGGCGGGTTCTGGTTTCGCCGTGCTGCGGCCGTCGTTCTCGCCTTGTAGGGCGGCTCGGTGGTCGGTGGTCGGTGTAGGTGATGTGGAGGAGTTGTCGGTATCGGTCGAGGTCGGGCATGACCGAACGGTCTGCGGTGATGGAGATCGAGATGGTGTCGTTTCGGTTGGACGCTGCGTGGGCCAGGGTCGAGAGCGGGGTGAGTGGTTGGATGCCGAAGCCTTTGATGATGGGGTGCCCGAAGATGGTTTGTGACGGGTTCGGGTTGTAGACGTTGGACACGATGATGTTGGCGGTGGCTCGAGTGGGTGGGGGCCTGCGGGCGTGGCTGGAGGCTTGTCGGCGGGTGAGCCACCCGAGTAGTCGCAATAGGGCGGCGGGCGCTACTTCGAGGAGTGGAGCGGTGGCACTCGAGGTCAGTTGTTCGGCCCTGTTCTTTTCCTGGTTGCTGGACTCGGTGATGAGCCGCAGTCGGCGAACGGGATCTGGTTCGTTGATGGACAGGTCGATGACCAGGGGAGTGAACTGATTCGACCCACTGGCGGGTGCCTCGCGTCCGTTGACGATCGCTCGGGTGGACATCGGTGCCAGGGCTGAGAGTGTCTGGGGGCGTTCATCGTGCTCGGCGAGGTACCGGGTGGCGGCGTCACCGATTACCGATAGCAGCACCGTGTTGACTGTGGCGCCGGGCACGCGGCGCTTCATGGCGCGAACTTCGTCGAGTTTCATCTCGTACATCGTGGTCGCGCGGGGTCCGGTGAATCCGGTGTTGAAACGCGTTGCGGGCCAGTGTTTGAGGGCTACCGAGTGTGCGCGTGGACGTGAGACGATGCGTTGTGACGGTGATGTGGTCGTCGAGGCTCAGTTGGGCTTGTCGGGTCCAGTAGGGCGTCCCGATATCGCCGGGCAGCCGGACCAGCCGGGCACTGAACATGTCTGATGCCTTGAGTCGGGGCGTGATGTAGTCACGGACCCCATCGGCAGTGACGGCCAGCGGTCGGCCGTCGGTGGCGGCGATGAGCATGCACGACAACACTGTCGACTCGGTGGCAGCACCGGTGAAATAGATGTACGCGGCGTCATGGGCGGACAGTTCACCCCACGGCTGTCAACCATGACGAGCAATCTGTTCGCAGACCCCAGCGTGCCCGCACGCGCGTCCCGCAGCGAAAAGGGGAGTTCCCTCAGCACCGATGATCGACCACCCCGTAACAAATGCGGAGGCATGCGTCGACGTCATCGCAGCTCCATCATCAATCCACCACAACACCTGTGAAGTATGGAGGATGTGAAAAGAGTTGGCACTACGAAAGATTCAAATGATCGTCACGATCACATCCTGGCACTTTGTAACGAGGCGGTTGGTTGTGGCAGCAGTTTGGCATCGTCGGTAGCGCGAGGTCCGCTCGAGGTGAGGACCCGGGCATGAGCCCGGCATCTCGTTTCGGTACGGCGAACGTCGCCACGTCCCAGCGTCGAATCGGTGCGGACACTGAGTGAGTCACCCGAAATGGGTGAGGAACCGGCTGCGGAAGACTGCCAAGGTGGAACTCAGCTCGACAGAACGCTGTCGAGCTGACCCACTGCAATCGGAAGGGCCCTCATGACCGAAAACGACGGTGAAGACATAGGTCCAATCGACTACCTCGTGGTCGAATTCCCAGCCGACCGGCCCCCGGACGGCTCGGCGCTCCCTCTGCTTCTCGACCTCGTCGACCGGCAGATCATCAGAGTCCTGGACCTGACATTCGTTCGTAAGGAGCTCGACGGCTCTGTGTCGGGGATGGCGATCGAAGAGGTCGGCCTCGGTGGTGAACTCGACATAACGGTGTTCGCCGAAGCCAGTACCGGTCTGCTCGAACACTCAGATCTCGACGAGGCAGCCACGGCGATGGAGCCGGGATCCACCGCGGCCGTTCTGGTGTACGAAAACCGTTGGGCTGCGCCGTTTGCAGTGGCCCTGCGCCGCAGTGGCGCCCAGCTGGTGGCCAATGGCCGAATCCCGACGCAGGCCATCTTGGCCTCTCTCGACGCACTTGACGCCTGACCTTTAGGAGAACACCATGCCAGGACTACTCCGAGGAGTTGCTCGCACCGCTGTTATCGCGGGAACCGCCACATCCGTGTCGAATCGGGTGTCGCGACGACAGGGGCAGCGATGGAGCCAGCAAGCCGCCCAACAGCAGCCCAGCCCGTACGGCCAGGCTCCGCCGCCGCCACCGAGCGTATCGACACCGACCAGCACGGATCGCATCAACGCGTTGAAGGAAATCGCCGACCTCAAGGCACAGGGTGTTCTGACCGAGGACGAGTTCGCGGCCGAGAAAGCCAAGATACTCGCTTCGTGACATCGGCCAGGACACGCCCTGAACGCCGGCATTCACCCGCCCGGGTCGCAATGACAACCGAGAGTGCGCCTTTCATCCCGAAAGGGTGAGGAGAGCGCTCGAGTACCCACGCACACTGACCTCGACAGATTCCCACTCAGATGGAGGATTGTGATGACTTCGACCGAGCGAACAGCTACAACTGGACGTGACCGCCATCCGGTGAGGGAGGGCTTTGCGGCCGGAACGAACTTCGCTGCCGCGACCCTTCTTCTCGTCGTTTCCGTCCTGGGTGTTTTTCAGGGCATCTCAGCGTTGGCGGACGATGAGATCTTCGTTGCGGGTATCGACTACGTGTACAAGTTGGACCTCACCACCTGGGGTTGGATCGTCTTGATTCTCGGGCTCATCGGGGTGGTCATCGGCTGCGGTATGTATACGGGCGCACGTGGGCCCGGGTTGGTGCCGTGGTCATCGCGGGCGTGTCGATCATCATCAACTTTTTGTGGTTGCCCTACTACCCGGTGTGGTCGATCGTGTTGATCGCCCTCGACGTAGTCATCATCTGGGCAGTCACCACCTGGAATCCCGAACGCCTGGACCGCCTGTAGTCGACTTCGTCGGCGGGGGTGTGCACCGTGAGCAAGAACGGCAAAAGGAATCATCGGACCAATCCGGACACGACTGCCGAGGCCGGCGCCCCCGCCCCGATGAAGAACAAGGAGTACCGCCGCCTCATCCGGCCCCTACACGGCGAACTCGTCCAACTCCAGGAGTGGGTCAAATCGACCGGTGCGAGGATCTGCATCGTCTTCGAAGGCCGGGACACAGCAGGGAAAGGCGGTGTGATCAAGGCGATCACCGAACGTGTGAGCCCGCGCGTCTTCCGTGTGGTGGCACTGACTGCACCGACCGAGCGCGAGAAGTCGCAGATGTACGTGCAGCGATACCTGCCGCACTTGCCCGCCGCCGGAGAGGTCGTCATCTTCGACCGGAGTTGGTACAACCGTGCGGGCGTGGAAAGGGTGCTGGGCTTCTGCACCGAGGAAGAGGCTCAGCACTTCCTCCAGATCATTCCGATGGTCGAACATGCCATCGTGCAATCGGGCGTCATTCTCGTGAAGTACTGGCTCGAGGTGGACGAAGCCCAGCAGACTGCGCGTCTGCGGAGCAGGATCGACGACCCTCGAAAGATCTGGAAGCTGTCGGATCTCGATCTGGAATCATACAGTCGCTGGTACGACTACGCCCGGGCCCGAGACGAGATGTTTCATCTGACCGACACCGGCTGGGCACCATGGTATGTCGTCGACAGCAACGACAAGAAGCGCGGCAGGTTGAATGTCATCGAGCACCTGCTGGAACAGGTTCCGTACGAGCCGGTGAAGCGACCGGACATTTCCTTGCCCAAACGGCAACGGCCGCACGGCTACCAGACGCCGACGCAGCCGCTTCATTGGATACCGACGCCGTACTGAAGGCCCGATCCGGAAGGTACATCGGCAATGGTTCTCATGAACTCTTCTGAGACAGAGGTCGGCTGGTACGCACAGGAGGCCGACTCTGTCCTCGCGGCCACCAGTTCAGACCGGCTGGCGGGTTTGACTTCTCACGACGCCGACGAGCGACGAGCACGGTTCGGTCCCAACCAGATTGCGTCGGCACCCGCAATCTCACCCTGGTCGATGGCCTTGACCCAGTTCAAGGACCTGATGAATCTCATGCTGATCGTGGTGGCGGTGGTCAGCATTGCGATCGGGGAGGTGCCGACCGCCATTGTCGTCGCTGTGCTCGTCGGCCTGAACGTCGTCCTCGGTACGCGGCAAGAGATGAAGGCGCGCAACAGTATCGATGCGCTGGCAAAGATGCACACACCGCGGGCGCGGGTCGTTCGTGACCGGACGCTGGTCAATCTCGATGCGACGCTGCTGGTCCCAGGAGACATCGTTGCGCTGGAGGCCGGCGACATCGTGCCTGCCGATGGTCGGCTTCTGACCACTGCGACGCTCGAAACGCAGGAGGCCGCCCTGACCGGGGAGAGCGCTCCGGTGCCCAAGAACGCCCAGGCGCTGGATGTCTTCGATGTTCCACTGGGAGATCGCACCAACATGGCGTTCCAGAACACCTCGGTCACTCGTGGCACCGCGACGATGGTTGTCACCGAAACCGGGATGAACACCGAGATCGGCCGAATTGCGTCGATGTTGTCGGCGGTGACGCCGCGACGTTCCCCGCTCCAACGCGAGCTGAATACGTTGACCAAGGTGCTCGGCCTCATCGCGTGGTCGGCGGTGGCGCTCATCGTCGTCATCGGGGTTCTCCGGGGACAGAGTCTGACAGTGGTTCTGTTGCTGGGCATTTCGATGGGTGTATCGGCGATTCCCACTGGTCTGCCGACCTTCGTGCAGGCCATGCTCGCGTTCGGAGCCCGTCAGCTCGCATCGGCGAACGCAGTGGTGAAGAACCTCACCGATGTCGAGACGCTCGGCGCCACGAGTGCGATCAACTCGGACAAGACCGGCACCTTGACCATGAACCAGATGACGGTCAGGTCGCTCTATTTTCATGGCCGGTGGTACACGGTGGAGGGCGAGGGCTACACCAAGTCCGGGCGGATCACGCAGGTCGCAGGCGAGACGCCCTCTGACTTCACGCTCCTCGCGTACGGGATGTGTCTCGACAGCGATGCCACCGTGTCTGACGAAGGGGAGGTCGTGGGTGATCCGACCGAGGCCGCCCTGATTGTGCTCGCAGCGAAGATGGGGGTGGACGCACCCCGCACGCGGGCTGCCTATCCCCGGACGGCAGAAGTGCCGTTCGATTCGTCGTACAAGTTCATGGCAACGTTTCACGACCTTCCGGTCGACGGCGGCGTCCAGTTCGTCGGACTGGTGAAGGGCGGCCCCGACGTGGTCTTGGCCCGTTGTAGCGGCGCCGTAGGAGCCGACGGCCGGCACATCTCGATCGAGACCGTTCGGGAGGAGCTGTTCGGAGTCAACCGCCAGTTGTCTGAAAAAGGCCTTCGCGTACTGGCATTCGCGTATCGGTCACTCGACGGCCGGCAGAACGAGGTCCGGTCCGACCCGATGTCTTTTGTGAAGGATCTGACGTTTGTGGGGATGGTCGGCATCATCGACCCCCTTCGCCCGGCCGCGGTCGAGGCGGTGCGCATTGCGCAAGCCGCCGGAATCGAGGTCCGGATGATAACCGGTGACCACACGATCACTGCGTCGGCGATCGGAGATCAGCTCGGTCTGGGACCAGGGGCGATCAGTGGCAGCGAACTGGTGGCGATGGACGATGAGGCACTGGGCGATTCACTCCCGCGCCTGCATGTCTTCGGCAGGGTCACCCCCCAGGACAAGCTCCGGTTGGCGAGCGTGATGCAGGACCGGGGTGCCATCGTGGCAATGACCGGGGATGCGGTGAACGATGCAGCGGCACTGAAGAAGGCTGACATCGGGGTGGCGATGGGCTCTGGGAGCGAGGTCACCAAGCAGGCGGGCAAGATGGTGCTCACCGATGACAACTTCGGGACGCTGATCACCGCCATCCGACTGGGCCGGGACATCTACGAGAAGATCGTCTCCTACATCCGGTACCAGATGGCGAAGCTCTTCTCGCTCGTGCTGCTGTTCCTGGCGGCGAGTGTGTTCAACATCAACGAAGGGGTCGCCCTGACCCCGCTGATGGTGTTGTTCCAGCACTTCTTCATCACGCTGTTCCCGGTGGCGGTGATCATGCTCGATCCGCCGTCCGACGATCTGATGAGCAGGGCACCTCGAGATCCTGGGAGCTCCATCGCCAACAAGAAGGCGTTGGTGCAGTGGGTGTTCTACGGCGTACTGCAATTCGGTGTGACCCTCGCCGCGATGCTGGTCGCACCTGGCGAGATGAGCACCTCGGAGGCGAATGTGCCGATGACCACGGCCTTTGTAGTGCTCTCTCTCGGTTCGGTGTTCGCCGGACTCGTCATGCGCCGTGACCCCGCATCAGGCCTCGATGCGCCGATACTCGGCGCATTGAAGACGCTGTCGATACCGGTGATCGTGACGGTGTGCGCCGTGGAACTGGGTTTCCTTCAAGACCTGCTCATGACATCCCCGTTGACGGGAGGCCAGTGGCTCGCTTGCCTCGGCTGGGCTCTGATCATCCCGGTCGTGGTCGAGGCCGAGAAGTTCATCCGTCGGCGTAGGCTTCCGGATCCGCGCCCCGCGATGACGGTCGCTGCGGCGGTCAACCCGCGAACCATTCGCTGAAGGCGCCCATCATGTCGTGGATGGCGGGACTCGCCAAACTCCCCGGGGTCGTGACCGCACGAGCGTACCGACGGCAATGGTTGCGATCGGACGTGACCGCGGGGCTGGTGTTGACAGCCCTGCTCATCCCGGCAGGCATGGGTTACGCCGAGGCCGCAGGACTGCCCGCGTATGCCGGTTTGTATGCGACGATCGTGCCCTTGCTGATGTACGCGTTGGTCGGGCCATCGAAGATCTTGGTCCTCGGGCCGGATTCGTCGCTGGCCCCGCTCATCGCCGCCGCCGTCATTCCTCTCACCGTCACCGACGACCCCGAAGAAGCGCTGGCCCTCGCCGGCGTCCTCGGGATCCTCGTCGGTGTGATCCTGCTGGTCGGCGGCTTCCTCCGACTGGGCTTCGTCACCGAGCTGTTGTCCAAACCCATCAGGCTCGGCTATCTCAATGCCATTGCGCTGGTGGTGATCGTGGGTCAACTGCCCAAGCTGCTCGGATTCGATGTCGACGGATCCGGTCTGCTCGAGGAGGTCAAAGAGATCGTTCAGGCGGTGCTCGCGGGCGACACCGATCCTGTCGCAACCGTCGTCGGCGTGTCGTCTCTCGGAGTCATCCTCGCCTTCCGTGTGTGGTGGCCGCGGATACCAGGAGTCCTGGTCGCCGTCGTCGGCGCGATAGTCGTCTCTGTTGCCTTCGGATTGACGGACGAGATCGAGATGGTCGGCGCCTTGCCGCAGGGTCTACCTCTTCCATCGTTCGACGGAGTCGACTGGGCCGACGTGGGCCGGCTTGTCGGTCCGGCTGCCGGGATCGCGCTCATCGCCTTCGCCGACACAGGTGTTCTGTCTCGGACCTTCGCGGCGCGACGGGGAGAGGATGTGAATGGGAGCAGTGAGATGAAGGCAGTCGGGGCAGCCAATATCGCGGGGGGTTTCCTGGGTGGATTTCCGGTGTCCGCCAGCGGATCTCGGACCCCCGTCGCCGAACAGAGCGGCGCCAAGACCCAATTGGCATGTGCGGTGGGCGCGATCGCCGTACTCGCATTCATCTTCGTGGCGCCCGAGGTGACGACGTACCTGCCTGACGCGGCACTAGGGGCAGTGGTCATCGTTGCGGCCACGGCGTTGATCGACGTGGGTGGCATGGTTTCGATGTGGCGAATGAGTTCGGTGGAGTTCAGCCTCGCGGTGGCGGCCTTTCTCGGCGTCGCACTCGTCGGCGTTCTCGAGGGCATCTTGGTTGCCATCGGTCTGTCGTTTGTGGCCGTCGTCGCGCGTGCCTGGCAGCCGTACCGCGCCGAACTGGTGCAGATCCCGGATCGCCCTGGCTTCCATGACGTGGACCGCCATCCCGATGGTCGCCGGATCCCGGGCCTGATCCTGGTGCGCTTCGATGCCCCGCTGTTCTTCGCCAACGGCGAGATCTTCGATCAGTACGTGCGCACACTCGTATCGCAGGCGGCACAACCGGTCGAATGGGTTGTGATTGCGGCAGAACCGATCACGGGACTCGACACCACTGCCGTCGATGAGCTGGTGGACCTCGACACCTACCTCGAGACCAAGAACATCCGGCTGGTCTTCGCGGAGATGAAAGGACCGATCAAGGACCGGCTCATCCGGTACGGCCTGAGCGACAGGTTCGATGCCACCCACTTCTACCCGACACTCGACTACGCAGTACAGGCATATGCCGACCGAACAGGGCAGAGCAGTGACACAACGGAGCGACCATGATCAACAAACAGCACCAGGCTGCGCAGAATGTGACCACCGGAAGCCGATGGTGGGCCAGGGCGGCGTTGTTGTTCGCCGTACTCACCGTGGTGGTTCCAGTGCTGTGGGCCGGGTTGGCCAGTACCCTCGGGGTCTTACTGGTCGGTGCGGGTGCGAGCATCGTGACCACGGCCGCGATCTACTGGATTCTCGCCAGCCGTGGCATCCTACGGTGGATCTCGACCGCCATCGCGGTGATCGCTCCGCTCGCCATGTTGATCGTCTTCATCCGTGCGGAACTGCTTGCGGCTGTGATGGCGGCATGTGTACTGGCCCTGATGGCGGTGCTGTGTGCCCGTGCGGCGTTGCACAATCCGACCACCGGACGGATGCCGACACGTTCAGCCGTCGTGGCCGAGAAGCCCTTCCTCATCATGAATCCTCACTCCGGGGGCGGAAAGGTCGCGAAGTTCGACCTCAGACGAAAGGCTGAGGAGTTGGGGGCCGAAGTGGCGTTGCTCGAAGGCCCTGTGACGGTTGACGTCACCGCGATGGCGCAGGATGCGATCGCACGAGGAGCCGATCTGCTCGGCGTCGCCGGCGGGGACGGAACCCAGGCCCTGGTTGCGGCAGTCGCGGCCGAGCACCGGGTGCCGTTCGTGGTGATCAGCGCGGGTACGCGCAACCACTTCGCAATGGACCTCGGTCTTGACCGCAAGGATCCGAGCCGGTCGCTCGATGCGCTGCGAGACGGTGTCGATATCTCGGTAGATCTCGGCCGGATCAACGACAGGCCATTCGTCAACAACGCGTCCTTCGGGGTCTACGCCGAGATCGTCCGCAGCCCGGCATACAGAAACGACAAGGCGACAACCGTGCTCTCATCCATGCCCGATCTCCTCGCCGAACACACCGGGTCGCGCCTGACCGCACAATTCGGTGACATGGAGGTGCGTGGACCGCAAGCGGTGCTGGTCAGCAACAACCCCTATGGCACAGGTGATCTGGCAGGGCTCAGTCGACGAACGCGGCTGGACCGCGGCGTCCTGGGCGTGGTGACGATCTCTGTCGCGAGCGCTCGGCAGGCGGTCGGATTGCTGCGCCGCACGAGAACCAGGGGACTGATCCAGCACACGGCAACCGAAGTCGTCGTCGAGGCCGATACGCCCGAAGTCCCGGTAGGGGTCGACGGCGAGACCTTGATGCTGGCCACTCCCGTTCGCTGCTCGATCGAGCCGGGGGCACTGCGCGTGAGGCTCCCGCGTGATCTGCCTGCGGCCCGGCCCCCCGAGCCACCGATCGACTGGGTGCAGTTGAGGCGGCTTGCTCTGGGTCGTGGCGTGGCGACCATCTCGTGACATCTGCACCCCGTCGCGAATGCCGGCACCAGAACTTGCTTCCGTCCCGGAATGTTCACCCCAAAGGGGTGATGCGGGCCCGGTAGATGGGGCGAAAGGTTTGTAGAGCGCGCTGGTCGTCCGCGTCGGACAACCAACCTCGACGATCTGGGGCAATCATGGTCGCTACCAATGGAAACCTTCCACTCGATGACACCGAGCGGGCTGAACTCGAGCGGTTACGCCGACAGGTCGCGGACGTCCAGCGCGACCAATCCGGTGGGCAACAGGGTGCGGAGACCGGTGCGTCGGAGGGTCACCGCGCCCTGAGGTGGACGGCAACCATCTTGCTGTTGATCATTGTTGCAGCGCTGGCCATCTCAGGGGTGCTGGCCCGCTTCGCTCGCAGTGAGGTGCTCGACACCGACCGCTACATCGAGACAGTCGCACCGCTGGCGAGCAACAGCACATTGCAGGACGAACTCGCGGGTCAGATCACTGCGGCCATCATGGAGCGCGCAGAAATCGCGAAGGTCACCCGGGAGGCTTTGAACGCGTTGACCGAGAATGCGCCGAACGTCCCACCGGCGGTGGTCGGACTCGCCCCTGTGCTGACCGAGCAGGCAGAGTCGTTCATCGATGGAACGGTGCAATCGCTCTTGGCCTCAGACCAATTCAAGACACTGTGGGTGCAAGCGAACAGGCAGGCCCACGAGGCGCTGGTGAAGCTGCTGACCGGTGAGGATCGCGCCGCTGTTGTCGTTGATGACTCCGGGACCGTCAGCATCGCCCTGGGTCCGATAGTCGCGGACGTACGAGAACGCCTGCAGTCACGTGGATTCGAGTTCGCCGACAGCATCCCGGAGGTGAACAAGTCATTCGTGATCTTCCGGTCGCCCGAACTCGTCCGAACCCAGAACGCGGTGTCCACACTCGACAAGGCTTCGGCCATTCTTCCCTGGCTCACACTGCTCGTCGCTGTGGCTGCGGTATGGGCAGCTCCGCGCGGCTCACGAAGACGTGCCGTGTCGCTCGTCGGAGTGTCCGTCGTGCTGGCGATGGTGTTACTGGCGATCGGGTTGACCATCGGCCGTTCAATGTATCTGGATGCGGTGCCTGCCGACGTGTTGTCATCTGGATCGGCGGCGGCGTTGATCGATGCGCTGTTGGTTCCACTACGGTCGACGCTCCGCGCTGTGGCAGTGGTCGCGATCGTGATCGCTCTGGTCGGTTATCTGACCGGGTCGTCGCGGTCTGCGACTGCGATCCGCGGCGCGTATTCAAATGCAGTGGACTCCTTCAGGGGCAGGAGTGCGCGTACACCCCGCCCGATCGAAACCTACGCGGCGACATACCGGATGCCGCTTCGGCTCGTCATCGTCGCGGCCGGTATCGCCACGTTGTTATTTTGGGATTATCCCTCTGGCATGGTCGTGGTGACGACCGTGTTGATCGCGGTGGTCGCGCTCTTTGTCGTCGAACTCATCGCACGTCCTGCCCTCGGGGATCCGGCATCGACGTCACCGGTGGACGATTCATCGAGCACCGTTGAAAGAAGCACTGCGACAAAGGTTCCTCCGACAACGGGCGCTGGACATCTTGACACGACGGAGGGATCGGTGGATGGGCACAAAACCAGACGGTGAACGTCGGCAGATCGCCGCAGTTGCCAAGCGGCTGGGGGACTCTCACCCGAAAATCGCAACGGCCGATGTCGACCGGCTTGTCCAGACGATCTATGACCGCTTCCTCGACGCGCGCGTTCGCGACTTCATACCGCTGCTGGTCGAACGGCGCGCTCGTGAGGCACTGCTGCAGGGACCCCGGCCGCCTTCACCGCCGGCCGTCGCGCCTACCACTGTCGACTTCCCGATGGTCGAACGGCTCGAGCAGTCAACCTCACTCGGTGCGGCACGTTATTCGGCCTGACAGCACATCGCGAGGTTCGACCTGGGCCCGCGTGGTGGAGACGGCAGGGCGGGACCCTCGCAGGTCACGCAGGCTGTTCGCGGGTTGAGCCATCACCCTCATCGGACGGGGCCTGTGTGCCGGTCGGCACCCGGGGAATGCCGCCGGTGAAGAACAGTGCGGCCAGCGCGAGCAGCGCAGCGAGCGAGAATGCGACGCGCAGGGCCTTGAGACGAGCCTCGGAGTTCAAGTCCATGATTGCTTGAGCCTGCTCCTGCGGAACCGCGGCCTGCGTGAGGGAAGTGCTCAACTGGGTGTCCGAAACGAACGGCACACCGCTGACGATCTCTGCCGTCGCTTGTTGTTTGACGGGTGCCGGGACATTCGGATTGTTCTGGATCCCGGTGATGATCGAGGTGGTCAGGGTCGCGATCAACACCGACCCGATCAGGGCGGTCCCCAGGGACGCGCCCAGGTTGGTGGCGGTGTTCTGGAGTCCACCGACCTCGGCGCTCTGGGAGTCGGGGACCGCCGACACGGTCACGGCGCCGAGCTGAGAGGCCAACGCGCCCAATCCCAATCCCATCAACAGCATGGGGATCGCCACCACCCCGGCATTGGCCGACGGATCCAGACCTGCGACGAGGATCAGGATCCCGATGATCATCGACACAAGACCGAGGCGGACCACCCGGCGGGGATCGGCACGTGGTCTGAACTTGGGGATTCCGGCGGCGGCCAGCAACAGAGCAACGGACAGGGGCACCAGGCGGATACCGGTGTCGAGCGCACTGAGTTCGAGCACCACGGACAGAAACAGTGGAACAGCGAAGAACACCCCGGCCTGAACGGTGAACTGGGCGAAGAACATCGTGAGCCCACCTCTGAGTTCACGATTACGTAGCAACTTTGGATCGATCAGCGGCTCGCCGCCGGTCGTCGCGAGATGGGTCTGCCATCGCAGGAACACGTACAGCAACGACGTCCCGGCGAGAACCAGCCAGATGACGGGCGACAGTCCGAGCACCTGTGTGTCGGTCTTGGCCGTCACCCAGCCCCACTGGCTCGAACGCAGAACCCCGAAGACGATCATGCCCAGGCTCGCGACAGAGAGGGCAGAACCGATCAGGTCGAGACCCACCTTCGACGGTGGGACCTCATTGATGCGCCGCAGCACCAGCAGGATCGCGACCACCAGGACGACCTCGCCCACAAAGACATAGCGCCACGACGCAAACGTTGTCACAGCTCCACCGATCAGAGGGCCGGCAGCCACTGCCATCGCTCCGGAGGCGGCGACCAAGCCGTAAGCGGCCGAGCGCTTTCCGGCCGCAAAGTTCGCCGCGACCAGAGCCACGATCGCCGGCATGATCAAAGCGGCGCCGATCCCCTCGAGCAGTGACCAACCGATGAGGAGGACCGCCAGATTGGGGGACAGAGCGGTGGTCAGGGATCCTGCGCCGTAGATCACCAGGCCGATGCCGAATGCCTTTCGACGGCCGATGATGGTGCCGACCTTGCCGCCGGAGATCATCAGCGTTGCCATCACCAACGTGTACAGCGTGATTGCCGTCTGTATGCCGGTGATGCTCGTGTCGAGATCGTTGGCAACCGTCGCCATGGACACGTTCATCACCGAACTGTCCAGTGTCATCAGGAATTGGCCGGCGGCCAGGACCGTGAGTACCAGTCCGGAACTGGCGGTCATCTTCGAGTTGGGACCGCTGGGTTTGACGGGCACGGACATCGTCACTCCTTTCGCTCCGAAAGACGGCGTCGGCAGATCAGTGCGTGATGATGATCTTGACGATGGTGATGACAGTGGCCAACGATGCGACGAGCAGGCCCGACACCAGGGCCCTCCACGATGCGCCTCCCCGTAGCCGCTCGACCACGATGCCCAGCACGGCGATCCGAAAGATGATCACGGCTGCGGCGCACAACTGAGCTCCCGGTGGATCGAACAGGGCGATGACATCGATCGAACCGAGGAACAAGATCACGAAAGGCACAGTCCCCGAGCTGATGATGGGCACCGCGTCCCGGACCACCGACGAGATCCTCAGTGCTTGCTCGGGACCGTCCTGGCCGGCCGTGAACCCGTGTGACAGCCAGTGGGCGAAAATATGCGCGGCGAAGGTCGACACCGTGGTGCCCAACACCAGCCAGGCGGCCATGCTTTCGCTCACGGAGTGGGCGTCGGAGACCACCACAACCGACAGCACGAGGATGTTGCCGTAGGCGAACGCCGAGACCCGCTGGCTTGCCCTCTCGGGTGAGAGCTGACCGCCGCCGCTGCGACGCGTCAGCGAGACCAGCCATCTCGGTTCTTTCCCCCCGGCCCACCGGTTGTCTGGTGCATCTGTGGGATTCGACGGCGCCTCGGATCTGCCCGGGCGCCAGGTGTACAGATCACGCCCGGGCATCTGGGTCTCCGCTGCGATCAAGGGCCTGCATCGGGGAGGGGCCAGAGCTGGGTAGCGGGCGGCAGAGGTTCATGGAATCTCGGACCATCCCCGTTCGGAAAGAATGTCACCGTTCTCGATCGCGTGCGCCATCTGTGCGTGATCGGCTGCATTCTGGTCGGCGTAAGCTGCGGCAAAGCCCACCAGCACGTCCTCGACCACATCGCTGTTGCCCAGATAATCGACAATCGCTGCTGCGTCCCCGCCCCGGGAATGCGCGCGTGCCAACGCGTGCCCGCACGCAGCCGCGAACTGCGCCAGCTGCGGCGCCACCCCCGCACCTTTCGGGATGACCTTGCCATCTCGGAATTGACGGACGTAGAAGTCCATGTCCGAGAACGAGGTCCATCCGACGAAGATGTCAGTTGCGCTTTGGATCAGACGTTGTCCGTGCACAACCCGTGCACCGTGGTTCTCGTACCGGCTGCTGCCGAGGTACTGCTCATACACCGACGGGCCGGCCTGCTTGATCTGCAGGAACAGAGGGTCTTGCGTGCGCTGCTCCTCGAGCAACGTGAGAAACACGCGCATGCCGACGCTACCGACACCGACGACCTGCCGGACGGCGTCGACCGTGTCGTAATGGGAGAGAAGGGCTCTGAGATGGTCCGGCACCGATTCGTAGTACCTGCTCATCACCTCGCGCAGTATCGCTTCGGCCTCGTCTTGGAGGCGGTGAGTCCGATACGGCGGATCTTCGGTGATCACCCGTCTGCCGCCGACGTCCTGGGTCAACTTCCTGGACACGCCCCGACTTGTTCGTGTCTGCGCCTTGCTCTTGATCACCGCGTCCAGATCCGCCTCGGTGTCCTTCTTTGCGTAGCTGAGGAGTTGGTCGACATCGATCCGGCTGTACCAGACATCGATGTGGGGGATCTCCGAATACTTGCGGATGTGCTTGCGGTAGCTGCGGTATCCGGAACGGACGGCTTTGTGGCCGTGTGCATCCGACAGCCCGTTGTCTCTGGCGAGGATGACCAGACTGGCGAGAAATCTCTTGAGGTCCCACTCGAACGGCCCGGGAAGGGTTTCGTCGAAGTCGCGCAGATCGAAGATCAGGTTTCGCTCCGGGGACTCCCACATACCGAAGTTCAGCGCGTGCGCGTCACCGCACATCTGCACCATGATCCCGGTGTGAGGTGTCGAGGCGAGGTCGGCTGCCATCACCGCAGCGGCGCCTCGGTAGTACGTCCATGGCGAATGTCCCATACGGCCGTGACGGATCGGCAGGAGATCGGGCGCACGGATCGCGCTCTGCGCGAGGATGGTCTGCAATGGATCGTGGCCGCGCGTCACCGGATCCCAGTTCCCCAGTTCGCGTCGCGGCACGAGGTGACGGGCGTCGCGTCCGCGTCTGGGCGGATCGGGTGTGGCCGTGTCCGCCGGACTCGAATGGTTGGTTGAAAGAGTCATCTGAATCGTCTTTCTGCGGTCGGATGATCTGAATCCGCACGCCAGGTGACAATCGACCGGGAAGCAGGGGCTTTGAGCCCATCACGACCACGGAACGATGACATCTTCGGCTCCCATCGCGCGGCTGCACCCCCAGTGTGTGCACTCGGCACTCGACGTTCTTCACCCGTTACGGGTGAACACGCGCCTGCTGCACTCATAGAAGCCCGGAGTTCTGCGCGACCGTCAAGGCGTCCCACTTGTTGGACACTCCCAACTTTCGGTAGATGCCACGCAGATGCGTTTTTGCGGTGTTCACCGATATGGACAGATCGGCGGCTATGACACTGGCCGGGCGAGAGGAGGCCAGTTCGCGTAGAACGTCCAGCTCCCGCGGACTCAGGAACACACTTGGTGTGGCCTCTTCTTCCATGAGCGACCGAAGATGAACGGCGTACGACTCAGACGCACCGAACCGGCCGCGGTGGCGTATCAACAGCGACCGTATCGGCGAACGCAACAGCCAGAATGGCCGCGAGATCTGCTCAGGCTCAGCGTATTCGACTGCAGTCATCAGCGCCTGGAATGTCTGTTTGGGATCAACCGACTCGATGAGGACCGCGTGCATCAGGTGTATCCACACCATGCTGACAGGATGCGCAGAAGGCAGGCCGTCGAGTGCCGGAGCCAGCGCGGCATCGGCGGAGGCCTTTCGGCCGACGCTGAGGCGGTGCATCGCGGCAAGCACTGCGCCCTCCGCGTTCCCGGGTAGCAGGGTGCGCATATACGACGCGTACTGGTGGGCCTGAGAGTAGTTGCCGCCGGACAAGAGCAGTTGTTGTGTTTCTGCGGCAAGCAACGCGTGCAGGCTCGCCGGCAGAGGGTCACGATCAGGTGGGTGATTCGGCGTCAGACGCCCGCGGGTGCCCGCACCTGGTCCCGGATCGACGAGAAGAACCGCCATCCTGATCGCCGCCTCCGAGACGAACCCGAACGCGCTGCCGGTGAGATCGATGCATTCGCACGGGGGATGAGCGGGGAGGGGCTCGATTCTCAAGTGCTTTGTGTAATCCCTGACCAGGATTGCGATGCTGGGGGTGATCGCCCGGGTGGCGCCGATACGTACGGCCAACGCCAGACACTGCTCGACCGCAGACAGGCTGCTGGACAATCGGCCCCGTAGCAGACACAGCACGGATTTTATTCCATAACAATGCATCAGAGCGGCCGACGACCCAGACATCTGCGCTCGCCCCAGTGCTCCGATCACCTTGCGTTCGGCCGAGTCGAGTCGGCCCAGGACTATCTCGGCGACAGCGGCATGAAGGAGAATGTATGCCTGCCCGTCGGGCGAGATTTCTGACCCGGAGTGTTCGACAAGCCCTGCCAGGTGAGCGAGCTCGACTTCCACATCTGATCGTGACACCGCTTCTCCGCAGAGAACCACCTGCGTCCGGAGTGTCTCGTGTAGCAATTTCTCGGTGGCCGTTGCATCTGGATTCGTGCGGGTGCCGATCATCTTGAGCAATGCCGACGCGGCTGCGACATCCCCGTTGCCGATGTGGGCGGAGGCCGTCAACAGTCTGATCGCCTTCGTCTTTTGTATCGGCACCGGAACCGGATCAAGCATCTCGATCAATTGTCCCCCGGTGGAGATCAACACTTCGATCCCGCAACGATCGATGACGTCGAGGACGAGCTCACCGTTGTTCGCGGCTATCGCACACCGGAGGGCCTCGACGGGTTGGCCCGTATCGAGATGCCATGTGACAGCGTCTCTTTCGATTGACAGCCGAAGGTTCTCATCGAGTAGCTCGATCTCTGCCCGCAGCTGTCGTCGGATCAGAGGGTGCAGGCGGTAGGACACCACCATTCGGCACTGTGATCGATGAAGCAAGAACCCGTTGTGCGCCAACTGATCGAGGAGATGCTGCGCCTTGTTGTTCCTCGACAGCCTCACGGCCAGGTCGGCCGAGAAGGTCTCCAGGATCGAGGTCATCACGAGCAACTGCCGTGCAGGTCCACTCAGCACCGAGAGAAACTCACCCACGACGTAGTCGGTGAGCGATCTGCCGTCGCCCAGGAAGTCGGCTGAACCCACGAAGCTGGACGATGAGCGGGAGGAGGCCAAGGCCGCCAGCTGTAGCCCAGCGGCCCAGCCTTCGGTCCACTGCATCAAAGATGTCAGTTCGGACCGAGATACTTCCGCGCCCTGGTTCCGGAAGAGGTCCGCGGCCTCGGACTCACTGAAAGCCAAAGCGGTGAAATCGATTTCGGTCAGGGACAACGACAGACGGGCCCGGTACAAGGCCAATGGGGGCTCGAACCGTCCGGCGATGAAAAAGTGGACGGTATCGGGCGCCCACCGCAACAATCGGGCCAGCATCGCCAACGGGGCGGGTTCTCTGAGGAGATGTGCCTCGTCGATGACCACACACAGGCCGCTGGCGTCGAGTATCTCGCTCAAGCCGATGCTCATATCCTCACGGTCCGAGTCCACCGGCTCGGTGATCTCCGAACCCGTTATCGAGCGGGACGACTGAACAGCGGTACCGACTGCCTGCCTGAGTGCCGCGCAGAGCGCCTCGACACTGTTGTCGGCGTCGTCGATCGTCAGCCAGGCCAGCGGAGTGGCACTGTCGGTGCGCGCAGCCGCCCAGTCCGCGAGCAGTGTTGTCTTCCCGGCCCCGGCGGGACCCGTGATCAATGTCGTGCGTTGTTGCGGATCCGCCACCGAACAATCAAGAATGTCGAGCAGCCTCTGACGGTGGACGATTGATCGGTTCAGCGAAGGTATACGGGTGCGGCTCCCGTGAATACGGATGTCGCTGTGCGTTTGGGGCAACCCGTTCACCTCCCGACGGCGTGGGCACGACTGAGAACCCCGGCTGGCACGGCCCGCCCTCTAAGCGCTCATCGCTGCGCTCTTGAGTTGCTCGAACTCCGCTCGGTCGATGACCCCTTCGTCGAGTAGGCCTTTGGCAGTGGAGATCTGGTCGGCAGGCGATGTACCTGCGGCCTGCCGAATGTATTGGTCCGCCTGTTGACGGGCGGCCTCGTGTGCGGCGGCCGATCGCTTCGCCATGCCGCTACCACGTGCGATGAGGTACACGAACAACGCGATGTAGGGGATGAAGACCAGAAACAATATCCATGCTGTTTTCGCCCAACCGGACAACGACTCGTCGCGGAAGAGATCGCCCACGACGTGGAACAGGATCATCAGATAGGCAACGAAAGCAAATATGATGATGGTGTACCACATGAAGTCCCAAAAAGAATCCCACATTTCTGGCCCCGCTTCGTTTTGACGGACGTGGTGAGAGAAGGCACAACGACAAGTGTCTTTGACTCGTGGGCCCAGTTCATCACCTGTTCTGAGACCGGTGCCAGGGCACAAAGTCACATGAATCCAGGCCGAATGGCCCACTCCTCATGATTTGCAGCGCCATATCGAGTTAATTTGACTGATGACCTTCGGCCCTATCCGAGGGGGCGACTCAATTGAATGATGGGGAGCATCGCCCCCGAGGGGGCGCACCAGCCCTACACTGAACAGGCAGCTCGTGCCGGCACTCGCGAGGAGTTCAATCATCATCTCAGTGTTTTTGGCAGATGACCACGAAGTCGTTCGTCGTGGTCTGATCGAGCTGATCAACTCCGACTCCGAACTCTCCGTTGTCGGCGATGTCGGAACATGTGCCCAGGCACGAGTCCGGGTGCCGGCGCTCAGACCAGATGTCGCGGTGCTCGACGTTCGAATGCCTGACGGCAGCGGTATCGACCTCTGCAGGGAATTGCTGAGCGAACTCGACAGTCTGCGATGCCTGATTCTCACCTCGTACACCGACGACGAAGCGATGGTCGACGCGATCATGGCCGGTGCGAGCGGGTATGTGGTCAAAGACATCACCGGGATGGATCTGACCAAGGCCATCCGAGACGTGGGCTCCGGCAAGTCACTCTTGGACAATCGCGCCGCCGCAGCTCTCATGGAACGGGTTCGCAGCGGGCACGATTCCGCCGGGCGTCTCGACGGCCTCACCGAACAGGAACGCGCACTGCTGACCTTGCTGGGCGAGGGATTGACCAATCGGCAGATAGCAGAGCGAATGCATCTGGCGGAGAAGACCGTCAAGAACTACGTCTCGCGACTCCTGGCCAAACTGGGTATGGAACGTCGAACCCAAGCGGCGATCTACGCTTCCAAGCTCGCGAATGAGCGTAGGACGCGGGGCTGACTTTGCTACGGGTCCAGAGGGACCCACCACTTCAGCATCACACCCGAACCTGCTGTTCTCGGGGTGAAGATCAGATCGCCCCCGAGGTCGCGGGCTCTGTCGCGCAGGTTGATCAGACCTCCGGGGGTCACGTCGTCGCCCATCCCTACACCATCGTCGGAAACCTCGATCACAAGATTGTCGTCCAGTGAGACGATGACGGTGATGGTGTCGGGACTGGCGTAGCGCACTGCGTTGCTCACCCCTTCGCGAACGACGGCCACAGCATTGTCGGCCAGTCGCGGTTCGACCACCGACAGTGGTCCGGACATCCTCACAAACGTTCGTCCGGCGTAGTCACGGGTCTGCTGGTCAATCACCTCGTGTATTCGTTGTCGCAGACGTGTCGACTCGTGCCCATCTGGTTGTAGATCGAAGATGGTGGTGCGGATCTCCTGGATGATGTCCTGGAGATCGTTCACCGTTTCGGTCAGCCGTCGCTGAACCGTTGGCGATTGTGCCCGCTGCAGGGTGCCGTGCAGACTCATCCCTGCCGCGAAGATGCGCTGGATCACGTGATCGTGGAGAACACGAGCGATGCGTTCTCGGTCCGCCATGACCTCGAGATTCCGACTGCGTTGAACCTCGGCCGCCATCGACAGGCCCAGTGCAACCTGATCGGCGTACTTGGCCGAGCTGACCAACGTTTCTTGGGTGAACGGGGTGCTCCCTTCGGTGCGTGACAGGAGTACAACGCCGAAGATCGATTGGTCGGTGTTCAGTGGCACGACCATGGCCGGCCCACTTGCGCCGAACACGCTGACGTAGCCTTCCAGGCTTGCGCTGTGCTCGGACATTGGATCTGCAATGGCAAATGCGGGGCCGGGCAGCGACAGATCCACGGAAAATGTCTGGCCATTCGACATCGACCCGCCGTTGCCCGCGATCGCCGCGATCGCCACCTCGCTCACCGCTTCGCAGGGTTGCTCGGTGTCCAGGGGTTGCGCGACGATGACCGTATCGGCGGACGTGAGACGGACCAGGTTTCGTGCAATCGTCGACAGGACTTGTCCCACCTCGACGCCGGTCATCAGCTGTGTGAGCGCGTCACGGGTTGCTTCGGTCCACTCCAACTGACTGTGCGCTTCAGCGTGTACGCGCGCGTGGTCGATCGCGATCGCCGCAGACAGCGCGACAGTGCGGACCATGTTCTCGTCGTCTTCGGTGAAGGGCCCGCGCCCATTCTTCTCCGCCAGGTACAAACTGCCGAACACCTCGTCGCCCGCCCGGATCTGGCACCCCAGGAACGACGCCATCGGGGGGTGGTGCGGTGGAAAACCGATGAAACTGTTGTGATGGGTCAAGTTGTCGAGGCGTACCACCCCGGGCGTTTCGGCCACCAGTCCCAGCAACCCTCGCCCAATCGGTAACGCGCCGATCCTGGCCTGTGTGTCCTCGCCGATGCCTTGGTGGATGAATGCGGCGAATGTGCGGTCGGCGTTCCACACGCCGAGTGCGCCATATCTGGCGTCGGTCAGTGTGACCGCGGACGCCACTATCGACCGCAGAGTTGCTTCGAGATCGAGGTCGGCCGCCACCGTGAGGAGCGCGTCGACGAGTTCATCCGTTCGGTTTTCCGCGACAGCCACTCGCCCGATCTGTTCGGATGCCTCTGCGATCAGGGACCGGAGCCGCGAGTGGGTTCTGGTCATGAGGCCAGTCGTCGGTGACGGCGGTTTTTCGGTCGACGATTTCATCGCGAACTCCCAGGGCCGCGTGCTGCGAGATCAACAACGCGTGGGAGCAGCGTAGCGAGGTAATCAATTTTGCGACACCGATATGGACACCGTGGACGTGGTATTCAAAGAGACAACAAGCCTTTTTTTAGTTTGCCCATTCGGCATTGTTAGTGCCGGTTGCTAAAAAAGAGATGCGTTGTCGGTGCCGTCAGATCAGTGCCCGGTCCAGGAGAAGTAAGACGGGACCGCGCCCGCCCGTCGGGGCTACAGTGCGAAGATGCGCGACGCGGCAGCGGTGATCGGGGCACTGCTGACCATCAACGCGCTTGCTCACTTCCTGATCGACAACGCCACCTATCTGATAGTTCCGATGGGATCGGTCGTGGTTGTTGCGTACTTGCGGTGGCGTGGCTTCACCTGGCACGAGATGGGTTTGGCGCGTGGCCAAGTGAGCGGCGGCCTCAAGTACGCCGTACCGACGGTGATTGCCGTCGCGGTCATCGCCATCGGTGGCGCGCTTCTTCCGTTCACCCGGTCGTTCTACCTGTCCGATCGATATGACACTGTCGCGCTTGCAGTGTGGAGTGCGTTTGTCGTGATTCCTCTGCAGACCGTCATTCCGGAGGAACTGCTGTTTCGCGGCGCGCTCGACTCGTCACTGACACGGATTGCATCCCCACGCGTCACGTACGTGGTCGGCGCGATCCTTTTCGGCCTGTGGCACATCGCGTCATCCACGGGCCTCGCCGCAGGTAACGAGGGTTTGACCGAGCTGGTCGGGTCAGGACTTGCCGCGAAAATGGTCGGCATCGTCGGTGCGGTGGTCATCACTTCCTGTGCGGGCCTGGCGTTCATCTGGCTCAGACGGCGCAGCGACAGTCTGCTGGCGCCCATCTCTCTGCACTGGGCCCTCAACGGAACTGGGGCGCTCGGCGCTGCGATCGCATGGCAACTGTCGGGCTGATCTCGAGAAGCGTTCTGCGGGCGGTCGTTTAGTTGAAAGAAACACACAACGGCCGAGGAATGTGTATCAAAATGACGTTCCAGCAACGATTTTCACGGTGTCCGCCTCGAACGTTCGACTCGCTCGCGCTGGCGCGTCGAGGACATCGATAACGCCGCCGCGATGAATAGATGACGGCTACACTCTGTGGGTGCCGACCGAGGTGACAAACGGCGCGCACGGGCGCGACGTTGTCCCGACCCGGTCGCCGCTCTATCGTCGCTGGCTGCCCGACAGGTATGCCTTCGGGGGGCTGGTTATAGCCGTTGTTTTCGCGTGGCTTTCACTGACGCCTACGCTCCTGCCTCGCGGGCCATTCTTTCAGGGGCTGGTGACGGGTGGATCGGCTGCAATCGGTTACGTCATCGGATTTCTCGGATCCAAGTTGCTGCGCTACCTGGTGCAACGCGAGGCGCCTGCGAGGGTGAAGATGCATGTTCGCCGGGTGGCCTGGGTCCTCGCGATCGTCGGTACCGGAGCGGTGCTGGTCTGGTTCTCGAAGTGGCAGTCAGAATTGCGGAACCTCATGAGCGCGGAGCCTTTCCCGCGATCCGGGTACGTGCTCATGGCGGTCGTGACGATAGTGGTCTTCGTGGGTCTAGTGGCACTGGCTCGGGTGCTGCTGCGAGCTGTTCGATGGGTCGAGCGCAAGGTGAGTCGTGTGGTTCCTCGTCGGATATCCGCAGCGGTCATCGGAGTGCTGACAGTTGCACTGCTGTTCACGATCATCAACGGCATCGCTGTTCGAACGATCATGGCCGGACTCAACGACTCGTTTGCCGCTGTCAACGAAGAGACCAAGGCGGGTGATGATCCGCCGTCCTCCACCATGCGGTCAGGCGGCCCTGGTTCGTTGGTCTCGTGGGACTCATTGGGACGTCAGGGTCGCGCATTCGTCTCCAGAGGCCCGACTGTGGATGAGTTGTCGGAGTTCAATGATGGTCGTCCCGCGCTTGAGCCGATCCGGGCCTACGCCGGTCTCGCGAGCGGAGGCGACACGATCCGCGAGAACGCTCAGCTGGCCGCAGACGAACTCGAGCGTGCCGGGGGTTTTGATCGAGCTGTGGTCGGGGTGGCCACCACCACCGGTACTGGTTGGATCAACGAAAGCCTGGCTTCCACACTGGAATACATGTACAACGGGGACACAGCGATCGTCGGTTTGCAGTACTCATACCTTCCGAGTTGGCTGTCTTTCCTCGTCGACCGCGAACGCGCCGGACAGGCCGGCAAGGCCCAGTTCGACGCCGTGTACGAGAAATGGGAGAAGCTGCCGCCGGAGTCACGACCCAAACTCGTGGTGATGGGCGAGAGCCTCGGATCCTTCGGCGGAGAAAGTGCGTTCGGTGGCGTCGACGACATCGCTGCACGCACGGACGGCGTGCTGTTCACGGGTCCACCGAACGCGAATGACATCTGGACCGATGTGACCACGAACCGCGACCCGGGCTCACCCGAGTGGTTGCCGGTGTACGAACAAGGTGAGACGGTCCGGTTCGGGGCGAAAGCCCCCGTCGATCTCACCCATCCGGACACCGCGTGGGACCGACCGCGAATGATCTACCTGCAACATCCCTCCGACCCCATCGTCTGGTGGTCTCCGGAACTCATTCTGCAGAAACCGGATTGGCTCGAGGAGCATCGCGGGTACGACGTGCTCGACAGTACGAGATGGTTTCCCTTCGTGACCTTCCTGCAGGTCGCGGCGGACATGGCGGTCTCAACGAATGTTCCTGACGGGCACGGTCACAAGTACGTCGTCGACATCGCCGATGCTTGGGTCGCCATCCTTTCGCCGGAAGGATGGACCGCACAGGACACCGATCGCCTCCGTGTCGTGCTGGCGGGCAAAGGCGAGGACGGGTAGATCCGACACACGACCCCCGGGTTCTGCGCCAGCGACTCGGGTTCGGTTCAGAGGTCGATCATGCTGCCAGGGACCATTTCCGTTGCCTGCAGTCCGGCAATGGTGGCCAAGCGTACGAACTCGGCGCCTGGATCGTGAAACAGCGACGACCGAACTCTCCCCATCCCGATCGGCCACAGCGTCCCGAAGTGGATGGGCACGGCGAGCCGGGCCGACACGGCTTCCGCCGCACGCACCGCTTTCGGCGGATCCATGTGTCCCGCACCCAATGTCGGACCCCACCCGGCCACTGGGAGCAGGGCCAGATCAATGGCGGACACCCATTGGGCCATGTCGGGGTAGAAGTCGGTGTCACCGGCGAAGTAGGTGCGTTGATCGCCCTCGATTACGTACCCCAGCGCCGGGATGTTCCGAGGTCCATGGCGCCACCTCCGGCCATCATGGTCTGCCGGCACAGCAAGGATGGACAACCCGCCGATGGCCACCTGGTCGCCTGCCCGCACCTCGATCAACCGCGATCCGACCTTACGGAGTTCGGGCAGTGCGTCGGGAGCGCCCGCAGGCACCACAATCGGAACCCGCTGGGACAGCAGCCGCAACGACGGCAGATGCGTGTGATCGGCGTGCAGATGCGACAACAGGACAACATCTGGGTTGTCGACTGCGGACAGAACCGGTACCGGCCCGCGGCGACGCCGGAGATGGGCGACCCGCGCAGTCAGCAGTGGGTCGGTCAGCACCGCGGTGCCGCGGTCGACGAGCATCACGGTCGCATGCCCGAGCCACCGCAAGGTCGGGCCGCTGATTCTGCGCGGTGAGTCGTCCACGCACATTACGATCCCAGACAACAGGCCGAAGGGAATGCCATGCGCGCCACAGCCAAGCTGTTTGGTCTTCTCCTCGAGTTCCTGACGTTGTGGCTAATGTCGGCCATCGCGATCTTGTTTCTGGACGCGCTGTTCGACGGGATTGCCCTGAGCTCGGTGAACTCCGGCAACACCGTATGGGCCAAGCTGCCGTCCGCTCTGGCTGTCGGGCTAGTCTTCGGTGTACTGAACGCGGTCCTGTGGCCGGTGATCATCAGGCTGATGTCGTGGATAGGGCCTGCCGCACTCTTTCTGCTCGTCTTTCTGGTCAGCGGCGTCATCATGCTCCTCACCTTGAACATCGTCGCACTGGCTTCCGTCGAAAACATTTGGGACGCTGTCGTGACAGCTGCTCTCCTGTCTTCGTTCACCTCTGTCGTCGGCGGTGCGATCGCGTCGCGCTCGAATACCGCCTACCGGCTGATGCAGGTTCGGCGACAACGCATTCGGCGTACTCACGCGCCCGTTCACACCGAGCCGGGCTTGCTGTGCATCCAGATCGATGGGCTGGGGCACGGCGTTCTTCGGCGCGCCATCGCAGACGGGGTCACGCCTGGCCTGGCCGCGATGGTCCGCGACACTCACACACTGATGCGTTGGCACACCGATTGGAGCAGCCAGACCGGCGCGAGTCAGCTCGGCATTCTCCACGGCTCCAACCACAATGTGCCGGCGTTCCGGTGGTACGACAAGACAAATGGCAAGATCGCCGTCTTCAGCAATCCGCGAGACAACGAGGAACGCGAAGCCGAGCGAGCTGGGACACCAGGTCTGCTGGCCAAAGGTGGTGCGAGCCGCGGCAATCTGTTCACAGGCGGTGCCGACGACAACGTTCTGGTCGTGAGTCGGCTCAAAGGTGCCCGGCTCGGGGGCGGCGCAGGATATTCGTCGTACTTCAGCGACCCTTCGAGCACGCTCCGCACAGTGCTGGGGATGGTGGCCGAACTCCAGCGTGAGTATCGCCAGTCGTGGCATCAGCGCCGCACGGACATCCGTCCGCGGGTTCGGCGCGGCGGTACTTATCCGCTTGTCCGTGCGTTCGCCAACGTCCTGGCAACCGACGTGACAACCGCTGCTGTCGTCGGTGACCTCATCCGGGGGCGAGACATCATCTACCTCGATCTGATCGGCTACGACGAGGTATCGCATCACTCCGGCGTCTCACGGCCCGAGACCTTGGCGGTCCTCACCAAGATCGACAAGGTGATCCAGATGCTCGTCGCCGTCATCGCTCAGGCGGATCGGAGATATCGGGTGGTCATCTTGTCCGATCACGGGCAGAGCCAGGGAGCGACGTTTCTCCAGCGATACGGCGAGACCCTCGAGCAGGTTGTCATGCGACTGGCCGGTACCGGTGCGTCTGTTGGGACTGACGATGAGCAGCCGTCCGGCGAAGGCGCCGATTACGCAGTGGCGAGTGTCCGATCACCGAAAGAGCCCGCGCAGCAGAAAGCGGCGGACGAAGGCCTCCCGGTGGTGCTCGGATCAGGAAACCTGGGCCTGATCAGTTTCCCTGGGATAGATGGTCGCGCGACCATCGCGACCATTGAGGACAACCATCCGGAACTTCTCGGCTCCTTGCGCGCGCATCCCGGTATCGGATTCCTACTCGTAGCCCGTTCGCCCATGGAGTCGGTGGTCCTCGGCCCAAACGGATCGGTCGACGTCGAAACGGGAGTTGTCGAAGGTGCCGACCCACTCGCTCTGTTCGGTGAGGATGCACTCGACAAGATCCGCCGAACCGACAGCTTCGACAACGTTGCCGACATCATGGTGGGGGGCAACTACTGGCCCGACACCGACGAGGTCGCGGCTTTCGAGAACCAGGTGGGCTCGCACGGGGGTATGGGCGGGCCACAAAGCGAGCCGTTTCTGATGTTTCCGACCGACCTGCCCGCCCCTCCAGAGGAACTCCGTGGTGCCGAGGCAGTACATGCCGTCTTGGTGGGCTGGCGAGACCACCACTGACATGTGCGGTGTTAGCTCGAGTTCCGGTTTCTGATCGCTGAACCCATTGATGCGGAATCGCCTGCGGCCGCTGCGTCCTGACGCCGCCTGCCTTCAAACGAGTCTCGAGCGGAGTCACTCTGAAAAGGTGAAGAAAGCTCGGTTCCGTCCCCGGATACTTGGATTCCGTCCAGAGGAGGAGTGGCCGATGACGACTGTTGAGCATTCAGATCCTGCTGTCGACCGAAAATCGGTGACTTTGCGCATCATGTCGATCACGCAACGGCGTCTGCAGCCACGGTCCTACTACCTGTCGCCATCAGATCTGGAGTCGCGGCCCGCACCAAGCGCGGACGCCGATGCCGCCCAAGCGCGTTACCTCGCGCGAGAACTCGAGGGCTGGATCCGTCGACTCGAGTGGGCCGCCGACCACGAACGCCACAGGACGCGCGCCTTAGTAGTGCACCGAGAGATCGAGGAACTGAAGCGACAGATCAATGCCTTGCGCAACCGATTTCCCGGCGAGTTCGACTGACAGATGGTGCCTCGGTCATAGGTGCCGTTGCGCTTTGCCGGTCACAGATTCGAACAACACATGCTTGAAGGCCTGTCTGGAGCACTATACAAAGTGTATAGACGACTAGTATGGTATGGCGATGGCCACCACGATTGCCCCAATCTCAGATTCTGTCTACGAAGACGAGCACCAAGATTTGCGTATAAGTTTTCGCGCATTTCTCGACTCCCGTGTCGTCCCTGGCTACCTCGAGTGGGAGAAGCAAGGCATTCTGCCCCGCAGTCTGTTCAGCGAGGCGGGGACCCACGGCTTCCTCGGCATGGAGATCGCCGAGGAATACGGCGGTGGCGGAGTCGAGGACTTTCGGTTCAACGCTGTGATCGCAGAGGAAATCGCCCGTGCCGGCGTGGTCTCGTTCGGTATCAACCTCCACAACGACATCTGCATCCCGTACTTCGTGCGGTACGCCAACGACGAGCAGAAAAGGCGATGGTTGCCCGGGTTGGCATCTGGCGAACTGATCGCGGCGATCGCGATGACCGAGCCCGGAACGGGCTCGGACCTGGCCGGTATTGCGACGACTGCTGTTGCTGACGGCGATCATTTTGTCCTCAACGGGGCAAAAACGTTCATCTCGAACGGTGTGAACGCCGACGTGGTGATCGTTGCTGCGCGTTCGGACTCCGGCTCCCGACATGGAGGATTGTCGCTGTTTGTGGTCGAGCGTGATACTCCGGGGTTCGCGCGTGGTCGCAACCTCGACAAGATCGGGATGCACGGTCAGGACACTGCGGAACTCTTCTTCGACAACGCCCGCGTCCCGGCGACAAACCTGCTGGGAGAGTTGGGCGGCGGCTTCAAGGCCCTCGTATCGAATTTGGCGCAGGAACGGCTGACGATTGCGATCGCGAGCACCGCGTCGGCGGGCAGAGCAGTCGATCTGGCGATTGCTTATGTTCGCGAGCGCCAGGCATTCGGTAAACCGATCTCGTCGTTTCAGAACACCCGATTTACACTGGCCGGCGCTCGCACCGAGGTGGAGATGCTCGAAACGTTTGTCCGTAGCTGCCTGCGCGAGCACGTGCTCGGTCGGCTGACACCCGACCGAGCGGCCATGGCAAAACTCGCTGCCACCGAGATCCAAGGTCGCGTCACCGACCAGTGCCTCCAGATGTTCGGCGGTTACGGGTTCATGACCGAGTACCCGATCGCGCGCGCATTTGTCGACGCTCGTGTGCAGCGCATCTACGGCGGAACGAGTGAGATCATGCGCGAGATCATCGGAAAGGGTATGGGTCTGTGAGTTTCGATCGCGACATCTTCGAGCCCGAACACGAGGCGTTCCGCGATTCGGTGCGGGGTTTTCTCGAGAAGGAGGCCGTGCCCCACACGGCGCGCTGGGAAGCCGAGGGCCTGGTGGATCGATCTTTCTGGAAGTCGGCGGCATCGCAGGGCCTTGTCGGCTTCAGCGCGCCCGAGGCGCTGGGTGGGGGTGGATTGCGTGACTTCCGGTTCAACGCGGTCCTCAACGAGGAAGTGGTCCGGACGGGAACCGTCGGAGATGGGTTCTCGCTCACCAACGACATTGTCCTGCCCTACTACCTCGACATTGCCGACACCGAGCAGCAGCAGAGGTGGGTTCCGGGAATAGTGCAGGGCGACAGCGTCATCGCGATTGCCATGAGTGAACCGGGCACCGGATCTGACCTGCGAGCGATCAAGACCACAGCAAAGCGGGTGGGGGACGACTGGCGACTCACGGGTTCGAAGATCTTCATCACGAGCGGGATCCAGGCCGACCTGATCATCGTTGCAGCCCGGATTCCCGACGAGGACGGCGGTGGGTTCGGTCTGTTCGTGGTGGAGGCAGGCCAGGAGGGATTCGAGCGTGGGCGCAAATTGGAGAAGGTCGGCCGCAAAGCGCAGGACACCGCCGAGCTGTTCTTCAGCGATGTACACGTCAGCGGCGACAACGTTCTCGGCACGCCCGGTAAGGGGCTGCACTACATGATGAAAAACCTCGCGCAGGAGAGACTGTCGATGTCGGTGGTCGCGGTGGCCAGCGCAGAATACGCAGTCGATCTTGCGGTTGAATACGGCAAGGATCGAACGGCTTTCGGCAAACCGGTCGGAAGCTTCCAGGCCAACAAGTTCGCGTTGGCGGAGTTGTCGACGAAGGTGTCTATCGCGCGAGTATTCGTCGACCGGTGCATCAAGGCCCACAATGCGGAGAACTGTCGGCTGCGGACGCGGCAGGCGCGAAGTTCTGGACCACCGAGCTGGAGTTCGAGGCGCTCGACCGATGTCTTCAGCTGTTCGGCGGCTACGGGTACATGGACGAGTTCGAGGTGTCGCGGCGCTGGCGAGACGCCCGGGTACAACGGATCTATGGCGGCACCAACGAGATCATGCGGGAGATCGTCGGGCGGTCTCTCGGTCTCTGAGCGCTCGGACGAGTAAAGCCCCAGACACCGGAATTACCGGTTGTTCTGGGGCTTTAGCCGTCGAGGGGGTTCAGTGGTGATGCTTCACCTTCCGGTGGAGCTGTACATGTCCTCGATGACGTCCTGGTACTTGGCGGCGATGCCACGGCGCTTGAGCTTCATGGTCGGCGTCAGCTCCTCCGAATCGGGAAGCCACTCCGCGTCGAGCAGTCGATAGGTCTTGATCTGCTCGACCCGGGAGAGCTGCGAATTAGCTTGTGCAACAGCATCATCAACTGCATCTATGACGCCGGGGTCATTGAGTAGCGCTGCGAGCGAGGCGTCGGGGAGGCCGCGGTCGGTGGCGAACGTGCGGACCGAATCGGGATCGAGAACGATGAGGGCCACGTTGTAGGGCCGTCCGTCGCCGATCACACACACCTGACCGATGAGGGGCGATGCACTCTTGAGCTTGCTCTCGATGTTGACCGGCGACATGTTCTTTCCGGCCGCGTTGATGATCAGCTCCTTCTTCCGGTCAACGATGCTGACCCAGCCGTCGGGATCGATGGTGGCGATGTCACCGGTGTACAGCCATCCCTCGGCGTCAACGGCTGCAGCGGTACGCTCTGGATCTTTGCGATACCCACGCATCACGTGGGGTCCGCGCAGCAAGAGTTCGCCGTCAGCAGCGAGTTTCGCCTCCGTACCGGGTTGCGCCAGTCCGACTTTCCCGACCCGGATGTCGGACAAGATGTTCGTGAAGCCCAAAGCCCCTGTCTCAGACATACCGAACCCTTCCTGAAGGGGCAGGCCGAGGGCGAGGAAGAACTCGTGAACGGCCGGCGCGATCGGTGCGGCGCCGGTCATGAGCAGCGAGACGCGGTCCAGACCCAACTGGGCGCGCAGTGGTCCGAAGATCGCAGAATCGGCCCGTGCCGCGGCCTCCTCCAGATCAGCAGGGACCGGGTCGCGGCGTTGTTGTAGTTGCACTCGTTCGGTCGCTCCGTCGAGCGCGCCCAGCACGCCGACCCGCTGCGCGTCGGGCATTCCGTTGAACCGTGCCAGGAGAGCCGCCCTGAGCTTCTCCCATACTCGGGGTACTCCGAGGAACCACGACGGACGAGCCTGGGCGACCGCACCGAACACCGAACCGGCATCCGCCACGGTCGTGATCGGCCATCCCGTCACCGTCGCGAGGTAGTGCGAGAAGACGCGGTCGGCGGCGTGTGCCGTCGGCAGGTAGGAGATGGCCGCGCCGTCTTCATCGAAGGGGAACCGTTGGTTGCAGGTGTGCATCACGAACATCAGGTTGGCGTGGGTGAGCTCCACTCCTTTGGGAGCACCGGTGGTACCCGAGGTGTAGATCAACGTGGCCAAGTCCGACGATTGCACCGAACGCCACGTCTGTTCGAAGTCGAAGCCGGCACGTCGGCGTTGACGCACCTCGTCCAACGTGAGGATGTCAGCGGCACTCACGGGCGCCGCGGCCTCCACGGATTGTGTATCGACGACGACAACAGTCTCGAGGCCGGGAGTTTCGGTGCGGCTGATGACATCGAGGAATCGGGTCTCGGCCACCAGAACCTTGTTGTCGGCGTTGTCGAACAGATAGGTGATCTGCTCGGGAGCCGAAGTCAGATAAATCGAGAAGGGCGTGGCGCCCAGATGTTGCACGGCGGTGTCCACGAGATGGAACTCGGGGCTGTTCGACAGCATGAGGGCCACAGTGTCTCCGCGCCGTACGCCGAGGTCATATAGACCTGTCGCGATCTCCTCGACGGTGGCGGCATACTCGGCCCACGTCAGGGCTCGGTCGTCGTCGCCGAACGCAACCAGCGCAACGTGATTGCCTCGCGCAGCTGCAGTCGCCTGAAAGGCGGCGACCAAAGTGGATTCACCGACCCCGGGAGCAGCGGATGATGGTGCTGAGAAGGGTGTTTCGATGGTATCGGACATGAAGACCTCGTCTCTTGAGCGAATGAGTGGTGATCAGATCTGGTCGACATGACCGGCCGGCGCGGTAGATCTCTCCGTCGCAGGGTCTCGCCTGGTGAGCAAGAACTCCTCCAGGCGCGGCTCGCGTACGCGATTCCAGTAGTCGATGTACTTCCATGGACTGTTGGTGACGATGCGCCCCCGTTTGTTCCGGTAGTAGGTGCTCGTACCGCCGAAGTCCCAGACAGTCTGCGCGAGTGCCGCATCCAGCTCCGTGTTGTAGGCGTCGTGGACGTCTGCCCGTACCTCGACCTCGGCAACGTCGTCGTCGATCATGGTGGCCAGCAATGCCGTGATGTGTTGTACCTGCATTTCCGTGCCGGCGATCACCGTCCCGCCATGCCCGGTGTTCGTGTTCGGGCCGTACAGACAGAAGAAGTTCGGGAACCCAGGCACCGTGATTCCCAGGTATGCCCGGCCGTCTCCTTCGCCCCACACCTCTTTCAGTGTCCGACCCGCTCTGCCCCGAACTTCCAGAGATGCCAGGACATCGACGGCTTTGAAACCGGTCGCCAACACGAGAACGTCCGCGGCGTAGTCGGTTCCGTCGACAGTTCGGACCCCGCTGGATGTGACCTGTTCGATGTCGTCGGTGACGAGGTCGACGTTCTCACGGCGCAGTGTCCGGAACCAGCCGGCGTCGATGAGCAGTCGTTTGCCGTAAGGGGGATAGTCCGGGAGTGCTTTGGCCAGCAGGTCCGGGCGACCGTCGAGTTCGTGCTCGATGAATGCGGTGAGACCGGCGCGAAGGCGGTCATTGGCTTTGTTCACCGCGCGGCCGAGATGCGGGTACTCAGGGTCGACCTGCAGCAACCGCCACACCTTGTCGCCCATTCTCCAGAACAAGGCGGCGCGGTGCCAGGCCAGGTAGTAGGGAACGTGGCGATTGAGAAAATGTGTCGACTTGTCGACGTTCTTGCCCTTCAACGGATGCGGCATCGACCACTGTGGCGTGCGTTGGAACACCCTGACCTCGTCGGCGATCTCGCTGACCGCAGGGACGAACTGCATTGCGCTCGCGCCTGTCCCGATGACCGCCACCCGTTTGCCTGTGAGATCCAGGTTCGGATCCCACTCGGCGGTGTGCAGCACAGGTCCCGCAAATTCCGCCAGCCCGGAAAGATCCGGGATGCTCGGCTGATTGAGTAGTCCGACGGCACTGACCACGGCGTTGGCGGTGAGGATCTCCTCGTCCCCCGAGCCGTCAGTGGAGCGAACGGTCACGTGCCACACAAACGCATCCTCGTTGTACGTGGCGGTGCTCACCTGTGTACCGAACCTGGTGTGCGCGAGCACCCCGTGCTTTCGGGCCAAGCCGTTCCAATACGCCGATAGTTCCGCCTGCGGCGCAAAGTGACTGGACCAATCGGGCTTCGGGTCGAACGACAGGGAATAGAGGTAGCTGGGAGTGTCGACCCCGCAACCGGGGTACACGTTCTCGTGCCAGGTGCCCCCGACCGCGTCGTTCTTGTCGAGTAGGAGGTAATCGATACCGGATTGCTCTAGTCGTACTGCCATCGCCAGTCCGGAGATGCCCGCGCCGATGATGATGACGCGAAAGTCGGGATCCACGGGAGCGGTGGGGGAGGTATGACGGGCGTAGATGCCCATCTCCTCACCGAGGAGTGTGCCGTAGTCGTCCGGCAGGTGGTCGGCGAGAAGTACGCTGAGAATCCGTGACAGGCGTTCCGGGGACGGTGGAGCGCTCGGGAACTCGGTTGAATGATCGCGCCAATCACGCAGTATGGCGCTCGCGGCCAAACGAATCGATCGTCCGGTCTCGTCGTCGAATCCGCCGGACTCGTTGTTGCCCAGATCCTTCGGTGCAGACGGCAAAAAGGGGGCCTCGATCCAGCGGTCTTCGCCCGTGATGAGCGCCAGCGATCCCAGCAGGTACGGGAGGTTGGCGTCGGCGAGAGCTCGGTCGAGATCGGTATCGGTGAAATCCCTTGAAGGAACGAAACTGCCGACAGGATTGACGCTTGGTGCGGGTTGAGGTGCATCAGGGTGGTGCTGAGACATGTACAGACCATACAGTGTGTTCAGACGTGGCGTCAATCACAAACTTGGATGTTCCGAGAAGTGAAAGGGCCTGAAAGACAACGTAAAACGGTGGTCATCCGCCCCAACCCGGATGACCACCGTCGCGTGCCGAGTCGTCAACTCGTGACGATGCCCTGATCGAACAGCTGGTCGATGGACGCTGACGTGTACCCGGCGTCGGTGAGCACGCTGCGGCTGTCGGCGCCGGGCGCGCGACGGGGCGTGGGGTGGCTCGGCGGTTGCCCGTCGAACCTTGGTGCTGGTGCCGGTTGAGATACACCGTCGATGTCCACGAACGTTCCCCGAGCGGCGTTGTGCGGGTGCTCCGCAGCTTCGGCCATCGTCAGCACGGGCGCGTAGCAGGTGTTCCGGCCCTCGAACAGCACGTCCAACTCGGTCCGCGTGAACTCGCCAATCCGATCGCCGAGCAGCTGTCGAAACTCGTCCCATCGAGATTGTTCGAACTGGTTGTCCCGTACCACCTGCGGCAGTTCCAATACGTCGCAGAACTCTTGCCAGAACGCCGTTTCGATCGCGCCGATGCTGACCCACCGGCCGTCCTTGGTCTGGTAGACGTCGTAGAAGAAGGCGCCTGAGTCGAGCAGGTGTGTGCCCCGGTCCTCGCTGAAGGAATCCTCGGCTCGAAGCGAGTGGAACATCGCCATCAGGGCCGAGACGCCATCTATCATTGCCGCGTCCACCACTCGGCCGCTCCCACCGGATCTGACGGAGAGGATTCCGGCGAGCATGCCAACGGCCAACAGCATCCCACCGCCACCGAAGTCTCCGACCAGATTGAGTGGGGGCGTGGGTGGTTGGTCGCGTCGGCCGATGGCATGAAGAGCGCCGGTCAGGGCGATGTAGTTGATGTCGTGACCTGGCATCGACGCCAGCGGTCCGGTCTGTCCCCATCCGGTCATCCGTCCGTAGACGAGGTTCGGATTGATGGCCAGGCAGTCGTCGGGACCGACACCGAGGCGCTCGGCCACACCGGGCCGGAACGTCTCGATGATCCCATCGGAATCGCGGCACAACCGGCGCACGATTTCGGCGCCCTCGGGGGTTTTCAGATCCACCGCGAGGTGTCTGCGGCTGCGGAACATGATGCCGTGACCGCTGACGGCCCAGGGGTTTCCGCCGGGACGATCGACGCAGATCACCTCGGCACCGAGATCCGCAAGGAGCATGCCCGCGAAGGGGCCGGGACCGATACCGGCGAGCTCGACGATCTGGATGCCCGCGAGCGGTGGTGTGGTGGTGGTCAACGGCGTGCCACCGTCGGCATACCACCCTTGTTCGCGACGATGTCGGCGTGGACTTCGTCGGGGACCGCCACTGCTCGCGCCTTTTCGGATTCAGGGATGGCAATCGCGTCGTTGAACTGGCGCAACATGGCAAACGCCTTTTTCTCGTCGTCGCGGGGCAACAGACGACCGATGCGGTCCGTCGCGGCCAGTAGTGGTCTGATCGCGGGAAGCACTGCCCGCCACGGCGTCCGCTCGGCTTCGAGTGCCGCCATGACATCTGCCGGGATCCAGGAATGGAGCATCCCGTAGGCGAGCGACAACCGACGGTCGGTGGTCATGAATTTGGCAATCGGTCCAGGTAGAACCTCGACATCGCCGGGGGGATGCTCGACGCTGTATTTGATGACGGAATGCACGACATCGCGGCACAGCTGATCCGGCGGCTGCTCGATCAAGGTGTGTAGATCGGACTTCTTCCGTGCGTCGTCGGGATCGGTGTGCAAGATCTCCTCGGGCACTCCGATCACGTATCCGACGTAGCGACTGAGGGCGAAGATGTCTTCTATCTCGCGGTCGCTGAACCGTATTCCTGAGCTCTGCACCGCATCGATGAACTTCACGCCGAATTGCCCGGCCTGTGTCTCCATACTGTCGAGATTGTTGATGGGGATTCCCCAGTTCTCCCAGTCCCAGGCATCTGACTGATTGAGGCTGTGCCGAACTGCGGCGTGAATCATTCGAACCTTGGCGGTGAGGCGGAACCCCTCCTCGAACCGGTTCATCCCGCCTGGCGTGTACGCGGCGACCACGTACCGGAAGCTCTCGATGAGTCGGGTACCGACCTTGTCGGCATGCTTGAGTCTGCCGCTGAACAGCACGGGTCGGGTAGCGCTGTACATCGAGAAACCGCCGGCGATGGTTGCCCACGCGAGGATCGGCGGAACGACCGGCCCGGCGCGCCAGAAAGCGACAGCACCGCGATAGAGCTGGTCGTGGTCTACCCAGTCCGGGACACGCTCGAGCTGGGTGAAGAAGTCGACCATCGCGGGGCCCGGCTCGTCGACTGCGTCAATACCGTTTTCGAGCGCGACGTCGAACGTGCGCCAACTGGAGTTGCTCGACTTGTCCTTGAACTCGAGCATCGCCCGATAGGCATAGTCGTCGGCGAGTAGCGCGTGGTCGGTGAGGTTGGCGACGAAGTCATGGCCGTACATGGCTATCGCCTTGTCACGATTCGCAATTCGTCCGAGATCGATTCCCTTGGGAAGGCCGCTGGGTACATCGAGATCACCTGGGAAGGTGGCTTTCGCGGTTTCTGGTTCGGTGATTGTCATCGGGCTCTCTCTCCGCGGTCGTGGCCGCATTGTGTGATGGCCGTAACACCGATGGTAGACCTGGACTGAACACTATGTCTACACTCAATGTATGCAGCGCCAAGAGCGTCGTGCACGAGGGGTTGATCAGGCCGGTTCGAGTCGGAAGAGGTTGATGTGTCAAAGAGTTCAGGATTGGGCACCCGTGCGGAGGCGAGAAACGACCTGCACGCGGACGGTAGCTCGACAGCGGTGCTTCGGGACCTGCTCGAAGGACGATGGAGCTGTCGATCCTTTGATAGAAATCCGGTACCCAGGTCCGACATCGAAGGCATCCTGGAGATCACCCGTTGGACGCCATCGTGGTGCAACACGCAACCGTGGCACGTGCACATCACCGAGGGTTCCGCCACGGAGCGGCTACGACAGGCCATCGGTGAACGAATCCTGCGGCAGGTCAGACAGGAACCGGACATCGACTTCCCGACCTCGTACGAGGGCGTCTACAAAGAGAGGCGTCGGGAGAGCGGGTGGCAGCTGTACGAGAGTCTCGGGATCGCCAAGGGGGATCGGGCGGCATCGGGTGAGCAGATGCTGAAGAATTTCGATTTCTTCGGTGCACCGCATGTCGCGATCATCACGACGGAGAGGGCCCTCGGCCCCTATGGGGCCGTGGATTGCGGTCTGTTCGTGAGCAACTTTTTGCTGGCGGCTCACAGCATGGGAATAGCAACAGTGCCGCAGGCTGCGCTGGCAGCGCAGGCACCAACGATTCGCGATTTCTTCGACATCCCCGACGAGCGTCAGATTCTACTGGGAATCTCTTTTGGATATCCGGATCTCGTCGACCCGGTCAACTCCTATCGAACCGAACGCCAGTCTCTCGGCGAGGTGGCCACCTTCGTTCGCTGACCATTCGGCGGCTGCCAGTTTTCACATCCACACTGCGTCGTACCGGTGGTGCGTTCGCTCAGGAACGGAGATCGGAATGTCTGAACGAATGGTCGACATCCCAGGGGGATTGCAGATCAATGTGCAGAGCGTGGGGGAGGGGATTCCGGTTCTTCTCATTCACGGGTGGAGTCTCAGCTCCGAGGTCTGGGACCGTCAGATCAGGATTCTCGCGGAGTCGGGTCGCCGGGTGCTGGCCATGGACATGAGGGGACACGGTAAATCCGACGCCCCGCTTGGTGGATACGACCTCGAGCAGTTGGGCCGCGACGCCTTCGCAGTGCTCGACGCTTTCGACATCGACAGTGCCGACGTCATCGGGTGGTCTCTCGGTGGAATGGTGGCACTCCGCATGGCGTCCATTTCGCCGGGTCGGGTCAGGTCGGTCGTACTGGTTGCCTCCAACGGGGTCTCGGCGTCTCGGACCGAGAACTTTCCGTTCGGTGTGCCCTTCCACGCCCCGCTCGAACGGATCATCGCCGGCGAGAACAGCAACCGAATCGGGTTGCGTCGCAGCGCGGTCGGTGATCCCTTCAAATCGCCACCGGACCCGGCGGTACTCGACTGGCTGCACCGTATCTCGCTGCAGACCCCGAGTTGGGCGGGTATTGCTGCCATGCGGACCCTGCTGTGCACGGATCAGGTACATGTGCTCGACGGTATGGAGACAACGGTGAGTCAGATCGTGGGCCTTGCTGACCCGGCTCTGTCGGTACGCGGAGCGCGATGGCTCAGTGCCCAGTTGGGCAGTCGGTTGACCGAATTGGATTGTGGCCACTACCCGATGCTGGAAAAGCCTGATGAATTCGACGAAGCGCTTCTCCTCGCACTACGGGCCCAGGTGCCTACAGGGTGAAGGTGGACATGATGTTCAGACATGCCATAAGGTAAGCCGATGACCGAGGAGGCCTTCAGTAGGCAGCGGCCTCGAGAGTTCGATGGCACATCGCCCGCTGAACGCGCGGTGTTCGAGGCAACAGCTGCACTGCTGAGCGAGACGTCGCTGCAGGAGCTGACCGTTGCGCAGATCCTTGAACTCGGTGGTCTGTCTCGCGCGAACTTCTACCATTATTTTGCCAACAAGCACCAGGTACTGGTTGCCATGTTGGCACGTCTGTTCGATGAGGGTTATGCGCAGAATCCGCCCTGGGAGAGTTCACCGGGGCGGGGACGGGCGCGCACCATGGGGGCGAGTCTCGATCACACATTGCGCCTGTGGTCGCGGCACGGCGCGGTGATCTGTGCCGTCGTTGAGCACATGCACGGCGAGCCTGCGGTGGCACGAGCGTGGCAACCCACCTATCGACGGTTCCACGCAGCAGTTGCCGAGCAGATCGAACACGAGAGACGTACTGGTCGTGCGCCTGACGGACCACCGGCGGACATGGTGGCCGCAATGTTGATCTGCGGAGTCGAACGCGCCCTCTATGTGAGCTCCCGTGGACTGGACCTGCAACTGCCGACACCAGAAAGCGTTGTCGACTCACTCGTTGCGCTCAACGAAGTCGCGATCTATGGCGGACGTCAAGACAAGATCGGCCCCATGGTCGAGCCAGTTCAACCGCAGCTTGAGGGCGCAGATGCCTCAGATGAAGTCCGGGCCGACGAGAGGGCGGTCCGCGAACATTCAGAGACCGCCCAAAGCATCTTGAACGCGATGCGGGACTTACTGCTGACGTACACGCTCGCTGAACTGAGCGTTGCGAAGATCATCGATCACGCATCGGTGTCACGGGCGTCGTTCTATTTCTACTTCCGTAGCCGAGATGATGCCTTCGCGGCCCTCTTCTCGGTGGCCGCTGAAAACATGGTGGTCAAGATGGCCGAGATCGCCGGCGACGACCGATCCGCGAGCGACAGCCCAGGTCGGACTGCGCAGGCCTTCAAGCACTGGCTCGATCTGGATGAGATGACCACCACAGTGATCCGAAATGCTGTGCACGAGTGGCCCCGCCGTCTCGAGCTACGGACCATCTATTTGTCAGCGGTCGCGACTTTGGCCAGGCATCTGGAGACGATCATCGTCGCGGCACGAACGCGCGGCGACGCGATTTCATGGCCGCCGGCGCCGCAGTACGCCGCGACGTTGATCTGGATGATCGAACGCACTGTGGCGGGCTCGTTGGCCGACGAAGAACACCTGCGGGACTTTGCGGGTGTGAAAAAATGCTCGCACAATTTCTTTCGGATGCGATCCATGGTCGTCGGTGACGTGTTCACAGGCCGGTGAACGTGGGTCGTCGCCGGTTCGAAAAGGCGTCGACGCCCTCACGGAAGTCCATCGAATCGACCAGTCGACTTTGTGCGCCGACCTCGTACTCGAACACCGCGTCGAGTTGGGGTAACAGAGCGGTGTTCAGCCCCTCTTTGATCGCGGCGAAAGCGCGAGTGGGGCCCTGCGAAAGCTTTTCGGCGAGCAGTGTGACCGAGTCTTCGAGGCGATCGTCATCCACGACCTCGTCGACCATCGCCCACTCTTTCGCGGTCTCGGCATCAATCGACTCGGCTGTGAACGCCATTCGCGACGCCCGCCCGAATCCGACGCGTGCTCCGAGTAGCAACGATGCACCGGCATCAAGAGTCAGCCCTACTTTCGCGAAGGCCATCGTAAAGGTTGCCGATCGTCCACAGATGACCTGATCACACGCCAGTGCCAACGAACACCCGACGCCGACAGCCGGACCGTTCACTGCGGCGACCACCGGCTTCGGCATCGAGCGTAAAGCCCGGACAATGGGGTTATAGCGCATCCGTAACTCATATTCTGTTCGTGGTCCGAGCACGCTGGTTGGGCTGACACCTTCGAGATCGATGTCGGCACCGGCGGAGAATGCTCGGCCGACGCCGCCCAATACGACACATCGGGCGTTCGGGTCGGCTGCGGCGATGTCGACGGCGGAACGTAATTCATCTTGCAGGGCGGCGTCAAATGCGTTGAGCGCCTTGTCTCTTTTCATCCTCAGCCACATCACGTGGCCGGCTCTACGAATGTCGAGGACGTCGGTCTGCGAAGAGATTTCCCAATCAGTCATGGCCTCACAGTAGATGGCCCTAGTCTGTATGAACAGAATGTCTTTAGGTTTAGCGAGCGCGGCGGCGAGTGATTGACATCACGTATGAACACAACGTATGGTCCTCGTCATGCACGACCTCGGTGTGAGCCACTCGTGCACATTGCCGGCGGTCCCCGCCGTCTCGTCTCGCCTTCGAACAGGAGTTCCTCGATGACCATCGCGCCCCCGGCACCGAACGTGACGACGACGGTCGAGGCAGACGTCTCGAGTGCGCGGAAGGCCTTCGACAGCGCTCGGACGAAATCCCTGTCGTGGCGGCGAGCGCAACTCAAAGGTCTTCTGCGTTTCATCGACGAGAACGAGAACGCTCTCACCGCAGCGGTCACGGCAGACCTCGGACGAAGCGCAATCGCGACGTTCATGGCCGACATCGGCCCGGTTCGCCACGAAATCCGCCATTCACTCAAATCCGTGGCCGGCTGGATGAAGCCGACCTCGGTTCGCATGGGTGCTTCCACCATGCCGGGTAAAGCCTGGTCGGTCCCCGAGCCCAAGGGGGTCGTGCTGATCCTGGGTGCTTGGAACTTTCCGCTCCTGCTCACCCTGCATCCTCTTGTCAGCGCCCTGGCGGCGGGAAACGCGGCGGTGATCAAACCGTCGGAGATCTCGGCGTCGACCGCGCAGGTGCTCGCCGAGCGCTTGCCTCGTTACCTTGACCCAGAAGCCGTGCGGGTTGTGGTGGGTGATGTCGAGGTGGGCAAGCAACTCCTCGAGCACGCCTTTGATCACGTCTTCTTCACCGGTTCGACCACCGTGGGAAAGGCGGTCATGGCAGCGTGTGCGCAGCACCTGTCGCCGGTGACGTTGGAACTGGGCGGCAAGAGCCCGGTCATCGTGGCGGCCGATGCCAACCTGGCCGTGGCGGCCCGCCGGATCGCGTGGGCCAAGTCGATCAATGCGGGGCAAACATGCACTGCGCCGGACTACGTGATCGTCGAGGAATCAGCGCGACCCCGTCTGGTGGAGCTTCTTCTCGAGGAGCTGCCGAAGGCGGCAGCGGCCGATACCACCCACATCGTGAATGCGCGCCACCTTGATCGTCTGGCAGGTCTACTGGAACACCACGGTGGTCATCGATCGGGTGGAGTGATCGATCGGGAGGCGTTGACGATCACCCCAGCGTTGGTCACCGATCCGGAGGCGACATCGCCGTTGATGCAAGAAGAGATCTTCGGCCCGATTCTCCCAGTTGTCTCCGTCGAGAACCTGGACGCAGCAATTCGTTACGTGAATGCACGACCCAAACCTCTTGCCCTGTATCTCTTCACCGAGTCGAACTCAGTCGAAGATGAGGTGTTGCGTTGCACCTCGTCCGGTTCGGTTGTCATCAATCACCTGCTCTACCAGCTCCTGGTGCCAGAGTTGCCCTTCGGCGGTGTCGGTCAGTCCGGAATGGGCAACTATCACGGCAAATACGGATTCGACACGTTCAGCCACCAGAAGGCGATCTTGCGCAAGCCCAGCCGTCCAGACCTCGGCCTGACCTACCCGCCCTACAGCCCTCTGATGCAGAGAATATTGCGGCGCACGATGGGGTGATCTCCATCGGAGAACGACTGGGTCGGGGGATCCAATCAGTAAGTACACACCGAAGGGGTGGGAGATCATCTCGTATCAGATGAGCAGTACCACAACGAGTTCCGAGCGGGGTGCCCGACAATGAGCGTCTCGACACTGACCGGGGTGAAACAACCACTGCCGGTTCCGAATGATCCCGGTCGACCTGGGCGGCGGGTGACCGGCCTGCCGGGACGCGCGTCACGCCGCGCGCAGACCGTATTCAACGATCGCGTCTTACGGAGTCTCGGAACGATCGGCCGGTCAGCTCGCCTCGCGGCCGAGATCGTGACGTTCGCTGTGGTCGATACCTTCCGACTACGTCTGCCGGTCCGCGAGGTTCTCGAGCAGATGTGGAAGCTGTTCAAGGTGACCGCGTTACCGGCACTGCTCATGGCGGTACCGATCGGTGCCGAGGTGTCGGTCCAGGTCGGCGGTGTCATGGATCAGGTGGGGGCCAACTCGCTGGCAGGTGCAGCGAGCGGGCTCGGTGTTGTCGGGCAGGGCGCCCCCATGGCGGCTGGTTTGTTGATGAGTGGGGCGGCAGCGTCCGCGATCGCGTCCGACCTCGGAGCCAGGGCAATCCGAGAAGAGATCGAGGCGATGCGGGTGATGGGTATCAATCCGGTGCAACGTTTGGTTGTCCCCAGGTTCATAGCCATGGTCGCCATCTCGCCGGCGTTGTGCATCATGATCATCGCGGCCGGCGTCGGCGCGGGACTCACGATCTCGGCGAACGTGAACGGAGTTGTGCCGGCGAGCTTCTGGCAATCATTCGGCGCGTTTGCGACACCGGTCGATCTTGTCTTCTCAGTGGTCAAAACCTTGATCTTCGCCGTCATCGTTGTGGTGATCGCCAGCCTCAGAGGCCTGGAGGCGAAGGGTGGACCCAAGGGTGTGGCCAACGCGGTGAACGCCTCCGTGGTCCTCAGCGTGTTCTGCATCTTCATGACGAACCTGCTGGTGAGTCAGCTGCAGACCATGTTCTTCCCGGCGAGGTTGGCGTGATGGTGACGACTCCTGATACCCACACGATCTCCGGTATACCGGCACGTGCCTTGGGAGCTGTCCAGACCAGCATCCGCAATACCACCATGGAACTCGGTCAGATCGTCCTCTTCACCTGGAAGACCCTGACCCTTCTGCCCAAGACCGTGCGGCACTACCGCAAACAGACGACCAAGACCATGAATGACATGGCATGGGGCAGTGGATCATTGATCGTTGACGGTGGCGTCATCAGTTTGATGTTCTTTCTGGGCACAGCAGTGGGCGCGGTCGTCGCAATCCAGGCATTCATGGCTTTTGATCTTCTCGGGTTCGGTGCACTGACCGGAATCATCGGTTCGTTCGGCAACATACGTGTCATCGCGCCGATCATCACGGGAATCGGGTTCGCCGCACAGGCCGGCTGCCGAATGACCGCGGAAATCGGCGCGATGCGGATCTCCGAGGAAATCGATGCCACCGAGGCGATGGGTCTGCAGGCAATTCCGTTCGTGGTCGGGACCAGGCTCATCGGCGGCATGCTGGTGGTCCTCCCCGGTTATCTGATGGCGATTGTGGTCAGCTTCATCACCGGTGGCCTGATAATCAAGCTGTTCCACGATCAGCCGGCGGGCACGTACGACCACTACTTCGCGCAATTCGTGAGCATCCCAGACCTTTTCGCATCTGTTGGAAAGGCTCTTGTGTTCTGCGCGGTGGTGACGCTGATCCACTGCTACTACGGGTACTTCGCGAGCGGTGGTCCCGCCGGTGTGGGTGCGGCGTCCGGGCGTGCGATCAGGGCCAGCCTGGTTGCAATCGTGGTGCTGAACTTCCTCATGACAGTGGCCATCTGGGGTCTCAATCCCGACCTCCCGTTCAAGGGCTGACGACATGGCAGTTTATACATTTCAGGATTTCGTGCGGGGCGACTCGCGTCAGCAGAAGCGTGCGCTGGCTGTGGCCGGGACAGTCTCAGCGGTGGCCATTGTTCTCGCCGTGCTGATCGGCGCGGTGGTGTACCCCAAGGTGACGGCACCAACGGGAACTCGGGTTCAGTTCGTCGTCCCCGCATTGGGCCCCGGTGTCAAACCCGGTTCGAAGGTCTTGCTACACGGCGCCGAGGTGGGGTCGGTCACCGAGGTCTCCGCCAAGAATGCCGATGCAGTGACCATCGCGGTGGTCCTGCAAAGCGACAGTGCCGAGCTGGTCACCGACAGCGTCGAGGTCGACTTCAGGCCCGAGAACTATTTCGGGATCACCGCGGTCAACTTGGCGTCGGCGTCCGATGGAGTGCCGCTCGCCGAGGGACAGGTGATCCGCCGCTCCTCGCGCCCGACTTCACCATGTCGACGATGTTGGAGCAGGGATCTCTCGTAATCGACGGGACACTGACCAAGTCGATGATCTCCAGTCTCGACAAGGTGATCCAGTACGCCGACGGTCTCGCGCCGCTCATCCGCACCGGCATAGTGGTGGCCGATTCGGTGGCCAGAGCGCAACGGCAGTTGCCTAGCGTCCTGATGAATCGCATGAACGACGTGCTTGCAGAGTTCCCGGCGTTCAGCAGGGAGGCGGCCGGCGCCCTGTACTCGATATACGACAGTGCATACAACCGGCGTCCCGACGGATCGATCGGCGTGGACGACGCGTTCATGGACGAAACCGACAAGGCTCTCGAACTCGCCGCCAGCGATCTGTTCGGTAAGGCAGGCGCGCTGTTGGCCTCACACGACGCTGAACTCGTCCCCTTGACGCAATTGTTGAAGTCGTTGACCGACCCACTCCCGGCGATCATCGGGCCGGCAACCATCGACAAGCTCATCGCGGCAGTGGCGCAAGTCGAATCCGCGTTCACCGGGACCGCCGAGCAGAAGACGTTGCAACTGCGAGTCGTATTGGACGACGTGCCGGGTCTCGCTGGGCCGCTGCAGCGCTCAGGTGCACTCGCAACAGGTGGAGGAAGCCGATGATAAGGCGAAATGGCATGCTACCCATCGCATTGAAGCTCATCGCCGTGGCGGCGGCGACGGTGTTCTTGTTCATTCTTGTCGTCAACGCCATGCGCAACCCCGTCGACGCGCAGACCCGCGGGTATTCGGCCGATTTCTCCGACGCTTCAGGACTGAGGGAGAACGGGGACGTCAGAATGAACGGACTTCGGGTGGGAAAGGTCGCGGCTGTCGAGTTGAAGCAGTCTCCCAAGGGTGCTGTGGCCACGGTTGAGTTCTCGATGGAAGATGACCTGGAGCTCACCGATACGTCGACGTTGTCGATCAAGTATCAAAACCTCACGGGCGTGCGCTACATCGACGTCGAGTTGGGCGAGGGCGAGGGCCATGGACGCAGGGTGTCGCATCTGTCAACCGACTCGACGAATCCCTCCTACGACATCACGGAGCTGTTCAACGGACTTCAACCGGTGTTGTCGACGATGAACACAGGCGAGATCAATGCCTTCACGGAAAACGCGATCAGCTTGCTGCAAGGCGATGGAGGGGGCCTCGGTCCGATGCTGGACAGTACCCAGAAGCTCGCGGAGTTCGCCGAGGACCGACAGCAGGTGATCTCGACTCTGATCACCAATATGAGCAGGATCTCCGATGTGATGGGCGGCCGTTCCGAGGCGGTGGTCGGATTCTTGGAGGCCGTGGATATCCCCATGACAAACGCGATGACTGTTCTCGACGAATTCCCCAAGACTGCGTCGACCGGGCCGGCTCTGGTCGAACCGATAGAACGAATCCTGGTCGCGCTGGGTATCTCTGAGGATCTGGACATCAACGTCCTGCTGAAGGGTGCCTTCGAGTCGATCTCGGAAGCGGCGGGGTCGTTGCGACTCCTGCCAGGGGCACTCGCCGGGTTGAAACTGCCGCAGGCAGTGGCCGGCACGTCCACGAAGTGCAGCAACGGGATTGCCGAACTGCCGACAGATGTCAGCGTCCTGCTGGCCGGAAGCGAGGTGGTCCTGTGCAACGCGAAATGAGTCGTGGTACCGGGCGCGTACGGCGTATCTGGTCGATGTTCGCGAATGACGTGGTCCTCGGTATCGGCGTCGTTGTCGTGGCCGTGATCGTTCTGACGGCGTTCGGGTTGGTGTACATGCGACCGCCGGATCAGAAGACCATCACGTTCGAGACCACCGACGCATCGGCCATCACAGTGGGTCAGGACGTGAGAATTGCGGGGATCAGTGTCGGCAAGGTGTCGGACATATCGATCGAGCCAAATACTGTGAGAGTCGCTGCACGTGTGAAGGATTCGACCTTTGTCGGCGACCAAACCCGCGTGGAGGTCCGGATGTTGACGCCGGTGGGTGGTTACGCCATCAGTCTTGTGCCCCGAGGCGCCGAACAGGCGTCCGATGCGCTCATCTCCACTGATCGTGTCAGCGTTCCGTACTCGATCGGCGATGTGTTGCAAAGTGCGCCGACTGTCACCGACGAGGTCGACGCAACCCAGGTCCAGGCCAATCTCGACCAGGTCGCGGATGCCTTGAACAGCAATTCGACGTCATTGCGCTCGATCGTCGATGGACTCGACAGCATCACCGGTGTGTTCGAACGCCAACGTTGGCAGGTGGACCAGATCGCCTCGTTGGCAAGCGAATACCTGAGGACCTTCGAAGCGAATCGTCAGTTCGTGTTCGAGCTGATCACGAAGATCGACACCGTGGTGAACACATATCTGAACAACGCTGCCGGGTTCAACTACGCATACCTGTTGCTGGGCAACGTACTATCCAAGCTCGCGCCGTTCGGCGAGTTCTATCTTCAGAACTCGGACCTGGTGAGGACTCATGTCGAGAATCTCAAGACGATGGTCGCCGACATCCAGCAGAACCTAGGGCCGGCGATCGACAATCTGCAGTCTCTGCGCGGCCAGATGGAGCAGTGGCTGGGTCCAGAGGGGATGAAGCAGTTCGGTGGCGGGAAGCTGTGGACATCGCAGCTGTGTGTACCGATTCCGGGGCGGGAGTGCTGAGATGACCCTTTCGAAACAGGCCCAGAGGATTGTGGCGGTGGCGGCCGTGGTTGTCACAGTGGGCGCCGGGGTGACCACCGCGCGGTACGTGGGTGTGCCGACAGCATCAGCGGCTTCGGCCGGAGGAGGATCTGGCTACTGTGCCCAGATGACCGACTCGATAGGTCTTTACGAGGGAAACCCCGTGACGCAGATGGGGTACCAGCTCGGTACGGTGAGCTCGATTCAGCCCCTTGGTGACCACGTGAAGGTCTCGTTCGAACTCGACGGCGGTCGTGACCTTCCTGCCGACGTACAGGTTGTGACGCGCTCGAAATCGTTGCTCGCCGATCGCAGCCTGGAACTCGTTGGCAATTACGCCGGTGGACCGACCCTCGAGCCCGGTGCGTGCATTGCACTCGACCGGACCCACACGCCGAAAAGCATTTCCGAGATCACCGGCTCCGCCTCGGACTTCATCGAGGCATTGTCTGCCACGGACGAAGACACCGTACAAGGTGCCATCTCAGGATTGGACAAGGCTCTCGCCGGCACCGGGGAGAATGCGAACGCGATGATGCGGCAGGCCGCCGCGGCTGCCCGTAACCCGGAACAGGTCACGGCAGACATCGGCTCCTCGATCATGAACATGGCTCCACTGACCGAGGACGCTCTCGCGCACTGGGGTGAGATCACGTCGATCCTCAACCAGATGCCCTCGGTCGCCCGTCTGGGCACGGACTTGTTCGGTGACGTCGCTCGATTCGACCGCGGGGTCGGGTGGCTTGTTGCGGTGATCTATGACATCCAGCGCAACTACGGCGACGACCTCTGGCCGCTGATGCATGGAGGAGTTGCCGACGTCATCCACCTCGCGGCGACCAGAGCACCAGATCTACACGAGCTGTATGCCACGGTGCCCTCGATTGCCGCCGTACTCGATCAGCAAGGTTCGGCGGGCGGTCTCTCGGTGCCATATGAGGCGCCGACAGTGAGTGTTGGGGGCAACACGGCGGCGGCGGCCAGCGTGTTGGACCTGATTCTGCAGACAGCCGGCCAACGATGACCGACCACAGGATGACAGACCGGAAAATGATGACAAGAGCAGTCGGAATGGCAGTCGCCGCCATCGTGGCGGTGGTGACAGCGGGTTGTTCGTTCGGACCCAACGAACTGCCTTCGGTCAGGGCGGGTGTCAGCAGTGACTACGAGGCGACGCTCAAGTTCAGCAGTGTACTGAACCTGCCGCCGGGCGCCGATGTGATGATGAATGGACTCAGGGTTGGGCAAGTGCAAGATCTCCAGCCGGGCGACGAGGGGATCGATGTCACAGTCGGCCTGACCGACGAAATCAAAGTGCCCGCAGACGTGCGCGCAATCATCAGGCAGAACACCTTGCTGGGTGATACCTATATCGCCTTGACCCCTGATATTGCGCCGGGTACCGACCGACAGTTCCTGTCCGACGGCGGAGTAGTGCCGGTTGAACGGACCACATCGCCGCCACAGCTGGAAGACACCATTGCGGTGCTGGCCTACTTCGTCAACGGAGGCAGCATTCAGAAGGTGCAGGACACGATGGCAACACTGAACAAGACGATGCCGCCCACCGATGATCTCCGGAAGCTTGCTTCGGTGGTTTCCGTCGACCTGAAAGATCTGGCAGGCAACACCACCGAGATCGACCGGATGCTGGAGGGCCTCGATGGAGTCGCCCTGTCGGTCACCGATCGTTCCGACCAGCTTCGAGCCGTCTTCGGCGACGAAGGCGTGTACTACTGGAAGCGGGTCGCCAAGTCACTGGTCGGACACATCAGTACGCTGTTGCCCTCGGTCGGAAGCATTTTCGAAGGCGGGCTCTGGCTCATCCCGATGCTGAACTCGCTGGCCGAGACCGCCGAAGCAGGCCGGGGTACCTGGGACCGGGCGCCAGAGGCGACCACGCAGCTGAGCAATTTCCTACGGACGATCGTGTTGCCGTTTGCCGAGAACCCGTCGGTCAACGTGACGTCGGTGCGCACTGACGACGGTGAACAACTGATCGGTGATGCGACAACAATTCTGCGGATGCTGGGGGCAGTGCGATGATCACTCGGACCAAGATCTCGGTACTCGCGATGGTCCTGCTCGCGGTCTCCTCGCTGTTCTACATGACCCGGGTCGGGCTGCACGTGGACTCCTTGAGCAGTACCCGAACGGCGTCGATGGTGGTGCCGGACACCAACGGTCTCCTGGTCGGTTCTCGAGTGTTGTTGCGCGGAGTGGCGATCGGCCACGTGACCGGACTCGAACCATCCGCTGAGGGCGTCGACGTGAAGTGGAATTACGAGGACGAGCGAAAGATACCCGTGGACAGTGCATTCCGCGTCGACAACCTGTCTGCATTGGGCGAGGCATATGTCTCCGTATTACCCGCCACGATTAACGGACCGTTCTTGGGCGATGGTGATGCTGTTGCGCCGGAGCGGGTTTCCACACCCACCACCTTCAAAGAACTGTCTGAGGAGCTCACCCAGATCCTGGAGCAAGTCGATCCTGATCAGGTACAGGGGATCTTCGACACCCTGGACGTGGGACTTCCTGACGACGTGCGCGTTATCGGCGACCTCAATCGGGCCGGTACGTATCTCGCAGACGAGTTCACCACCCAGCAAGACAATCTGGTGACGCTGCTCGCGACTCTGCAGCCTCTGCTGATGCAGACCGGTGGAATATCGGAGAACCTGCGGGAAACCGCACCCCTGATGGCGGGTTTCGGCACGGGGTTTCAAGATCTGCTGAACTCCGTGCGAGATGCAACGATCAAGGGTCCGCTGCTCGCCGGCATCCGCGACGGTGCCAGCCCTTTGTTCACCGAGCTTCAGACATTCCTCGACATCACATCTGCCGATCTCAACATCATCGGCGTGAACCTGCTGCCGGCCGCCACTGCGGGGGCCGCGTCGCTGAGAACCGTCGACATGGGCCGCCTGCTGGACAACGTTCTGGCGGCGACGTCGCCACCCGGAGCGGTGACGGTCACCATCCCGGTCGGTGCGAATTGATCGTCGCCGTAGCCGCAGAACTCACGACAACAAAAGGAAGGTGGCAGAAATGACAAAGGGAACATCCGTGGTCGACATCGCCAAAACCAAAGCGTCGACTGAAGCGGAATCCGAAGCACAACCACAGGAGCGGACCGATTCCTCACCGGAATCGGAGGCCGCGTCACCTGATCGTGACAGTTCGGGCCTTGTGACCAGGTTCGCGGACCGCCCGATCCGCCTGAAGACGCTGCTGTCGATGCTGGTGGTTGCTGCGCTTGTCGTGTTGAGCATTGTGCTCGCGTGGCAGCTGCAGTCGAAGTCCTCGGACCTCGACGGCTTCCAACAGGCCCAGGCCGACAATGCTCGCGCAGAACAGATCTCGATCGACTATGCGACCGGTGCCGCCGAGATGAACTTCGCGAACCCTGAGGAATGGCGAGGGAGGCTCACCGCCGGCACCTCGCCGGAGTTGGCCAATCGGTTGACCCAAGCTGCCACCTCGATGGAACAGTTGATCCAACCGCTGCAATGGACGTCCACGGCAACTCCAATCACCGCGAAAGTCGAATCCGTCACCGACGGGGTGTATCAGGTGGTCGCCTTTGTGAACGTGATGACCAAGAACACCCAGACACCGGATGGGATCGAGTCGACGGCAACGTACAAAATGAGCATCGACAGCAAAAATGACTGGGTGATCACCGAAATCAGCGGCACTGACCCTGCGGTCGATCCAGCAGCGCAACCCAAATAAGCGGCCGGAGGGTGTCACTGATCACGGGCAACGGGATTGTTCCCAAATCCAAGCGTTCTGTGTGGTCGCGCCTCGTGAGCGATCCGATGGGTCTCCGCCTGGGTGAATTGGCAGACCAATCTGCAAGAGAACGAATCGAAGAACTTCGAGAGGGACATTTCAGTGGGTGTTGAGGTCAGTGTCGAGAATCTGACGAAGTCGTTCGGCTCGCAGAATATTTGGCGTGATGTGTCGCTGACCCTGCCCCAGGGTGAGGTCAGCGTGTTGCTTGGCCCGTCGGGTACGGGTAAGTCGGTGTTCCTGAAGTCGTTGATCGGTCTGCTCCATCCGGAGCAGGGCTCGGTCATCATCGACGGCACCGACATCACCAAATGTTCCAGCCGCGAGCTGTACGAGATCCGCAAGCTGTTCGGTGTCCTGTTCCAGGACGGCGCTCTGTTCGGTTCGATGAGCCTGTTCGACAATATCGCCTTCCCTCTTCGTGAGCACACCAAGAAGAAGGAAGACGAGATCCGCCAGATCGTCATGGACAAGATCGAGTTGGTGGGTCTGACGGGCGCGGAGAACAAGCTTCCCGGTGAGATCTCCGGTGGTATGCGCAAGCGCGCCGGCCTGGCCCGTGCTCTGGTCTTGGACCCGCAGATCATCCTGTGCGACGAGCCGGACTCCGGTCTGGACCCGGTCCGTACCGCGTATCTGTCGCAGCTGTTGATCGACATCAACGCGCAGATCGACGCCACGATCCTGATCGTGACCCACAACATCCAGGTCGCCCGTACCGTCCCGGACAACATCGGCATGCTGTTCCGCAAAGAACTGGTCATGTTCGGTCCGCGTGAGGTGCTGCTGACCTCGGACGAGCCGGTGGTCGATCAGTTCCTCAACGGTCGCCGCATCGGACCCATCGGTATGTCCGAGGAGAAGGACGACGCTCAGCAACGCCGCGAGCAGGAGATGGTCGATGCCGGCCACTCCGACGGTGGCACCGCGGAAGATGTCCGCGGTATCGTCCCGCAGCTGCAGGCCACACCCGGACTGCCCGAGCGCAAGGCGGTCGGACGCCGCCAGGCCCGTGTCCGCGAGATCCTGCACACCCTGCCCGAGCCCGCCCAACGCGCGATCGAGGAGAGCTTTGAGGTCGAGGAGGCCGCGCAGGCAACACAGCGCGAGGCCTACCGCACGACCCGACAACACTATTCAGGCTCACACGCCCAGACCGAACAGCTCCCGTCGTATCGGGCTGCGCCTGCCTGAGTGCGGTCGGTTCCTGGGTCAGCGTCCGTAGATTGTTGCCACGAGGAGGTTTCCGAGCATTGCAGCGACGGTGGGGGCGTCCTCCAAATGTTTTTCGCCGGCAAGCGAACCCGCGTAGCTTCTCTCGATCGTCCAGATGAGGACCGCTGCAAGTTCGTCCGCCGGTGGGCCTTCGAGCGCCAGACCGAGGGCGCGGTCGGTTTCGATGGCGGATTCGAGGGCGCTAGCCATCGTTTCGACCGTGTTGAGATAGAGGCCGCGCAGATCGGGCCGTCTCGGCCACTCATGGATGGCGTTCCGCACCACCGCGAGAGATCCCGGATCGAGATCCAGCCAGTTCTGAACCAGAGCACCGGCCTTCGCCGGCTTTGATCGATCCATCGCCGCGAGCGCAGAGAACCCGTCGGCAATGGAGGCGGCGATCTCCTGGAAGAGTGCAATGAACGCAGCCTCTTTGCTCCCGAAATAGAAATAGAAGGTCGCCCTGGATATGCCAGATCTTTCCAGTATCTTGGCGACGCTCAAGTCGTCGAGTGAAATTTCGGCGAGCAGGCTCTTGGTCGCGTCGAGGATCACGGCGGCAGTGCCGGGATCGCCTTCGGGCAGCGGTGTCTCGTTATCTGACGCCTCCGGTGACTGGGCCATCTGCGCGGGGGCTTTGACGCGTTCCGCACGGGGTCGTCGGCGCAGCCGACTTTTTGGTCGCTGAGCGCCGTAGATTGCGGCGAAGACGAGTTCGATGATGGAATCGACTGCTGATTCGGGTTTCGGAAGCCGAGCGTCCAGTCCTCTGGTTCCGACATAAAAAGTGCGTTGAAGCGCGCACACCAGCATCGCGGCAATGGTGTCTGCGGGAAACCCCTCTGGCGCATTGCCGTTTGCACGTTCGTACGTGATCTGCTCGGCGATTGCAGAGACAAACTTCTCTAGTGTCGAATTCCACGCTGCAGCAAGGGCGGGCTCACTGTGCATGTGTTCGATGGCCGCGCAGATGACGGCACCGTGTTCGGACCACATCTCGATCGTGCGACGCAGAGTTTTGTCCATGGCCCTGGCGCGAGATTTGCCGAGCTCGGCTTGCCACGGCCCCTCGGAGTAGGTCTCCTCCAAGAACCGGGAGAGCATGGCGATCAGTACGTCGTACTTCGACGCAAAGTAGTGATAGAAGTTTGCGCGGGACACCCCAGCGCGAGCAATGATCTGCGCCACGGTGATGTCTTGGAGCGACGACTCGGTCAGCAGTTCTTCGGTTGCTGCGAAAACTGCGACCTCGGCCTTCGTTTGGCCGTCATGGGCACGGGGACGGCGTCGCGCCACGGGGTTATTGCTCACGTCCCGAGAATAGCGAATGTCTGGACACAATGACTGGACACACGCGCATCGCAGAGGCGGCATCGCAGGCATCTACGGTTGTTCCAATTGCGTACACATTGTTCAGTCGGTTTGTATGGTTGACGTGTATAGCGAGTTCAGACCGGGAAAGGATTGTCGTGAGTTCATTCGAGAAGAAGTCTGTAGTGGTGACTGGTGCAGGAGGTGGGATCGGCGCCGCCATCGCCCGGCGCTTCGCCGCGCAGGGTGCTCGTGTCGCGATCGCTGACATCGACGAAGGAGCAGCGAAGGATCTCGCTGACGAGATCGGCGACAACGCGGTAGGGCTGGCCGTCGATGTTCGGGACGCCGCCGCCTTCGAAGGTGTCATTGCCGCTGCCGCGGAGCGTTTCGACGGGCTCGATGTTTTTGTCAACAATGCCGGCATAGCGGTCCTGGCTCCCATAGCCCACATGAAGTCCGAAGACTTCGACCGGATGATCGATGTCAATCTCAAGGGCGTGTTCAACGGCATCCGGGCGGCGCTGCCGTACCTCACCGCCCGAGGTGGCGGGTCGATTGTGAATGTTGCGTCATCGGCCGGTACCAATGGCATGCCCATGATCGGCGGGTACGCGGCGACAAAAGCTGCTGTCATCAACTTGACCAAAACAGCTGCGGTCGAACTCAGACCCCTCGGCATCCGCGTGAACTGCGTTGCCCCGGCGTTCGTCAAGACAGCGCTGTCCGATGACCTGATGGAAGCCTTCCAGGAGGCGTCAGGGGGTGTGGATGCGCACGCCTTCTTCACAGCGAACCAGGGTCGACTCGGTGTTCCGGAAGACGTGGCCCGCGCGGTGACCCATCTCGCGGAGGACGACGGTGACTGGGTGACCGGGATGACGTATGTGCTCGATGGCGGATTCACCGCATCGCCGATGTGAGCGCGTGGGCGCCCCTTGTCAGAAGACGATGAGCGGGCGCCCTCGCAGGCCACCGGCCTCAATGAGGCGGTGCGCCTCCGAAGCGTTCTCGGGGGCGAGAGCGGCCGCGACGTCGAGGAAGTCGAAAGCCCCCGCGGTGGCCAGAGAACTCAGTTCCTCCAGACCAGCTGTGTCCAGGAGTCGGGCCCGAACCCATACTTCCCGGACTGAGATGTCGCGGCCGGCCTGCTCGCGAAAACTTCGCACCGTGGCGTAGACGCCACCGTCGCGAATGGCCAGGAACAGATCCGAACCGATCAACGCGGTGTCCAGGACAGCGTCGACCCCACCCGGCACCACGTCGAGAACACGCTGTGCCACCTCATCTCCGCGGTCGACAACGATATCGGCGCCTCTGCTGCGGATCAGTTCGTGCTCTGCAGGATTCCCGTCCGCGATGACTCGGAGTCCCGATCGTTTCGCGAGGACGATGACAAAAGAGGCGAGATAACCGGCGCCGCCCGTCACCATTACCGTTGCTCCAGCAGGCTGATCGAGGACATCGAGTGCCTCCAAGGCGGTCAGCCCGTTCATCGGCAACATGGCAGCCTGTTCGATCGAAAGGCCCTCTGGGACCGGCGCAACCGCGGCCTGCGGTACGACGATGAGCTCGGCATGTGCCCCACCTTCAGGGCGGCGTGGCATCACGATCGCCATGACCTCGTCGCCGACCTGAAATCGATCGACGTCGGTTCCCACCGATTCAATGGTCCCGGCCGCATCCATGCCGGCGATGTAAGGCGGAGTGAAATCGGCGTATGCGGCAGCCACCAGACCGCTGCGCGTCGCGATGTCGGTCGGATTCACCGCAGCCGCCCGCACCCGTATTCGGACCTCGCCTGCAGCCGCCGGCCGGACGGCGATGTCCTGAACCGCCAGGACGTCGGGGCCACCGAACTCGGGGATCACTACTGCGCGCATGGAATACCTTTCGGTGGAGGGTTGCCATCGACCGTAGATGGCCGACGTGAGCAGGGCGCTCAGACAAGCGATCACGTGCGCGAGATCACCCAGATGATCCTCACCGGCGAGCGCGCCGGCAATCGATCTTTCGACAGTCCAGAGCAGTACCGCGGCGAACTGATCCGGTGGCGGGCCGTCGAGGGCTACGCCGGAGGCGCGATCTTGGATCAGGATCAGCTCGAGGATGTCGGCCATTGCCGACATGCCTTCTCGGTAGACCGCGCGAAGCTCGGCTCGTCGTGGCCATTCATGGAGAGCACTTCGCATGATGGCGACGGCGTGGTCGTCGATCCGGAGCCACTCCGTCAGAGTGGACTCGACCAGTGACGCGTTCGTGCGGTCGATGAAGCGGAGCCGTCGTAGCCCGGCGGCGGAGGCCTCAGCCAAGCCGCGATACAGCGCAGCGAACGCCGCGTCCTTGTTGTCGAAATAGAAGTAGAACGTCGACCGGGAAACCTGCGCTCGTTCGGTGATTCTCGCGACGCTCACCTTGTCGAGCGGAGCTTCGAGAAGCAACGAGCGCAGAGCGTCAAGGATCGAACCCGCTGTGGAATCGGGCTGTTCGGCGGGGGCAGACGATTCGGCCTCGGCCGGGATTGCTCGCCGAGATTGCTGTGTGGATTCGGGGGCCGCAGTTTGTGGCCCGCGGCCGTGAACGGCTGTGAGAGTCAGCCATTCGATTGCCTCTACGGCGGAGTCAGGTTTCGGTAGGCGGCCGTCGAGTCCGCGGCTGCTGACGTAGAACGTCCGCTCGATGCCACAGACGAGAATCGTCGCCATCGTGGCCGGTGACGCGCGGTAAGGGATCTGCTCGCCGAGCCAGTGTTGTGCGATCTGCGCCGATACCGCGGTCACGAACCGGGTGAACGTCCCCTTCCATACCTGCGCCACGGCCGGCGTCGTGTGCATCTGCTCGATGACCGCCCCGATCACATTGCCATGATCAGCCCACATGGCGATGGTTGGCGCGATACTGGCCTGCATTGCCTTTGCTCTCGGGGCGCCTGGCTCGGCATCCCAGAGCCCGGGCCCGCGATACGCGTTCTCGAGCACCGATGCGGCCAGAGCGACCAGGACGTCGACCTTGCTGTCGAAGTGGTGGTAGAAGCTCGATCGCGAATGTGGAGTATGCGTGATGATCTCGGCAACAGTGATGTCTTGGAATGACTTTGTCGCCAACAAGTTCTCCGTCACCTTGAAAAATGCCGCCACCGTGGCATCGGAGGTGCGGGGCCCGCGCAGTGGTGTTGTGTGCCGCCTGGCTCGCATCCCTGTCAGCCGTGCCTGGCGGCACCGCAGCCGACACCACCGCCGTCCAACGGGATTATGGTCCCGGTGAGGTACTGTCCGGCCGCCGAAGCGAGGAAGATGCTCAGTCCCGCGATGTCGTCGGGACGGCCCAGTCTGCCCAGCGGAATGGAGCCCGTGACCCGGTCGAGCGCTACCGGGTCGTCCATCACGAACTTCGTCATCCGGCTCTCGAACGGTCCGGGGGCAATCGCGTTCACCGTTATCGACTCGGCCGCAAGTTTTTTCGCCAGGTGTCTGGTCAGATGGTGCAGCCCAGCCTTGCTGGCGCCATAACTGAAGCTGTCCATCTCAGGCACGTTGATACCGTCGGTGGAGCCGATGTTGATCACGGTCGACCTACCGGACTGATCCGCGGACCGCCGCAATCCGGGAAGCAGTGCAACGGTGAGGTGGAAGACGCCCTCGAGGTTGGTGTGCATCACCTTGTCCCAGCCGGTGTCGGGGAAATCCTCCAAAGGGGCACCCCACGTGACTCCCGCATTGTTCACCAACACGTCGAGTTCTGGTCCGGTGCCGAGCACTTCGCCGGCGAGTTCGCGTGCTGACTCCGGGGTTGAAACGTCTCCGACAATTCCAGTGACCGAACCATATTCGGACAACTGCTCTTCGGCGTCCTTCACGGCAGCCGGTTTGCGGGAGGACACGACGACGTGCGCACCGGCCTGAGCGAATCCCCGCGCGATCATGTACCCGATACCGCGACTTCCGCCGGTCACGAGGACCCGGCGTCCGGATACGTCGAACATGGTTGCTGTTGCTGGGGTGTCCATGAGGGTCCTCGGGTAGGGGGCTGAGACAGTCTCGTGTCACCGCGACCATACACCGTGTTCGAACAATACGATCGGACACATTGACTGTGTTCTGCGCCACAGCTACCGTCGCTGATGGAACGAAGACATACCTCAACGGACATCGACTCTTCGGCCGGCCCGTTGGACTCGAGATGAACCAGCACAAGGAGTTCGGAAGAACATGACAACCACACAATCGGCGCCCCGACGCGAGGGCTCGCTCGATGTTCCAAACGGTCTGCCCCGCGGGATCGATCTGGGTCGGATCAACAATCGCGCCGAAGCCCTGTCCAAGTACGGCCGCGAATACACCGAACGCATGACTGATCACGCCCTACTGGGTGACGACCACGCGTACCGCGCATTTCTCGACTTCAAGGACAAGTCCAAGAACGCGACGTGGAAGATGTTCGAGCAAGCCCTCGATCACGGCATCGACTCGTTGGGCGACCCATCGGACGGTTTGATTGGGCTCTTCGAACAACTCGACCATATTCCTGACTGGGTCGACTTCGACCAGCTGTACCGCGGCGCAGTCGCATACTGGCGCGTGGGGTCGGTGGCTGGGATGGTGTTGACGTATTCGTCCATCGGTGCCGGCTTCTCGATGTACAGCTCCACACGACCAGTGCTGTTCAGCGGGCGCCTCAAGGATGCGAGTGCGGTGGGTGGACGATTGACCGAGAGCTTCCGCTACGTGGTTGCCGCCCACACCCCGGGCGGCATGAAGCGGGATCAGGACGGATTCCGGCTCACCGCCAAGGTTCGAATGATCCACGCGGCCGTGCGCCACACGCTCAGCCATTCGCCACATTGGGATTGGGAGGCATGGGGTCTTCCGATCAGCAATCTGGACTCGATGAACACCCAGGCCGGGCAGTTTGGCACGCAGTTCGTCGATGGTGTGCGCGCTTCGGGGATCAGGATCAGTGACAGGGAAGAAGAGGACATCTTCGCGTTGTGTCGCTACGTGGGTTGGGTGATCGGAGTGCCAGAGGCGGTATTACACACCAACCCCGACGACGCGCGCATGAAAGTGAACTTTCACAAGCTCATCGAGTTACCTGCGGACGATCTCTGTCGCGACGTGGTCAAGACCATCATCGAGTACAGCACCGAGAAGCCACCGGGTGACGTCGAGATACTGCCTGCACCGGTCGCGGCCTTCATGACCACAGAGCGTCGCCGACATCTGGCGTGGGGACTGATCCAAACCTGGCAGCCCGAATACGTGACCGAGATGCTGGGTGTGGAACGTACGCCGTGGCGGTTTGCCTTGCCTGCGGTTCGTCCGCTGGTCTCGGCGTTCGACAAGGTGTCACGCCTGCTTCCACATGACGATGAGGCCAAGGCCTTCAAGACCCTGCAGGTGTTCAAGGGTGCCATCGCGGTTCCTGAAGGTGACGGGAAATCGGCCGAAGTGGCAGACCCGGAAACCTTGACCGCTGATATCGCGGCCAACAAGGGCAAGGTGCCCCGCCGAAATCCTCTGACACTCAGTTGATTGTTGGTCGTTCTGGCGAGGCCGCGGCAGTCGCCGTCTCGCCAGAACGGCGTTCGTTTCCAGAGACGCTTATTGGACGAACAACGGACCCAGGTTTTCGACCCGCCTTCCTGCATGACGTCTCAGTCGACAGTGGTGTCGACGGACGTTGCGGTTGACCATTTGACTGAGGTCGCTGCCGTGGCTCACCGGGGCAGCAGGGCCGGGACGAAGAATTTCGTCAGTTTCTCTCGAAATCGGTCGAGTCCATCAGCTTCGTCTCCTTGACTGATGTAGAGCATCTCGAGTTGGGAAATCCACTCGCAGAGCAGGACCAGATCAAGATCGGAGCGCAACTCGCCACGTTCTGGGGCCGCCGCAAGAACCGGTTCCCAGAGTTCGCGAGTGAGCTCGAGTGCCTTGCCTGACGTTACCAAGATCGGGTCGATCACCCGGGAGGCGGGCGAGCTCGGGTTCGTCGTCAGTCCGGTGCGGGTTGCGGGCGAAACGTTTGCCCCTGCTCTGCCGCCGACGTTCGGCGCAGACACCGGGGAGGTGTTGTGCACTGTCGGCGCCTTCGGGGCAGCGAGGGACTGATGCGTAGACCGACGCGGGCGTGATGATCACGACCGGCTGAACGAAAGCAACAAAAACACATCCACGCGAAGGCACTGCGTGTGTCCGTTTTTCGTGCTGCGTTGCAGCCTTTGGCTCCGGCGTAACAGTCGTCGGCCGACCTTGCGCCGTTTTACCTACAGATGTTAGGTTTGGTCGAGGTGGTGAGCGCAGTCACATTCGCCGGCGGCGTGCCCGTGGATCGGCCGATGACGAGGAGCACGTAGATGAACATGGCAGACCTGACTCGATTCTGGGGCAAGACGCGATCGGCCCAGCAGGCCATCGTGTTCGGCGACACTCGCAGAGTTGGGCCGAGGTGGACGCGATCACCGACGCGCTGGCGCGCGGGCTGGCGGTACGCGGTGTGCGTGAAGGCGATCGCGTCGCGTGATGATGCTGAACCGGCTTGAACTCGCTCATGTCATTCTGGCGACGTGTCAATGTCTACCCGGCGGAGATCGAGAATGCGCTGCACGGAATAGAAGGTCTGGTCGATCTCGCCGTCATCGGTGTCCGGGACGACCGATGCTCGGCGAACCATTGCCGCGGACGTTCTCCGGAAAAATTGGCCAAGCCAATACTGCGGCAGCGATTCCCGGCGGTTCCGGGTGAAGCTCTCGTGGTCCAGGGCATACCGACGCAGGCCTGACGGTTCGATCGAGAAGAGATCATGCGTCCGAGGACATCTCGTCACGTTTCGTACTGCCGTCTGTGTGCATCGTCCTGTGGTGTTCTCCTCGATGTCGAGGACGGCCGGATCAACCGGATACTCGGCGACACCCAACACCCGATCTCTGGTGGCTACACCTGTCCGAAGGGGCGGCGCGGTGGCGATCTCGCGCATGGACCGGGCCGGCTGGTCTCATCGATGCGCCGACTCGACGAAGGAACCCATGTTCCGGTCGCAGCGGCACAGGCGATCCGCGACATCGCGGTGCGGCTCGGTGCTGTGGTCGAGCGACACGGCCCGGATTCGGTGGCGATGTTCACCGGGACGCAACACAACTTCGCCGCGCTCACCCCGCTGATGGCCCGAGCGTGGTTTAGGGGCACCGGATCCCACAAGCTGTTCTCCACGATGACAATCGATCAATCTGCCAAATGGGTTGTTGCCGAGCGTATGGGGTCTTACCTGGGCGGGAGGCAGCGATTCGAGGACGCGGATGTCTGGCTGCTCGCGGGAACCAACCCGGTCGTCTCGGGTAACGGCGGCGATGGGGACGGGGCGGTCGTCCAGAATCCCTCGTGGACTCTGCGATCGGCACGCAGGCGCGGACTCCGGCTGATCGTCGTGGATCCGCGCCGCACCGAGACCGCCGCCTTGGCCGACATCCACCTGGCCCCGCGACCGGGCACCGACGCCGTTCTGTTCGCCGGATTCCTCCACGTGATTCTCGCGGAGAACCTGCACGACGACGAGTTCTGCTCAAGGTACGTCGAGGATCTGCCCAAGCTGGTCGCCGCGGTCGCCGAGGTGACTCCGACAGTTGTCCAACAAGTCTGCGCCGTACCGGCCGATCAGGTCGTTCACGCCGCCCGGATCTTCGCGGGTCGGTCGCGTGGGATGGCAACCAGCGGGACCGGTGTGTGTATGGGGCCGCACTCGAACCTGGCCGAGCATCTGTTAGCGGCACTGAACGTCGTCTGCGGCAGATACTTGCGCGAAGGCGAGCGGGCCGACGACCGCGCGGTCCTCACCCGGCCCCGGCCGCCGCGGGCGGAGGTGGCACCGGCCGAGCGTGCGTACCGCCGTGGCTTCCGCAGCCGAATCGGGGGACTGCGAGCGATACGCGGCGAGCTGCCATCGGGCATCCTCGCCGACGAGATCCTCGAACCCGGCCCCGATCGTGTTCGCGCGCTGATCGTCTCCGGTGGCAACCCGGCAGTGGCGTTGCCCGACAGAGAGAAGACGCTGCGCGCACTGCGGTCGCTCGACTTGCTGGTCTGCATTGATCCCTGGATGTCTGACACCGCGCGGCTCGCCGACTACGTGATCGCTCCGACGACGATGTACGAGCGTGCAGACCACACCATGATCATGGAACCGTTCTTTCCCAGCCCATTTGCTCAGTTCACACCCGCCGTCCTGACGCCGCCGTCCGATGTGATCGACGACTGGCGGTTCTTTTTCGACCTGGCGGCCGCCTCGGGGCAGCCGGTAAAGTTCGCGGGACGGATCCTCGACCCCGAGAAACCTCCGACATCGGAGGACCTGCTCTGTATGGCAGCCGAACGGGGACGAGTTCCGTTCTCAGAGCTGGTGGCCGCGTCTCACGGACACCTGGTCGGCCGTAGCGATGTCGTGGTCGGTCCGCCCGAAGCGGGCAAGGTCGGACACCGGCTGACACTGATGCCCGACGACGTCGCAGCAGAATTACAGTCGGCCCTGACGACATCGACTGTCTCACAGAGTTATCCGTTGCGCATGGCCGTACGACGAATACGCGAGGCGGTGAACTCGACCGGTACCAGGGTCCCCGGGCTGGTCCCCGGCGGGATCAATCCAGTGGCCGTTCATCCGGATGATCTCACCGCCCTGGGTCTTCGCGACGGCCAGGAAGTCGAGGTCCGGTCGTCGTCGGGAAGTGTGCGAACCCGCACGCGAGTGGACCGAACCCTGAATCGGGGAACTGTCACCATCACCCACTGCTTCGGCGATCTCGTCGACAACGACGGCGAGTTCGGAGCGAACGTCAACGCCCTCACCGGACACAGCCAGGGCGTGCAGACCATCAACGCGATGCCCACTCTGACCGCCATACCGGTCGCGATTGTGTCGGCCGAGCAACGCGAGCAAAGGACGCCGTGACCACCTCCACCGAAAGCCAGACCACCCAGAACACTGTCGGACAACGAATATGTCCACTCTGCGAATCAACCTGCGGGCTGTTGGTGGAGCTCGAGGGACGGACGGTCGTCGGTGTCGCGCCGAATCCTGCAGACCTGCTGAGCGCAGGGCACAGCTGCGCAAAGGGCTTGGGTCTGGGCCGGATCGAGGGCGACCCGGACCGGATCCGGACGCCGCTGCTGCGTACCGCCACCGGCGGATTCCGGGAAGCGACCTGGGACGAGGCGTTTGCCGAAATAGGCAGGCGCCTGCCGGAATTCGTCGCTGACGCGGGCAGCTGCGCGATCTACCACGGGAATCCAGCCGCACACCACCTCGACGCCACCTTCTACCTGGGTGAACTGATCAGCGCGGTCGGCACCAGGAACGTCTATTCGCCGGCCAGCGTCGACACCTGGCCGAAGAATTTGGCGCACATGCTGCTCTACGGCAGCGGCCTGGGTCTGAGCTTGCCGGACATCGACCGAACCGACTACTTCCTGGTCCTGGGGTCGAACCCGATGGTGTCGAACGGCAGTACTGTGACGGCGCCCGGTATGGATCGGAGACTACGTGCGCTTCGGGAGCGGGGTGGCACACTGGTGGTGGTGGACCCCGTCCGCACCCGTACCGCCGAGGTCGCCGACCTTCATGTTCCGATCCGACCGGGCACCGATGCCTTGTTCCTGCTGGGCGTGCTCTGCGTCATCGCGAGCGAGGGTCTGATCCGTCCCGATCGGATGCCCGAGACGGTGGACGGTCTCGACAACTTTCTCGCCCTCACTCGCGACTACGAACCAGATGTGGTCGCGGCGGCCTGCGGCATCGATGCGGAACTGATCCGCACGGTTGCTCGCGGGTTCGCCGGTTCACCAACGGCGGTGGCACACAGCCGGATCGGTACCTGCATGCAGGAGTTCGGAACTCTCGCCAACTGGCTCGTCGAGGTACTCACGATCGTCACCGGGAACCTGGACCGACCTGGAGGCGCGATGTTCTCGCTACCGCCGGCGGGTGGTCAGAACACGTGGCCGGTGTCGAGACCGCCGAAGTTCATGTTCGACCGGTGGCGTTCACGGGTGCGTGATCTGCCGGAAGCGATGGGGGAGTTGCCCGGCGTGTGTTTCGCCGAGGAGATCCTGACGCCGGGACCCGGCCGGACGCGTGCTCTGATCACTCTCGCGGGCAACCCGGCGCGCTCGCTCCCCAACAGTGCCGCGATCGAGCGGGCGCTCGGTGCCCTCGATTTCATGGTGTCCATCGACTGCTACGTGAACGAGACGACGCGCCATGCCGACGTGATCCTGCCACCGCCGCCGTTGGTGACCCGTGGCCACCATGATGTGACCCTGGCGCATTTCCAGATCCGGAACGTCGCGCGATACACCCCGCCGATGCTGGACCTCGCCGACAACGAACACGCCGAGTGGCAGATCCTGTTACGTCTGGCGGCGATAGCAAGGGGATACCCCGGCCGGGATGTCGAAGAAATCGACGACGAGGTGGCCATGATCGCCACCCGCCGTGCGGCGAAGCTCGCCGGCTGCGAACCGGATACGGCGGCAGCTGCAGTCGGGTCACGTCGTGGGCCGCTTCGACTGCTGGACCTGAGACTGCGCAGCGGCCCCTACGGCGATCGGTTCGGTCTCGAGCCCGGCGGGCTGACTCTCGAACTCCTGGAACGCAACCCGGACGGCATCGACTACGGTCCGCTGATCCCTCGGCTGCCGGAGGTTCTCCGTACGCCGGACGGCCGGATCAACCTGGTGCCCTCGATGATCACCGCCGACCTGCCGCGGCTGCGAGCATCGGTGGACCGCCAGATCAACAGCCTCCTGCTGATCAACAGGCGGCAGCGTCGGGGCATGAACTCGTGGCTGCACAATGCTCTCCCGCAGCCCGACGGAAGACAGTGCGCACTGATGATGGGCCCCCACGACGCCTCGGTGCGCGGCCTCGTAGACGGGGACTGGGTGGCCGTCACGTCCTCCACGAACACAGTGTTCGCCGAACTGCGGGTCGACGCCGCGATGCGGACCGACGTGGTGAGCATGCCGCACGGATGGGGACACAGCGGACCGGGCCTGCGGACGAGCCGGTCCGCCGCCGTTCCCGGAAGCAACTACAACGCGTTGGTGGACGACACCGCCGGACTCGAGGCACTGACCTCGTCACCCATCTTCAACGGAGTCCCGGTCACCGTGACCCGACTGAGCGAGGAGCATCCCTGATGGCCTACGTCGTCACCCAGAACTGCTGTAACGACGCCACGTGCGTCGCGGTGTGCCCGGTCGACTGCATTCACCCCACTCCCGCGGAACGCGACTACGTGCGCACCGAGATGCTCTACATCGACCCCGCCACCTGCATCGACTGTGGAGCCTGCGCCGACGTGTGCCCGGTGGACGCGATCGTGCCCGGGGATTCGACCGCACCCGACGCCGACCGGTACCGCGAGATGAACGCCGACTACTTCGATCGGAACCCACGGCCGACGGGCTCGGTCGCGCACGTGCAGCCGCTGCCACTGACGCTCGCGACCTCCGGTGTCGAGGATACGAAAGCCTTGCGGGTTGCCATTGTGGGATCAGGACCATCTGCCTTTTACGCGGCCGAGGAATTGCTGGCCCGCCGCGACATCGTTGCGGAGGTAACGATGTTCGAGCGACTTCCGGTGGCAGGCGGGCTGGTTCGGTTCGGCGTGGCGCCGGATCACTGGCGTACCAAGACTGTGGACAAGGTCTTCAACCGCACCGCGAGACGAACCGGGTTCACCTTTCATTTGGGTGTCGACGTCGGAAGGGACGTGAGTCACGAGGAGCTCTTGGCTCATCACCACGCGGTGATCCACGCATCCGGAGCATCGAGCGACCGACGTCTGGGTATCACCGGCGAAGATCTACCGGGCAGCGACTCGGCGCGTGAGTTCGTCGCCTGGTACAACGGCCATCCCGACCAGGCTGACGCAGCCTTCGACCTGTCGACGAAGCGCGTGGTTGTCGTCGGCAACGGCAACGTGGCGCTCGACGTTGCGCGAATCCTGGTCTCCGACGGTGAAACACTGAGGCGGACGGACATCGCCGACCACGCGCTCGCAATGCTGGCAGACAGCCAGGTCGAAGAGGTGGTGGTCCTCGGCCGCCGAGGACCCGAATTCGCCGCCTGCACAACGCCTGAACTCCTGGCACTGGGCTCGCTGCCCGGGATCGACGTGATCGTGGACGGTCCGCTGACGGTAGGACCGGATGCTCCGATCAAACTGCAGATCCTCGCCGAGTACTCGCGACGGCCGACGACGCCGGGCAACCGGCGAATCGTCTTTCGCTTCGGCCTCAGCCCAGAAGCGATCATAGGGTCGCAGCGCGTCGAGGCTGTGCAGGTGAGGGACACCGTCAGCGCGATCACGAGCCGGATCGACTGCGCATTGGTCCTGCGGGCGGTCGGATACCACGGTCGCCCGATCGACGGCCTACCCTTCGACTCCGCAACCGGCACGGTTCTCAACGTCAAAGGGCGGGTGGTGGAACCGCTTACGGGTAACACCGTCACGGGGCACTACACCGCGGGCTGGATCAAACGCGGGGCAACCGGGGTGATCGGCACCAATAGATACTGCGCAGCCGAAACAGTGGCCGCCCTGCTCGATGATCACCGCCGGGGACTCCTCGCCCGCCCGCGTGCAACGCAAGACGATCTGAACAAACTTGTGCAGCAACGTTGTCCGGACGCACTCACCGGTGCGGACTGGCGACACATCGACCGCTACGAGCGGGAGCGGGGTCGCGAGGCCGGTCGACCACGAGTCAAGATCGTCGATGAGCGGGCGGCGGCAGCGGTCGCTGCCTCGGCGGCCCGATGAGTGCGCACGACCCGCCGAAGCAGGTGCATACATTCTGCCGGATCTGTGAACCGGGATGCGGTCTGCTCGCCGATGTCTCAGCGGGAGCGGTGGTGCGCCTGCAACCGGATGTCGAACATCCCGTGCACAAGGGATTCGCCTGCCACAAAGGAATCCACTACCTGCAGGTCCACGATGATCCGGACCGGGTCGACAGACCCCTCAAGCGGACCAATCCGCGCAGTGCGGCCCGTGGTGTTTTCGAGCCCATCGGCTGGGATGACGCGGTGGGGGAGATCGCGGAGAAGCTGCTGCAGCTGCGTCGTGATCACGGACGGAACTCCGTCGCTGTCTATCAGGGCAACCCGTCGGCCTTTAACGGCGCCTACTACGCGAATTCGGCCTCGATCGCCCGCGGTTTCGACACCCGGATGCGCTTCAGTGCGGGGACACAGGACACCTCGGCCAAATACGCGGCCAGCGAGGCGATCTACGGGGCGTCGATGGCGCATCCGATACCTGACCTGCTCCACACCGACTACTTTCTATGCCTCGGAAGCAATCCTCAGGTGTCGCACATGACGCTGATCCATATCTCGGACCCGATGGCCAAGATACGAAGCGTCACAAAGCGTGGCGGGACAGTCTTGTTCGTCAATCCGCGGCAGATCGAGTCCGCAGGCCCCGGGACCGGAGAAGTCTTGCTGATCAAGCCCGACACCGATTTCTATTTCCTTGCCGGGCTACTGCACGAGATCGTCTTCCGTATCGGATTCGACCGCGAAGAGGTGGAGCGTCACGCGCACGGGGTCGATGAGCTGCTCGACTTTGTTGCGCAATACCCGGTCGAGCGAGTCGCCGCGGTCACCGGAATCGACGCCTCGCGGATCGGGCAGGTCGCTGACGAGTTCTGCGCAGCACCGAGCGCGAGTGTGTACATGGCCACCGGGGTCAACCAGGGACGGCAAGGTGCGCTGGCCTATTGGATGCTGAACATGCTCAGCCTGCTGTCCGGTAACCTCGGGCGTCGCGGTGGCAACATCTACTCGCGCGGGGTCGCCGACGTGGTCCAGAACTCGAAACGCAGACGCACGGACCCGTTCTTCACCGGCCCGCTGGGCACCATGCGCACCGTGGGCGGCGACCTGCCCGCAGCTTTGCTCCCGGACTTCATCGAGAACCCCGACGACCCCATCCGTGCCTTGATCGTGGTGTCGGGAAACCCGTTGCTCTCGGTCAGTGGGGGAGCGCGACTGCGCGAGGCCTTCGAGAAGCTCGAACTGATCGTCACCATCGACCTGTATCGCACCGTGACCGGCGAGATGGCGGATTATGTGCTGCCTGCCACCGATTGGCTCGAACGCGAAGACATCAACTTCCTGAACACCATGGGTGTGGCGATGGAACCGTACGTGCAGTACACGCCCGCGGTGGTACCAGCAAAGAACGAGCGCCGCGATGACTGGTGGATCCTCTGTCGCATCCTGCAGGAGATGGGTGTCGTCACCCTCCTCGATGAGCTGGAACCTGATCCATTCGCGATCGTCGACGTCGTGATGCGTGATTCCGGCCTGACCGTCGATCTGTTGAAGACGATGCCGTGCCAGACCGCGGTGTTACCCGAAGCCGTTCCGTCCCAAGTGTTCAGCATCGCCGTGCAACACGAGGACGGCCTGATCGACTGCTTCCCTGCTGTGTTCGAAACTGCCCGGCGAACTGCGGCCGACATCTACGCCGAGCTACTGGCCGAACCCGCCGGCCAGCTCAAGCTGATCACGCGCCGCACCAACTTCATGGTCAACAGCTGGCTGCACAACCTGTCGGTACTCAAGCAGGGCGCCCATCAGAACAATCCGTTGTGGATGAACCAAGCTGACGCGCAACGGCTCTCACTCGTCGACGGCGACACGGTCCGTGTCCGCAATCAGTACGGTGAGGTCACCGCGATGTTGGTGTGCGACGACACCCTCAAGGTCGGTGTGGTGGCGATGACCCATGGCTGGGGTCAGAGCACCGCTCGAAGCCTCGGCATCGCCCACAGGCACCCGGGCGTGAACGCCAACCAACTCGCACCGACCGGTACGGGCGCCTTCGACCCGCTGAGCAACCAATCACACCTGACCGGAATCAACGTCGAGGTGTCACGAGACACGCGGACAGCAGCAGGAGGAAACCTATGAGTGGCACTGTGATCGATGCCTTGTCGTACTGGGCGCGGGCCGTCCCCGAACAGGTCGCCATCGACTTTGCCGGCGACGAGTTGACCTACCGGGAACTGAGCAGCTGGGTGGAGGGGGTGGCGCATGACCTCACGGCGAGGGGAGTTCGGGCCGGGGACCGCGTCGGTCTTCTGGCAGCGAATTCGCTCGAGTGGTGTGTGGCCGCGCTGGGGGCGATGAAGGTGGGCGCGATCGTGGCGCCGTTCAATCACCGGTTCCTCGCACGTGAACTCACTGCTCTCGTGGACAGCTGTGACCCGGTCGTCATCTACTGCGAGGCGGCATTGCGCAGCCGGCTCGACGAAGTTCGCACCGTTCGGGACACATTCGCCATCTCCGAACTCGAGCAAGATGTGCGGCCCCTGCGAAGCGCGAACGGTGCCGTATCCCCCACGCCGATGGTCGAATTGTCGGATCCCACAGCGATCGTGTTCACGAGCGGAACAACCGGTGACCCCAAAGGCGTCATATTCACCCACGCCACCATCGCCGGGATGATGCATCAGTGGGCGATGCAGGAACCGATTGAGCAGAACGGCCTGCGTCCGCTGATGGCGATCCCGCTCTTCACCGCCGGAGGCATCATCTGGGGTATTGCTCGCACCGTGCTTCACGGCGGAACCCTGCTCCTGCAGCCCGGATTCGATCCTGTGGCTGCACTACGTGTGTTGGTGGACAGCCGCGCGACGACCTTCACCGGACCACCGATCCTGTGGGAGCAGATTTCCCGGGTGCCCGGCTTCGGTGAGGCGGATCTGAGTCACCTGACCACCGCACACGTCGGGGGTGCCCGCGTGTCACCGGCATTGGTCGGCACCTGGCTGGCCAGAGGCGTGCAGTTGCGGCAGTTGTACGGGCAGACGGAGATCGGGGGATCGGCGACGGTGATGCCCCGTGACGAGGCTGCCGCACATCCTGACAAATGTGGGTGGGGTGGGATCTTCACAAAAATCCGGGTCGTGAATGCGGACGGCGAGGACTGCGCCCCCGATGAGCCCGGTGAGATCTTGCTACGCGGTCCGGGCATGATGCCGGGCTACTGGCGCAACGACGAAGCAACGCGAGCCGCGTTGGTCGATGGTTGGCTACGCACCGGTGACCTCGGAAAGCTGGACGAGAGAGGCTATCTCACGTTCGTCGATCGACTCAAGGACATGATCATCTCCGGCGGGCTGAACATCTCCCCGGCGGAGATCGAACACGTGATCAGCCTGCTGCCGGGTGTCGAAGAAGTTGCGGTGATCAGCGTGGACGACGACAAGTTCGGCGAGACACCGGCCGTGATCATCAGAAGGGTCGACGGTCTGACCGAGGCAGATGTTGTCAAGCATTGCAACAAGAATCTCGCCGACTACAAGGTACCGAGGTACGTGGTGTTCACCGACGGCCCCTTGCCGCGGATGGCCAGTGGGAAGATCTCCAAACCGAGCCTTCGGCAGACATACTCGGATGTGCCACAGACGTATTCGAAAGTCCGCTGACTGTGGTGGAAAAGGGAGTGGCGGTCGTCACCGGCGGGAGTCGTGGCATCGGGGCAGCGATATCCCGCCGGCTCGCGGCCGATGGGTTCGCGGTGGCGGTGAACTACTCCTCGAGCGCGCCACAGGCTCATGAGGTGGTCGAGTCGATCGTCGACCGTGGGGGCCGGGCCACTGCGATCAAAGCTGACGTGTCCGATGCGGCCGCGGCCGCAGAACTGATCTCAGAGGCGACAAGAACCCTCGGCCCACCCGTCGTCCTGGTGAATAACGCGGGTATCAATGTCACGCGCTTGGCACGGTCTATGTCCCCGGCGGACTGGGACCGGGTGATCGCCGTCAATCTCAGCGGAGCCTTCTACTGCACTCATGCGGCACTGCCTGCGATGTACGACAGAGGCTGGGGGAGAATGGTCTTCGTCAGCAGCCCCGCCGCAGAGCGCAGGCCGTCGCCAGGTACGGGAGCGTACGCCATTGGCCCGAGATCCCCGCCGAATCCGTGGCTTCCATGGTGTCTTTCTTGGTTAGCGAGAATGGAAGCCACGTATCGGGCGAGGAGATCGGCGTCTGGCTCGGCGGCCCTACCGGTGTATGACTTCTGCCTCGTCCTCCGTCGACGAGGCAGGTTCTCCTAGGTACGCTGCGCGTACCGCGTCGTCGCTTCGGATCGCGTCGGGCGTGCCCGCGGCGATGGTCTGACCGAAGTCGAGGACATGAATACGGTCGGCAGTACGTAGCACCATCGGCACATCGTGTTCGATGAGTAGTACTCCGATACCCCAGTCGTCTGCCAGGCGTCGGATGAGATGTCCGACCTCGCGGCTCTCTTCTTCGTCGAGGCCGGCTGCCGGTTCGTCGAGCAGAAGGATTGACGGCCTCGTGGCCACGGCGCGGGCGATCGCGACCAGCCGCCGCCGCCCGTAGGAGAGTTCCTCGGCTCGCACGTCCAGCACGTCGGTGAGGCCGAGTTCGGAGATGGCTGCCAGCACCGTGTCGGTCGGCCGCGATGGCCCCGGGTAGAAGAGGTTGGTCACGTACGCCAACAGATCCCGAGAATCCGACGCCGCGAGCAGGTTTTCGCGAACGGTCAGGTCGTCGAACAGTTCGAGCGACTGGAACGACCGCGACAGGCCGGCGCGGGCGCGTCGGTGGGGCGACCACGACGTCATGTCCTGCTGGTCCCATCGAACCGATCCCGCGGTGATCCGGTTGTAACCGGTGACTGCATCGATCAACGTTGTCTTGCCGGCACCGTTGGGGCCGAGCAATCCGACGACCTCGCCGGGACCGACGATCATCGACACATCGGAGAGGGCTGTGAAGCCCCCGAAACGCTGTGTGACGCCATCGATCTCGAGCGTATGTGGCGTGACCTGCGCTTTGACTCCGGTCGACGGGGCGGGATGAGGTTCTGCCGCAGACGTGTGACGCCCGGCTGGCACTCGCCGCCAGAGTTCGGTCAAGAGCGTCTGCGCCCGATCGACGATACCGTTCTGACTGCCGATCAACGTGACAAGCAACAGGAATCCGGTGATCAGCGGTAGGTACTTGACGAAACCGGAGTCAGCGCTGGTGGTGGCGTCACCGAAGAAGAGGACCCCGATTCCGCCGGTGGCCAACAGTGCGCCGACCATTGGCCCGAGAACGTAGCCTGCACCTCCGATCACGGTGAGTACCAGGACGTTGATCGACATGTCGGAGGGGAACAGTTGTTGGTAGAGGATCGTGGAGTAACTGAACCCGTACAGGGCGCCTCCGAGACCGGCAATGCCTGCGGAGATGGTGAAGGCGTACAACTTCGATTGGAAGACGTTGACACCCACCGCTGCTGCCGCCCGCTCGTTCGTCCGGACGGCGAGTAGTCGCCTCCCGACACGGCTGCGGCGCAGGTTGGCCACGATCAGGGCCACTGCCACCAGCGCGACAAGGCAGATGGTGCTGTAGTTGGCCGGATTGGTGACCGGGTCGACGTTCAGACCGAGGAAGGTAGGGGAGTCGATCTTGGTCTGGGCATCGCCGCCCGTGTAATCGCTGTTGGCGAACACGAGTTGGTAGATGACGAAGCCCAGCCCGAAGGTGATCACCGCTAGATTGACACCGCGTGTGCGCAGGGCCGGTAGCCCGATGACAAAGCCCACGACCATGGCGACCGCGACGCCGGCCACGAGAGCCGGTTCCATCGGCCAGCCTTGTGCGGCGGCCAGACGGCCTGCGGCGTAGGCGCCAACGCCGCCCAGTGCGAACTGGGCCAGCGAGAGTTGTCCGGCGTATCCGGTGATGACCACCACGGACAGTCCCACGATGGCGAATGTGATGGAGACAATGATCGCCGGCTGCCAGTCGTCTGGAACGGCAAAACGTACGACCACCACCGCGATCACAGCTGCGATCAAGACCGACACCGGGCGGATCCGGCCGGTGCCGACTCGGGGGAGCCGGTCCGTGATCATGCCGCGCACGGGCAGACCACGACCGCGCACCACCAGAACCACGATGATCACGATGAAGGGCACCGCATCTGCGACACCGGTCTGGTCGATGTACCTGGTGGCCAGCGCTTGTCCCATCCCGATCAGCAGACCGCCCACCACGGCAAGCGCGTAGGACCTGAACTCGGCGAGCAGTGCGGTGGCGAGCGCACCGATGATGAGGGCGCTCATCTGGGTGACCGAGATGAATCCTGACGACGTCGCCGGGAAGAACGCACCAGCGACGGCGGCGAGGGCCCCGGCGAGGCCCCACGTCAGCGAGGCGAGAATGTCGGGAGACCAGCCGAGGGCCGCAGCAGCCCTGGGGTTCTCGGCCGAGGCGGATAGTGCCCGGCCGACCTTTGTGCGGTTGCTGATCGCAGCGAGGGCGATTGCGCAGACCACCGTGATGAGGAGAAGGTAGAGGTTCTGTTTACCGATGAGCAGGTCGTCGGTGACGCTGATCGAGTCGGTGGACACCGGAACGTCGACGGTGCGTTGTTCAGCCCCGTACTTCAGCAACACCGCCTGTGTCACGAGCGTGAGCACACCCAGGGTGGCGATCACCCTGGCGAGTGGGCTCGCCGTGCGCAAGGGACGCATGACCAAGAAGTGCACCAGGATCGCCGTCACTGCCACGACAATCATGGCCACCGCGAGCGCGACATAAAACGGCAGTTCGGCCTCGGTGCGCAGTTCGAACACCGCGTACGCACCCAACAGTGCGAATGCGCCGTGAGCGAAGTTGATCACGCCGGACCCGCGGTAGATGAGAACCAAACCCATCGCCAACAGGGCGTAGACGGAGCCGGTGCCCAGTCCGAGAAAGCCGAAAGTGAGTATCTCCATCATGATTCCCCGGTCAAGTAGTGTTGTGCGATTTCATCTGCTGAGCTACGAAGGTCAGCCGCGGGGCCGTCGAGTACCACTCGGCCGCGGCGCAGAACGTACGCGTGATCGGCGATTTCGAGGGCGTGCCGGACATGCTGCTCGACCAAGACCACCGCGACGCCACTGTCGGCCGCCTGTCGTAGGACCTTGAGCAGTCGCTGCACTATCAGCGGCGCAAGTCCTAGCGAGAGTTCGTCGGCCAGCAGCACTTTCGGTTTCCCGGCGAGTACGCGGCCCAGGGCGAGCATCTGTTGCTGCCCGCCGGACATGAGACCGGTCTTCTTTCCGAGGTGCTCCTGTAGCTCAGGAAAGTACTCCAGAGCTGCGGCCACGGAGCCTCGCCCCAGCGAAAGATTCTCTCGCCCCGTCAGGTTCATGAAGACACAGCGTTCTTCGGTGAGATAGCCGAGCCCGTGCCGGGCGCGATGATCCAGACTGCGACGCTTCGGGTCGCCCAGTACCTGTACGGATCCGCCCATCGGGGCGAGTTCACCGGCGATCGTCAGCAGTGTGGTGGTCTTGCCGGCGCCATTGGCACCGAGCAGCGAGACGATCTGGCCGGGTTCGACCTGGATGTCGAGTTCGTGGACGGCCGGGGTCCCGCCGTACCCAGCTGTCAGGTTGTCGAGAATCACCGCGGGTGCGGCGGTGGCGGTTGTGCTCATTGGCTTGCTTTCTGTGCTGGAGAACAGGTGCGGCCCCACCAGTGTTCGAAGGCGGGGCCGCACCGCGGGGACTGCTACTGACCGAAGAAGGGACCCAGGTCTTCGAAGCCGCCGTCTTGGACGACCTCCCCGCCGTCGGCCGTTATGTAGACGACGTTTCGGTTGAAGACCCGGTTCAGTCCCGGAACAGCAAACTCGGTGGTGAAGTCAACCGGAGCCATGAGCCCGCCCGCGTCGATGTCCTTGGCGCCATTCATCGCTGCGGTGACCGTTGCCGCTGTGATCTCGGGCTGGGCCGCCATCACTTCGGCGAACACCTTGTAAGAGGCCCACGTGTCCTGGTTGTAAGGACCGGTCCAATCCACATCGTCGGTGGATGCCTTGGCTTCGTCCCAGACCGGGTTACTGGCGACGACGAAGTTGCTCGCCGACCCCGCACCTTCGAATGCTTTGCCCGCCTGGGAAAGCACTGTGTCGTTCAATCCTCCCGAGAGGATGTAGTAGCGGGTGTCGACCCCGACACTCTCACCCGCTTTTGCGACCGCGACAGTCTGATCGTTGGGCAGTCCGATGATGGCGCAATCGGATTCGCCGGCCGATTTGGCGACACTGCCGAAGTCAGTTGTCGTCGTGGGGACCTTGATGTTCGTCGCAGGTTTGCTACCGGCGGCGGTGAGTCCGAGGTTGATCAGGTCGACAGCTTTGCCGGTCGTCGGGGTGTCGTACAGCACGGTCGCGACGGAAGCACAACCGTCCTTGGCTGCCTTGGCGGCAATGCCGGCGAACGTGGGGGCGCCGGACAGCAGAGGGAAGGAGTTCTTGTCCGCCAGTTCATTCGGCGAGAAGCCGGGGGCACCGATCCAGGGGATACCGGCCTCATCGAGAATCGGGTTGATGGTGGCCCCGTTGGTCGTGAAACCGCCCAGAACCGCGGCCACGTTCTCCGAAACGGCCTGGCGTGCGCACTCGGCGGCCTTGTTCGTGTCGTTGCCGTCGTTGCAGTTGATGACCTTGACTTCGTGTCCGTTCAGGCCGCCGGCGTTGTTTATCGACGCCGCAGCAGCTTTGGCCGCGTCGTGGATCTCGGGCTGATTGATGGCGGCGGTGTCGACAGGGGCGATGGTCATCACTGTGACCGGGTCGCCGGTGAAGGTTTGATTGGACGATGTGGGGTCGTCGCTCGAGCTGTCGTCGCCGCAGGCGGCCAGTGCCAGCACCAAGCTGGCGCTGGCCGCGATGACGAGGGTTCCGGATCTGATACGCATGTTCTTCGCTCCTGATCTTCGGACGATGTGTCCGGAGTGGTGTACGTCACCATGTGACGAGAGCGAAGCCTACAGGCATTAGTTTTAATTTGGATAGTCTTTGATCAATAATTCTCTGACAGGCCAGTTTTTGACTCATGTCAGTAGGTGTATGGCACTGAGTGCCTCAATTGAGAGTCGCTGTTCTGCCTTCGCTGATTTCGACGCTCGTCCCAGCCGGTTCGGATGAGAGGAGGTGCCGGACCTGGTCTGCGTCGTGAATCGCAGCGAGGGTCCGCGCGCCCGTAGGTGTTCGCACCGCCAGCAGACCAGTTTTCGCCGCGCCGTCCCGGTCGTAGGCGACGGTCCACGATTCGATTGTGGCGTTGCCGACCCATGTGTGGTCGGCGACCACCGTCGGATGCCGGTTGACGTCCGATTGCACGTCCTCCCAACGGAATCCATCGGTGGGCGGCGTGCTGCTGTATACGCCAAAGGCGTGTTTGGTCAGGTATCCGCCATTGGCGGTCACCAAGCCGCTGCTTCCAGGATTCTCCCTCAGACGTTCGGCCATCGTCGCGATCGAGTGCGAGACGTAGTTGTTCCAGGGCCCGCCGGCAAAGCTGAGCCCGCCGGTCACTGTCAACGGGCGGTCGGGTGCGTCGATCGGTAGGCCCAATTCCGCGGCTGCGATCTGCACAGCCGACGGGAAGCAGGAGTAGACGTCGACGAAGTCGACGTCATCGATTCCGACGCCGGCCAACTCCAGGACTCGTCGACCCCCGATTCTGATGGCAGGAGACCTGTCCAGTCGATGGCGTTCGCTGATCGCATAGGTGTCGTGAGCATCGGTGCCCGCGACGGGAAAGATCCAGTTGTCCTGCGACACACCGAGTGATCGGGCTGTGGCGACCGATGTGAGAATCAGCGCAGCCGCCTGTTCGACGGAGTTGTTCGAGTTCATCAGCTTGGTGTACGGGTCGCAGATGAGTCGATTGTCGGGGGACGGCGTCGCGATCGCCTCTGCGGTGAAGGGCGTGCGAACCCAGGCGTGATGGTTGTCGACAGCCACCGCGTTGAAGGTCGACCAGAGCTCGGCTATGGCATGGGAGTGCTGGGCCGAGGTGCGGCCCGACGCGAGTCTGATCGCCTGTTCGAACAAGGGATAGACGTGCGCGGGCCGATCAAGCCCGCTTTGATCTTCGGCGGGGCCGTTCATCGGCACCGAACCCACAGTGTTCTGCGCCTTGGGGAGCTCGTCAGGTTGCCGTGTCCAGTCCGGTCGCTGTCCCTGTCGTTTCAGGCGCATCCTGGTTCGCCAGGTCTCGGCACCGCCGATCAGAACCACGTTCGACTTTCCGGCTGTGATGTCCATGCATGCTCGATTGAGCAGGGTCTGGGGTCCGTTGCCTCCGTCGCCGATGTACTCGGTGGTTGTGGGTTCAGCCCCCAGTCGTTGGCCGAGTAACAGGCCAGGGTCGCGGTAGCGCCACGACAGCATTCGGACGAGCCGGATCGAGTCCACCGCCTGTAGCACCGACTCCGAGGTGCCGGCGCGTGCCGCTGCAGCGATCAGGTCGACCGGTTCGAGTAAGGGTGAGGCGTCATCGCGCTGATTCACCTGTCCGTAGCCGATCAGCACCGGCGTGGTCGGGTCAATGGCCATCGTCAACCTCCGAGGTTGTGTTGCGGGTCGAGCAGCACCGTCGCTCGGCTGCTGTAAAACTAATGGCATGAGTTTACTTCTCGGCTTGTGAGCATTGTGCGCTCGGCCACCAATGCAGCGTGAGTATCTCCCGATCGCCCTCTCGAGCCGTGTGGCGCTGTGACTCTGTTACAAATAACGAGTTTAGTCTCAATGTTCTTAGACTCGGTGGCATGCGACGCGCGAAAGGCGTCAACATCTGCGTCGATACGCCCTTGGCCTGGTCGTTTGTGCGTCCGCAGCAGATGACAAATCGCGATTGACGTCTCAAACCTATGGGAGTAAGGTTTCGCGATGTCAGCCAAAAGTGATCTAGGCCACTACGGCGGGCAGCACCCGGCGCCGACCACATGCCCCTTCGGCGCCGCGCATATCGAAGATGAGGCCCGCGTCGTCGTGGGCCCGTCCCAACGACAGAGGAATGTCAACATGAAGCTCGAAAACAAGGTTGTACTCATCACCGGAGCGGGGTCGGGCCTCGGCCGTCAGGCTTCGCAACTCTTTGCGGGTGAAGGCGCGAAGATCGCCGTTGTAGACATCGACTCCGAACGGGCCGAACACACCGCCAAGCTGGTGGAGCAGCAGGGTGGCGAGGCCATTGCGATCACTGCAGACGTGGCGCAGAAGAGTCAGATCGTCGCAGCTGTCGACAAGACGGTGGAGCACTTCGGAAAACTGGACGTGGCCTGGGCCAATGCCGGCATCGTCTCGCGTGGCGGAGTTCCCTCGGTCGCCGGAGGCGAGCAGGTTGAGTTCCAGGACCTGACCGAAGACGACTGGCATGCAGTGTGCGGCGTGAACCTCAGCGGTGTCATCTACACGGCACAGGCCGCCGTGCCCGCATTGCGTGCCAACGGCGGCGGAACCATTCTGGCCACATCGTCAGCCGCGTCTTTGCTTGCCTACCACAGCATCTCGATGTACTCGGCGACCAAAGCCGGAGTCAACGCGCTGGTGCGTGGCCTCAGTCTTGACCTCGGTAAGTACGGCATCCGGGTCAACGCGATCGCGCCCACGCACGGGATGTCGCCGAACTTCTTGATGAAAGCGGGCGAACCGGTCGTCGGCCAGTCCTACGAAGAGGTCTCCGGCCCCTGGGATCCCGTGGTATCGCCGATTTCCCTTCGACTCAATCGCCCGCCGTCATTGCTCGACAATGCCAGAGCGGCTCTGTTCCTGATCTCCGACGACTCCGCCTACATGTCGGGTGTGGTCTTGCCCGCAACCGATGGTGGGACCCTGGCCCGCGTCGGAATGTGGTTCGACGAAGATCTTCGTCCGGAGCCGGTGGAGAATTAGGACGCCGATGTCAGCCGACGAATCGGCGTTCACACTCGAGGTCGATCGAAAGGCCTGTGCCGGTCACGGGATGTGTTATGGCACAAGGCCAGAACTCGTCGATTGCGACGACGAAGGTTATCCGGTGATCCTGGACCCGAACATCGGTCCCGGCACCATCGATTCCGCCCGCGATGCCGTCGCGGTCTGCCCCGAGCGGGCACTTGATCTCGTGCCTCGACGCACGTCTCACGCCTGAACAAACAACCGAGGAACCCATGACAACAGTTGAACAAGCTCCGGCCGACCTGGTCGTCGACTTCGACATCTACGATCAGTCCATTGCTCAGCCTGTCGACACCGTGCAGGCCCAGGTTGCCGAGCTGGCAAGTAAAGGGCCGGTAGTCTATTCGACCGCACACGGCGGACACTGGATCGTGACCCAGTACCGGGAGATCCAGGAGGTACTCCGCGACCCGGAGACGTTCTCGAGCTACCCCAACAACCTCGTCACCGATGAGTCGTTCGGCAAGTTCATCCCGGTTGAGATCGACCCACCTGACCACACCGGATACCGCCAGGCGATGCAGCCACTGTTCAGTCCCGGCCGGATGAAAGAGCTCGAAGAGAGCATCCGCGTCGTGGTCAATGAACTCATCGACAAGTTCGAGTCCAGGGGTGAAGCCGAGTTCATCGGCGAGTTCGCCCACGAACTGCCGACGCGGGTCTTTCTCGCCCTCATGAACTGGCCGCTCGACGATGCCGAGGTCTTCACCGAAGCCACCAACGTCATGTTGATGGGGAAGCCGGGTGGAACCGAAGAGGAGTCGAACCAGGCACGGGCACTCGCGGGCATGGAGATGCTGGGCTACTTCCAGAAGATGGTGACAGAGCGCCGGGTCAACCCCAGTGACGACATCACGTCCACGCTTGTCCACACCGAGGTGAACCTCGAGGACGGTCCGCGGTTGCTCACGGACGACGAGCTGACCCGCATGTTCTTCCTGCTTCTCATCGGTGGCCTGCACACCGTCCAGGGTTCGCTGGCGTGGAGCATCATCCATCTCGTCAACAATCCCGAGCAGCGCCAGGACATCATCGCTGACTCGTCGTTGATCCCCTCGGCGGTCGAAGAGATCCTCCGGATAGAGGCCGCGGTCATCCCGGGCCGGCGTGCGACAAAAGACACGACGCTCGGTGGCGTGAACATTGCTGAGGGCGACCAGGTGATCCTGATGCTCTGCGGTGCCAACCGCGACGCAGAGGAGTTCGACAGTCCCGCTGAGCTCGACATCCAGCGTCACCCCAACCGACATCTGTCATTCGGGGGTGGGCCGCATCGGTGCATCGGGTCGCATCTGGCTCGGATCGAACTCAAACTCGCACTCGAGGAACTGCATCGCAGGATTCCCGACTATCGGCTTGTCGACGGTGATCCACCGATCCTGCATGCGAGCCAGGTTCGCGGGTGTATCCGTCTGCCGATCACGTTCACACCGGGTTCCTGACCGGACCGCCCGGAGACTTGTCCGCTTAAACTAAAGGCTGTAGATTTAAATCGTCAGCCCAGCCGGCGCGTGCTGCTGCACTCGCTGCACCCTGCGATCGGGAGGATCACATGACCACTTCACTACCGCGCCAGGACCGCATACGTCGGGCCCTGGAGCTGTTGCGCAACGAGACGACCGACAAATTCGACGACATCGTCGACTTTGCGCCCGAAGAGTTCACCGATCCCCAGCTTGCCAAGCAGGAGCGCGACCAGGTTTTCGGGCGGGTTCCGTCCATCGTCGCCCATTCGTCGGAATTGGTGAAGGCCGGCGACTTCATGACGCTGCAGATGCCGCGCAACAACATCCTGGTGGTCCGGCAGAAGGACGGCAGCGTACGCACTTTCGTCAATCTGTGTCGCCACCGGGGTGCGCTGCTCGAGGAGCAGGAGAAGGGGCGTTGCAGAATCTTCTCGTGCGCCTACCACCGGTGGTCGTACGACCCCGACGGTTCACTCCGGGCGATCACACGGGATTCGACGTTTGGTGAAGTCGATCGCTCCGAGCACGGGCTGGTCGAGCTGCCCACCGAGGAGCGTCACGGCTTCGTGTGGATCGTGGACAACGCCGACGCCCAGATCAACGTGGCGTCCTGGCTCGGTCCGGAGATGGACGAAATCTTGGCGGGCTACGAACTCGCGGAGCTCGTCTCGTTCCGATCGGCAGGTTTCGACGAACCCGTCAACTGGAAGATCATGCAGGACGCGTTCCTGGACGGTTACCACATCCAGTACGCCCACCCCAACACCGCCGGAAAGATCATCCACACGAACGTGATGGCTTTCGAAGACTTCGGCAGGCACTGCCGATTCATAGCACCTCGCAAGACGATCGACCGCTGGCTCGAAGAGGACCCCGGCGACGAGTTGCTCGACAAGTACGTCACGGAAACGCATTTTCTGCTGCCCAACAGCACGCTACTTCGGCAGCCGGATCACTTCCAGCTGTTGACATTCCGACCTCACCCGACAGATCCGGGTCGGTCGGTGATGGAGCAGAGGCTGATGGTGCCCAAGGTCGAGGTGAGTGGATTCACCGAAGAACACTGGAACAAGCGATGGAACAAGAACTGGGACATCCTGCTGGCGGTACTGCACCAAGAGGATTTTCCACTGTTGCGTCAGTCCCAGATCGGAATGGGCAGCGCCAATGCCGGCAAGATGATGCTGGGCCGAAACGAGGTGGCCAATCAGGTCTTCCGGCGCGAGGTCAAGAAGCTGATCGCCGACGGTACTGCAGCCAGGTGATGGACGCTCCGAAATCCGAAGGTGCGCGGAGATGATCACATATCAGTGGCATACCGAGCTCGGCGACTCCGAACTGACGGAAGTGCGGAACCTCCTCGAGTCCGCCGTTGCTTATGATTCGGAGGCCGAGTTCTCAGGGATCGACTTCGCCGATGTGGAAAATGACATCAAGCAACCGGATGCCAACAAGAAGCTGCTGTTGATTCGCATGCTCGCGCGCCAAACGCGTGCGGGTGAGGACGAAGATCCCGAATGCCTCGCCGGCGTGCTGCGTATGGTCATCGATCGCCACGGCGTGGGTGACGTCCAACTCGTGGTGGCACCCGAGCTCCGGTCCCTGGGGGTGGTCACGCTCTTCGTGGAGCGGGCTGGTCTCGACGTCGGAGCGGAAGGTGGCTGGCTGGGAAGTGGTGCCCGGTCGCTGCGAGCCTGGGCCCAGGGCAATCACCCTGCCGCCGGCCGACTCTCGGACCGGCACTTCATTCCGCGAACCAAACGGATGTGGAAGTTGATTCGGCTGGTCGATGAACCATTCGACGACAATCTGCCTCTCTCACGGGTGAGTCCAGCGGGGACGAGCCCGGAACAAGTCAGGGCTCTGGCAACGTTCGTCGAACGCGCGGAGGGGGCAGCGATGCCATGCCCGGGCCTGTTGAGCGATCTGGACCACGACAACAAGACCGTTCTGGTCGCCGTGGACGGCGGCGGGTCGGTCGTCGGCGCAGTCACATTAAACAAAAAGCCCGTCATCTCGATGGAATTCGGTAGATGTGCTGTGGTGGAGTATGTTTCGCGTGATCCGGCGAACGACGAACCAGCCCTGACCAGGGCCCTGCTGACATCAGCGTTCATCGAGGCCGCGAATGCCGGACTCGAAGGCGTCATCGCGTATGTCGACTCGGACAACGCCGAGCTGGTCAACGCGTGTCGGCTGACCCGGTTCCAGCACGATCGTACCGACGTCCGATTCGGCCTCTGAGCTCGAACACAGCCGTGCCCTGCCTTGACCACACACAACTCATTTCAGCTGTATCGCAAGGAGAATCATGCAGTCCGACCTGTTCGAAGCCGATCACGAAGCGTACCGCGACACGGTGCGTGGGTTCGTCGAGCGCGAGGTGGTACCCAATCTTGCACGGTGGGACGAACAACGACTGATCGATCGCGACACATGGCGTGCGGCGGGCAAGTTAGGGCTTCTGGGATTGTCGATTCCCGAACAATTCGGCGGAGCCGATGAGCAGGACTATCGGTTCCGGGTTGTCGTGATCGAGGAGCTCGCGCGTGTGGGCGCGGCTTCGCTCCAGTCGGGGTTCTCGACCAATGACGACATCGTGCTCAACTATCTGTTGCGCCTGGCCGACGACGAGCAGCGAGCACGTTGGTTGCCAGGCTTCGCTTCTGGGGAATCCATCGGTGCGATCGCCATGAGCGAGCCCGGTACCGGCAGCGACCTGCGTGGAATCACCACCTCCGCGGTCAAGCACGGGGGCGATTGGGTTCTCAACGGCTCGAAAACCTTCATCACCAGCGGAATTCTTGCAGATCTGGTCATCGTTGTGGCCCGCACGGATCCCAGCGCAGGGTCGCGGGGCTTCACCTTGCTGGTGGTCGAGGACGGGATGGCCGGATTTCACCGCGGCCGGCAGCTCGACAAAGTGGGGCTGGCTGCTCAGGACACAGCGGAGCTGGTTTTCGAGGACGTCCGGGTGCCCGAGTGCAACGTGCTCGGCGACATCGGCGGTGGGTTCGGGCACCTGATGGACAGCCTCCCCCTCGAGCGCTTGGGAATCGGGCTGGCGGCCCAGATGTCGGCCGAGGCGGTCTTACGGTGGACGGTTGACTACGTCACCGAGAGGACCGCCTTCGGCAAGAAGATCTCGGAGTTCCAGAACACTGGGTTCGTGCTCGCGGACCTCTCGACCCGTATCGATCTGTCGCGAGCATTTCTCGATCGCGCCGTGCGGCAGCACAATCGAGGTGAGCTGAGTGTTGTCGACGCGGCAAAAGCAAAGCTCGCTGCCACCGAGCTGCAGTGGGATGTGGTAGACGCCGGCGTCCAATTACACGGTGGATACGGCTACATGAAGGAGTATCCCGTCGCCAGGGCATTTGTTGATGCCCGGATCCAGCGCATCTACGGCGGCACAAACGAGATCATGAAGGAGATCATCCAACGTGATCTGTTTGCCGCGCCCGCCGCTTCTTGACCTGGCAGAACTTCAGCTGCGACGGCTCGGATCGAGCCTTGACAGTGATCTACGCCACTTCGTAAACTATTGACTGTAGTTAAATTCGGGCGCTTTCCGTACCCGGACACCCGATCCGTATCGGCCGAATTCGATTACGCACTCTGCGTCACGTTGCCGATGCACAACCTCGAGGAGAACACATGGCCGCCACAATAGGATCGGCTCTGCACTGGTGGTCGCGGGCAGAAAGCGACCGGAGCGCGATCATCGTCGACGACGAGTCGGTGACGTACCGCGAACTCGCGGGCTGGACCAGCCGGATTGCACGCAGGTTGGTTGATGAAGGCGTCACACCCGGTGATCGGGTCGGCCTGCTGGGGGCCAATTCGCTTGAGTGGCCTGCGATGGCGCTGGGCATTCTCAAGGCCGGTGCGGTGCTGGTGCCACTGAACAGTCGACTCAAGCCGGCAGAGTTGCGCAAGGTCGCAGACGACGCAGGGATCACCAAAGTGGTTGCTGCGGAGGACTTGCGTACCGAGGCGTCGGCTGCCAGTTCGCTGGGCGAACCGTACGACATCGTCGGGTTCGGTGACCTCGCGGTGCTGCGCGCGGGTGCCGACGACGACTTCCGGGTGGACCTCCCCGAGGACGAACCGACGACCATCCTGTTCACGAGCGGGTCGACGGGTGTGTCGAAAGGCGTCATCCTGACCAACCGCACGTTGCTGAACATCGTGCTGGAGAACACGCTGACCGATCCGGGATTCCGGCCGCAGACCACCACGCTCCTCGTGCTGCCTTTGGCGTTCACCCCGGGCTTGGTCTATGGATTGCTCATCACCACCGTTCTCGGTGGAACCCTGGTGGTCGAGCGAGAGCTCAATCCGGCACGAGCAGTGCAGCTCATCGAAAAGCATTCGGTCAAAGCGATTTTCGGTGTGCCGCTGATCTTCGAGGCGATCTCGCGCGCGCCGGAGTTCGCTGATGCGGACCTGAGCTCGCTGCTGACGGCAATCGTCGGTGGAGCCGCCGTCCCCACGCCGCTGCTGAAGCGATGGGCCGACAAGGGTGTACTCCTGCGGCAGATCTACGGGATGACAGAAGCCGGCGGCGTCGCCACTGCCACCTTGCGTGACGAGGCCATGGATTACCCGGATCGATGCGGCACGGGGAACATTTTCACCGAGGTCACGGTCATGCGATCTGATGGGACGTTCGCTGATGCGGGGGAGGAGGGCGAGATCGTCGTCCGTGGCCCGCTCGTGACGCCAGGCTATTGGCAGGATGAGGAGACCACGGCGGCGGCCATTCGGGACGGCTGGTTGCACAGCGGGGACCTCGGAACCCGGGACTCCGAAGGCCGGGTGCAATTCGTGGACAGGCTCAAGGATCTCATCATCTCCGGAGGCATCAACATCTCTCCCGTCGAACTCGAGCGGGTGATCTCACAGATCGATGGAGTCGAAGAGGTTGCGGTGATCGCAGCACCGGACGAACGTTTCGGTGAGACGCCGGCAGCAATCGTCAGCGTCTCCGGTGGTGTGGACGAGGCGGCGATCATCGAACACTGCAACACGCTGGTCTCGGACTACAAGGTGCCGCGTTACGTCGTGATCCGAGATACCCCGCTGCCGCGGCTGCCGAGTGGAAAGCTCGCAAAACTGGCGATTCGCAAGGAGTACAGCGACGTGAACACTCGTTTCGACAAGATCAGGTGATCTGATCCGGTCGCGGTGACGGCCGGTGGAGATCGTTCGAACGGCGAGACCTGTCGGGTCTCGCCGTTTGCGCATGTTTGACGTTGATCAGGTCATCGGCACTGGCTGTGGGCCACTGGTCAAGCCATCATGAGATGATGGACGAATTCTGACAGTTGTATTGGAGCGGTGCGAAAGCCGCGTCGAGGGCAAGGAGCGACATGGCTCGCCGCAAAACCGGGATCGTTCTGTCTGCGGACATCGATGAGGCCCGGTCGCAGATACTGATGGCGGCTCAGTCGGTGTTTCTCCGTTACGGAATCAACAAGACCACCATGGACGACATCGCCCGGGAGTCGGGTGTGTCGAGACCGACGGTGTACCGCTACTTCAAGGATCGCGATTCACTCATCTCGGCGTTGATCGAGATGCGCTCGCGACTGCTGTTCGCTCGTGCCCGCGAATTCGTGCAGAGCCAGCCGACATTCGACGACGTAATCGTGGAAGGTCTGATCTTCCTCATCGACAACGGTCGTCGCGATCCGATCGTTCGGATCCTGGTCAGCCCGGAGCGGATGGAACTGGCCACAGCTCTGGTGGGAAGCTCGGATCTCGCTGCCAAGCTCACGCGGGAGATGTGGGAGCCCATCTTGCTCGAAGGTCAACAGCGGGGCGAGATCCGGACAGACGTGAGCATCGACGAGATCAACGAGTGGTTTGCTCTGCTGCAGTTCATCTTGGTCGGTAGGCTCGACTTCAGCAATGCCGATGATCCTGGGCACCGCAAACTCATCAGGACGTTTGTGCTCCCTTCACTTCGGCCGTGAGTTCCGTCGAGCCGGACTCACCGGCCTGACCACACCGGATCCCGCTTCTCGGCAAAGGCGCGGGGCCCCTCGGCGGCGTCGGCGCTGCTGAACACCGCTCGAGCCTCGACCTTGTTCGCGTCCCAGGCGGCCCGCTCGTCCGGGATGTCGCCGTCGATGATCCCGCGCGCGAGCCGCTTTGTCGCCTGAACGGCTACCGGGGCATTCGCCGCGATCTGCTCGGCGAGCTCTATCGCTGCCGGGAGCAGTTCCTCCGCCGCCACCACCCGGTTTATCAAGCCGAGTTCATACGCGCGTGCGGCATTCATCGATTCCCCGGTCAGCACGTACTCCATCGCGAGTTTCGGGGGTAACTGCTTGGCAAGTCGAAATGCGCCGCCGGCGGCCGCGTAGATTCCGCGTTTGACCTCCGGCAGTCCGAACTTCGCGGTGTCGACCGCGATTGCGAGATCGGCCGCGAGGACCAGCTCCGTACCTCCGCCGAGCGCGAATCCGTTGACCGCAGCGATGATCGGCGTACTGATCGGATGCTCCACGACGCCGGCGAAACCCCATCGTCTGGCTTCCCGATCGGTCGCATCGATACGCTCGCCGGCCGCGAGTGCCTTGAGGTCGGCGCCTGCGCAGAATGCGGCCGTCCCGGCGCCGGTGAGAACAATGGCGCGAATGTCTTCGTCACCGTCGGCGTCGTGCAGCGCCTGTCCGAGAAGGTCGGTGACCTCCCGATTGATTGCATTACGCGTCTGCGGACGGTTGATCGTGATGATCCGGACGTGACCTCGTGACTCGACTCGTACGGCCTCGTTCGACTCGGTGCTCATCAGCACTCCTCTCGCGGATGTCGGTGTGCCCGCACCATACCCAGATCGCGTGGACGGAACCAGGGCGTTGACCCAATTTATCTATAGGCATAAGGTTAACTCACAGGCGATCGATCCGCGGTGCGGGTGCGAAGGAGTGAATAGGTGAGCGTGCCAGAGTTCAGGGATCTCTACGTGAAGCATGTCGAGAGTGTTGCCGCGGGTGACATGAAAGCTGCCTTGGCGGACATGGTGCAGGCGAACATCCCTGCCGTCTTCGAAGGTGTCCAAGTGCCCCGCGGGAAAGTGCTCTCATATGAGATCAAAGACGCTCGTGCCGAGGGTGACCTCCGGATCGGTGAAGCAGTCTACGTGACGGCCGACGAAGGCGCCATCGGGTTGCGCTCGACCTGGGAGCTCCGTGACGGTGCCTGGAAGGCCGCGTCCTTGGGCAATTTCGCGGTGCCCGGGGTCGCTGGCAATGACTGAGGAACCTTGGGGCCCGTCGGCAGACGGTCTCGATCAGCCCTATTGGGATGGCCTGCTGGAGGGCAAGCTCCTGCTGCAGCGATGCGGGGTGTGCGCCGAGTGGATCTGGGGTCCGCAATGGATGTGCGGGTCCTGCCATGCATTCGATCCGCTGTGGGAAGAGGTCGAACCGGTGGGCAGGGTCTACAGCTGGAGTCGCAGCTGGTATCCGTTCATCACCGAATTGGCCGATCGGACGCCCTACATCACGGTGCTCGTCGAACTGCCGGGTGCCGGGAACCGTCGCGTGCTGGGAATCCTGCTCGGCGACGAGACGCAGAACATCAGCATCGGCGACACCGTGGCCGGTGAATTCGAACACGACGAAGGTTCTACGTGGCCGCTGTTGCGCTGGCGTCGGGCCGATGTGAGGACAGCAGTATGAGTGCGGTGGAACTCCGCGGCGCGCGGCGGTGGTCGGAATGTCCGAAAAACACTACAAGCGTGGACAATCGCCGCACGGTGAGTTTCGGATGACGCTCGAGGCCATCGTCGACGCGTGTGCCGACGCCGGGATCTCGCCCCGCGAGGTGGACGGATTCGTGTCCTACGCCGGAGGAGGGCAGGACGGCGCAATGCTGGGCGGCGCGCTGATGGTCGATGACGTGAAGTGGTCGAACATGATGTGGGGCGGCGGCGGTGGTGGTGTCGCCGCTGCCTTGAACAACGCTTCGTTGGCGATCGCGACCGGTCAGGCGGACTGTGTGGTTGTCTACCGGGCCATGTCTCAGGCCGACACCGGCCGACTCGGGTACGCCAAGTACTTCTACGGGTCGCACTATCTGGCGCACGGTGTCGGATCACCGGCACAGATCTGCGCCCTGCGCACCCAGCGTCTGCTCGAGCATGATGGTGTACCGCGGGAAGCCCTGCGCGCCTTGGTGTTGGCGGCCTATCGGCACGCGCAGCAGAACCCGACCGCGCAGGGTTATGGAACGCCGCTCGATGCGGAGACATATGAGTCCTCCCGGCTGATCGCCGAACCCTTCCACCTGTTCGATTGCTCGCGAGAAAGTGACGGCGCAGTTGCTCTGTTGGTGGTGTCGGCCGAGCGCGCCGAATCGATCCGTCCGGACGCGGCGTATCTACTCGCCGGCGCCCAGGGTGCGCCCGGTGGTTATTCATCCATCATCGACAACGACGATCAGTATGTCTCGGCAGGTTTCGCCGGCGCGGGCGGTCGTCCGGGAGTCGCCGACAGGCTCTGGCAGAGCGCGCGATTGGGGCCGGAGGACGTCGATGTGGTCCAGGTCTATGAGAACTTCAGCGGACCCGCCGTGGCCGCTTTGATCGACCACGGGCTGGTTCCCGGCGGGCCTGCGGCAGGGGACGTGATGACCGTCGACAACCTCACAGCAGGCATCGGCAAGCTGCCGGTGAACACCAGTGGGGGCAACATCGCCGATTCGTTCGTGAACGGGATGGGCCTGGCGGTCGAGGCGGTGCGGCAGATCCGTGGAACGTCTACCAATCAGGTGGCCGGTGCCCAGACCTCGCTCTTCATCGGGGGACCAATGGCACCGCTGGTGTCCTCGACGCTGTTCGCGCACCGCGACGTGCTCTGACAGGTATCGCCGAAGTATCGCCATCCACCTCGTGTATCGGAAACGGAAAACCCATTGATCAGCAACAGTTTCGACCGCAACCACCTGTTCATCGGAGGCCGCTGGGTGCGTCCGATTCAGGGATCACACAGCGACGTCGTCGAGGCAGCCACCGAGAAGGTGCTCGGCTCGGTGGCATTGGGCGGCGCAGCAGATATCGACGCGGCGGTCGCTGCCGCCCGGTCGGCGCTCCAGGGCCCGTGGGCGGCATTGAGCAACGCTGACCGCGCGGACGTGCTCGACAGGTTCGCCGGGGCACTGAAGTCGCGGGCGAAGACAACGGCGTCTCTGGTCAGTCGGGAGAACGGTATGCCGATCTCACTGTCGATCGGCGTCAACGGTTACAGCCCCGCAGCGATGCTCGGCTACTACGCAGGGTTGATCCGCGGGACCGACGCCTCAGAGACCCGGGCCGGGCTTTTCGGTGGGCGGACAGTGGTCCGGCGAGAACCTGTTGGTGTGGTGGCAGCGATCACCCCATGGAACTACCCCCAGCCACTGGCGATGATGAAGATTGCCCCGGCATTGGCCGCCGGGTGCACCGTTGTACTCAAGCCGGCGCCCGAAACATCCTTGGACGCATACATCTTCGCTGATGCCGCGGACGAGGCCGGCCTGCCGCCGGGTGTGCTGAACATCGTTCCTGCCGGGCGCGACGACGGCGCGCACCTGGTCGCGCATCCGGGCGTCGACAAAGTCGCGTTCACGGGATCGACGGCAGCGGGCCGGGCCATCGGTGAGACCTGTGGTCGGCTGCTGCGACCGGTCACACTCGAACTGGGCGGGAAATCCGCCGCCATCGTCGCCGAAGATGCGGACCTGGCAGAATTCTCGGCCGGGTTGGCGGAGGTATCGCTGGTGAACAACGGCCAGACCTGTCACGCGAGTACGCGAATACTGGCGCCTCGAAGCAGATACGACGATGTCGTCGAGGCGGTCACCGAGACCGTTCGCGGACTGCGGGTGGGCGACCCACTCGATCGCACCACCGATGTCGGACCTCTGGTCAGCGCGACACAACGCGAACGTGTCCTGGGATACGTCGAGGCTGGGCGCGCTGCCGGCTACCAGATCTCGGTGGGCGGCGGTGTGCCCACCGACCAGCCTCAGGGCTGGTTCGTGGAGCCGACAGTATTCGTGAACGTGGACAATTCCGCGATCATCGCCCAGGAAGAGATTTTTGGCCCGGTGCTGACCATCACCCCATACGACACCGAGGACGATGCGGTGGCGATCGCCAACGATTCCGAATACGGTCTCGGCGGCACGATCTGGACGTCAGATGAGGCGCACGGTTACGAGCTGGCCGCCCGTATCGAGACGGGCACGGTGGGTGTCAATCACTACGCCCTCGAGCTGGCCGCGCCCTTCGGCGGTGTCAAGGCTTCCGGCCTGGGAAGGGAGCTGGGGCCCGAAGGCCTGGCCCCGTACTCCCGAGCCAAGTCGGTGTACTTCAAGGAACGCTGACATGGGCAACACTGCGGCTCGTCCGCTGTCGGGAATCAGAGTCCTCGATCTCGTCGAGGGACTCGGTGAATCCTGTGGCCGGTACCTCGCCGATCTCGGCGCCGAGGTGATCCGGGTGGAATCACCGAACGGCTCGAGTTCGCGACAGGCGCCGCCGATGATCGACGGTGTGAGCATCCCTTTCGCGCTTCGTAACGCGGGAAAGCTCGGAATCACACTTGATCTGTCGGCAGCTGCTGATCGTGATCAGCTCCGGGATCTGATCATCGACACCGACATCCTGCTCGAATCAGCTCGGCCCGGCACCATGACCGACCTGGGCCTGGGACCGGACCACCTCGCCACTGTGAACCCCGCTCTGGTGTACGTGTCGATCACCGGGTTCGGTCAGACGGGGCCCTACCGCGATTGGATCGCCACCGAGTCGACGTTGTACGCACTCAGTGGTGTGCTGTCGCGGTCCGGCGCGCCAGGTGGGGAGCCCTTGCTACCGCCCGCCGGGCTCATCGAGGGGGCCGTCGGAGTTCATGCCGCGTGGTCGGCGTTGTTGGCCTACTTCAGACGGCTGGAGACCGGCGTCGGTGACGTGGTGGACATCGCGGCATACGAGGTCGCCGTCCACGGCTTCGATCCGGGATTCGGTACACAAGGGTCGGCAGCAGCGGGTCGCTCCGAAGACTATCCCCGCGGCCGCCCCGACGCCGCGAATTTCTACCCGGTCTTCCCCTGCGCCGACGGGCACGTGCGCATCTGTCTGCTCGCAAAGCGGCAATGGCGCGGGATGTTCGAATGGCTGGGGGAGCCCGCAGCATTCGCCGACCCGAAATACGACACCATCCCGGCCAGATTCGCCGCGGCGGACCGACTCGGTCCGCTCATCGCCGCGTTGTTCGCCGACCACACGCAGGCCGAGCTGGTCGCCGAAGGGGCGCGCAGGGGAGTTCCGGTCGGAGGGGTCCACACACTTGCCGAAGTGCTGACCGCCGAACACTTCGCGCAGGCCGGGTCGCTGGTCGACGCCGAGATCGCGCCCGATGTACGCGCCACGATCCCGTCGGGCTACGTGTCGATCGACGGGCTCCGGGTCGGGTTCGCCCGCCGGGCACCCTCACTGGGGGAACACAACCGTGCACTCCCGCTGGTGCAGGGTCTGAGGGCCGAGCCACCGGCGACCACGAGTCGGTCGGCGGCACCGTTGGCCGGACTGCGGGTCCTCGATCTCGGCGTGATCGTGTTCGGTGCTGAACTCAGTCGGCAGTTCGCCGACAACGGTGCGGACGTCATCAAGGTGGAGAACGCGAACTACCCCGACGGGCTTCGACAGTCGAAACGCGGCTCAGCACTGGCGGCCTCGGTGGCCTGGGGTCACCGGAACAAGCGCAGCATCGGACTGGACCTGCGCACCGAGGATGGTCTGGCTCTGTTCAAAAGGCTTGCCGCGCAGGCAGATGTGGTGCTGGCCAATTTCAAGCCGGGAACGCTGGACGCGATGGGTCTGTCGTACGAAGATCTGTCAGCGATCAATCCTCGCATCATCGTTGCCGAGGGCAGCGCCTTCGGGAGTTCGGGCCCGTGGCGCCCCCGGCTGGGATACGGGCCGCTGGTACGGGCCTCGTGCGGGGTCTCTGCGCTGTGGCGTTACCCTGACGACGCCGAATCACTCTGTGACGGCTCGACTGTCTACCCCGATCACATCGCCGCGCAGGTTTCCGCGGTCGCAGTGTTGGCAACGTTGATCGAGCGAGTCACCTCGGGTCGGGGCCGAGCGATCGAGGTCGCTCAGGCAGACACCGCCCTGATGCAACTGGGCGTGCAATTGGTGACCGAGGCGCTGTCGCCGGGGACGGTGACCGTGCCGGGGAACAGCAATCCCCACGCTGCTCCGGCAGGTGTATACGCCTGTGCCGGGGACGACGAGTGGTGTGTTGTTTCAGTGGTCGAGAACTCGCAATGGCCCCGTTTGTGCGAGGTCATCGGTCGATCGGATCTGGCTTCGGACACCGCCCTTGAATCCGCCTCCGGGCGGGTGAAGGACCGGTACCGGATTGATCAAGCACTCGGACAATGGATCTCAATGCGTTCGCCCGCAGACGTGACGGCTCGGATGCAGGCAGCAGGAGTTCCCGCAGGAATGATGCACCGCCTACCCGACTTGCTCGAGGATCCACAGCTGACGGCACGGGACGCCTACCGCCGGTTGGCCCACGAACTACTGCCCGCGGAACTGCCTGCCGCGACTCGGGTGGCGAGGTTTCGGCACATACCCGACCCACCGCTGCGCCAGGCGCCGCTTGCCGGTCAGCAGAGCAGGCAGATCTGTGCCGAAGTACTCGGCCTCGACGACGATGACATAGAAAAACTCATCGCGAGCGGAGTGCTGCAGGTCGCAGTTCCGTTGGACGCTTCAGTGACGACGAGAAGGCCGTAGCCCGCCCGGTTGTCGCGTGCGGGAGGCAAGGGACGCAGGGGAGAACAAAATCTGCGATTTCTCGAGTTCGTCCGAGAAAACGGCCATAAACCAATAGGCAGTAGGTTTACGATGACAGAAGGCGACGGGGCCAACGAAAGAGGATTGTCAATGACACGACTCGAGGGCAAGGTCGCCTTCATCACCGGTGCGGCCGGTCGAACTCATCGAAGCCGTCGGCATCAGCAACGCGATCGTCTTACTGGCCTCCGACGAGGCCCGCTACGTCACCGGCGTGACCCTTCCCGTCGACGCCGGCTACAACAACCGCTGATCGAAGGAGCAACATGACCATCACCGAAACCGCCGCCGACTCCGTACCGGGAATCGCCGATCGCGAACAGGTGTTCATCGGCGGCGAGTGGGTGAACTCCACCGGAGACGATTGGATCGAGCTGGTCGATCCATGGACCGAACAGAACGCTGCCAAGATTCGCAGTGCCACAGTGGAAGACGTCGCCCTTGCCGTGAAAGCTGCTCGCGAATCGTTTGATTCGGGCGAGTGGTCCTCGAAGTCCATGGCCGAGCGGGCCGACGTCATCGACGCGATCGCCGACCGCCTCGAGGCGCGCGCGGACGAACTCGTCCCGATCGGGGTGGTCGAGGTCGGCATCCCCGTCGTGGTCAGCACCATGACCCAGCAGATGGTCGGTGGCCTGTTCCGGGCAGTGGCTGCCGAGGCGAGAAGCTTCCAGACGCGGGAGGATCGAACCCGCGGCGATGGGGGAGTCTCTCGCATCCTCAAGGAGCCCACCGGAGTGGTCGCAGCGATCATTCCCTGGAACGGCCCGATCGGCACGGTGGCCTTCAAGGTCGCTCCAGCTCTGGCCGCAGGATGCTCTGTAATCCTCAAAACCGCGCCCGAGGCGCCACTGTCCACCTCGGTCTTCGCCGACATCATCGGTGAACTCACGGCCGAGGGGCTGATCCCGCGCGGTGTGGTCAGTGTCCTGTGCGCTGATCGCGAGGTGTCGGAGTCATTGGTCACCAACCCGGAGGTCGACCACATCACGTTCACGGGCAGTACCTTGGCCGGCCGCCGGATCATGGCGTTGGCAGCAGACCGGGTCGCCAAGGTCTCGCTGGAGCTCGGCGGCAAATCGGCAGCGATCATCCTCGATGACGCCGATATCAACGATGTGCTGCAATCCCTTCCGATGGGCGGCTGCATGCAGAGCGGGCAGGCATGTATTGCTCTCACGCGGGTGCTGGTGTCGCACAAGCGTCATGACGAAGTTGTGGAAGCGTTGAAAGCGGCCTACGGCGCCATCCCGATGGGCAATCCTTGGGAGCAGACGAACTTCCTCGGTCCACTTGCGATGGAGCGGCAGCGCGACCGGGTGGAGAGCTACATCGCGTCGGCCAAGGCAGATGGCGCGACGGTGGTTCTCGGCGGAGGACGCCCGGCCGGCATCGAACAGGGCTTCTTCATCGAGCCGACTCTGATCGACGGCGTCCGCAACGACATGAAAGTGGCTCAGGAAGAAGTGTTCGGGCCCGTCATCTCGGTCATCACGTATGACGACGAAGACGACGCCATCGCCATCGCAAATGATTCCATTTACGGACTCTCCGGCGCGGTCTACACCAAAGACCTCGATCACGGTTTCGAGGTGGCACAGAAGGTTCGGACCGGCACCATCAGCGTGAACGCGGCCATCATCGACTTCACGTTGCCGTTCGGCGGCTACAAGCAGTCCGGTATCGGTCGCGAAGGCGGTGTGGAAGGTCTCGAGGAGTTCTTCGAGATCAAGACCGTTCACATGCCGGCGCCCACGTCCGGTTAGAACCTGGCATCGCCGAGCGGCGGTAGACACCACTTGTCGGTGTGTACCGCCGCTTTGGTATTTCGAGACCGACTAGGCGGGTTCGGCGATACCGAGATCGTGATCGCGCATGATGCCGTGCAGGAAACTGCGGATCATCTCTTCGAAGAGTTGCTTGGACGTGTACTCGTTGGCTGCCAGCGCCTCGGTCAACAACGGCTGAGAATGCTTGTCCACGTTGGGGAAGATGGTGGATCGCGTGCTCTGTTTGCGTACGGCTTCCATCATCACCGCTCCGATGGCGATGGTCTCCATGCCGTCCAGGATTTGGACGTGCAGTTCGATCGGAACTCCGGAGTCGAGCAAGAACTGCGCCACTTCCTCGTAACTCCCGGTGAGAACGTCCCGGGGCAGATAGTTCAGGAGCAGCGGCGCAGCGTTGCGATGCCGCAGAATGGCGCGTCGAAAATTCAACCCGAGCTGAACAAAATACTCAGGCCAGTTGGGTCCCGGCTTCCGCCGGGGACGCGCAACGTCGGCACCGGCGATATGTCGGGCAACGGCGGACAAGATCTCTGATTTGTCCGAAAAGTGATGGTAGAGCGAAGGAGCGCGAACACCGAGTTGCTTGGCGATGCGCGGCAGGCTCAGGGCCTCGAGTCCGTCAGCGTCGATGATCTCCAGCGAGGCCTCCACGACGGTAGCGCGGCTGATGAGCGGTGTTGATGGCCGAGGCATGTCAGACAGACTCGCGCGAGGGGGAAGTGACGCGGGCAGATTGCATGCCTAGGAATACTAGTCCTTCCCACCACCAGATCCGGCCAGGACGTCGCCGAGGGATGGTGGCCAAAACCTTTAGCTGGTAGGTGGGGTGGGTGCGGGCTCTCACCGTGTGGGCGGCACGTCGCTGTCGAGGAACTCCACCAATCCTTGGCTCAGTACGTCGTTGTCGTCGCCGCTGACCATGTGGCCGGCGCCGCTGACGTCGATGTGCCGCGCCCCGGGGATGCTCTTGAGCAGGTCTTGAGCACCGTCGTCACTGACCACGTCGGATTGGGCGCCGCGGATCAACAGCGTGGGCACCGTGATCGATTCTGCTGCGCGGCGAGCTCGAAGCTCACGCGCGGCAGCCAGGTCCGGTCCGTTGTCCTTGTGTTCGAGCAGCCGGGGGTCCCAGTGCCAGTACCAACGGCCACCACGCCGACGGAGGTTCTTTTGCAGCCCTTCTTCACGCGGAGGCCGAGTGCGGGAAGGGTTGTAGGCGGCAACGGCATCGACGGCGTCGGCGAGGGTGTCGAAGCCGTCGAGGCCGGATTCCATGAATTGTCGAATACGCTCGAGTCCCGCCGTCTCCGCCTTCGGCGTGATGTCGACGAGAACCAGCGCCCGGCCGAGCTGATAGTCCGCCTGGGCGGTGAGTGCTGCCAGACCTCCCATGGAGGCCCCGACGAGAACAGGGCTGCTGCCGAGGGCTCGTGCGACCGAACGTATGTCACGGGCATGTGCGGAGCTGCTGTAGTCGCCGTCATCCGACCATCCGCTGCCACCGTGACCGCGAGCATCTATCGAATACGCAGTCCAGCCGTGCTGGGCCAGTCGAATGCCGGTGTTCTGCCAAGAGTGCCGCGTCTGGCCGCCACCATGGAGCAGCAAGACGTCGCCGCGGCTGGCTCCGGCCGGTTCCCACCTGTCGGCGGCGAGGTCGATGCCGTCCCCGGGTAGTTGTATTTGGCTGTCTGTCGTCTGCATGTCCTGGTTCCTCTCGTGCCATGCCTTGGTGTGCTCGCAGTCAGTGTCCCGAGGTGCCGCCGTCGACGGCGAGGGTCGAACCGGTGATGTAACCGGCGCCGCGACCCGCGAGGAAGACCACAGCCGCATCGATCTCCTGCTGGGTGGCGGTTCGACCCAACGAACATCCCCGAAGGAACTCTGCGAGCGTGTCAGAGTCCATCTCCGCGATCATGTCAGTGTCGACAAAGCCGGGGGCGATGGCATTGACACGGATGCCCTTGCGCTGCGCCCACTGGTGCGACAGATCGCGGGTCAATCCGATCAATCCCGCCTTGCTCGACGCGTACGCGGCCTGCGGCAACACTGACTTGACCAGACCGAGCATGCTCGAGATGTTCACGATGCTCGATCCTGGTTTCATCACCCTGGCACACGACTGCGCCATCCAATACGCTCCGAAAAGGTTGACTTCCATCACATTTCGGTAGTCGTCGGGGTCTTCTCTAGTAGCCGGGGCGGCGTGCGTGACACCGGCGTTGTTGATCAGGATGTCTACCCGGCCGAATTCGGATATCGCCGCAGCGGCGAGGGCGTCACACTGAGCCGGGTCGGTGACGTCGGTCGGGACAATCAGGCACCGGCGTCCCCGTTCGGCAACCGATTTTGCTACTTCTTCGAGGAGATCTTTGCGCCGGGCCGCGACCACGATATCGGCGCCGGCATCTGCGAGGGCGCGAGCGAATCCCGCACCGAGTCCGCTGCCGGCCCCGGTGATCACAGCGACCGATCCGTCGAGCCGGAAGAGGTCGAGAATCGAACTGCTGCCTGAATTGTGCACTGTGGCGACCTTCCCATCGACTGCGCTACCATTAAACTAATGGCATAAGTTTTAATACCAGACGCAGGGAAAGTGGGGTGAGCCGGTGGTCGACGAAGTGAACACCATGCGTCCGATGAAAGTCATCGGCAAGCGCGAAGTGGCCGACGGGGTGGTGACCATTCAGCTCGCCGACGCACAGGGCGCGCAGGCGCCGGGCTGGACACCCGGGTCGCATATCGACCTGCTGCTCGACGACGACCTGGTGCGCCAGTACTCCCTGTGTGGAGACCAGTCGGACGCGTCGTCGCTCACCGTCGCCGTCCTACGCGAGGCCAATGGTCGCGGAGGTTCGATCCGCGTACACGACAAGGTCGAGGTCGGTGACCTCATCGAGGTCAAGGGACCTCGCAACCATTTCGAACTGGTGAAGGCCGAGTCGTACTTGTTCGTCGCAGGAGGGATCGGAATCACCCCGATCATTCCGATGATGCGCGAGGTCGAGTCCTCCGGCGTGCCGTGGAAACTGCTGTACGGCGGACGGGCCCGCGGCAGCATGGCGTTTGCGGGCGAACTGGCCGAGCAGTATGGCGACCGGGTGCAGCTGTGGCCGCAAGATGAATTCGGGTTGCTGAACCTGGTGTCCGAACTCGAGCAAGCGCAACCGGGCACGGCGGTCTACTGCTGTGGTCCCGAACCCCTGCTGCAGGCGATCGAGACGGCGTGCGCCGCCCGCTCTGACGTAGCGTTGCATGTTGAACGTTTCTCGCCCAAGGCGCAGTCTTCCGAGGTCGTGAACGGCGCGTTCGAGGTCGAGTTGAGCAGATCGGGGATGACCATCACCGTCGGAGCTGATGAGACCATCCTGGATGCGGTGCTGGACGCCGGCGTCGAGGCTGACTTCTCCTGTCGCGAGGGCACCTGTGGAACCTGCGAAGTCGCTGTTCTCCGGGGTAGGCCCGACCACCGGGATTCGGTGTTGGACAAAGACGAACAGGATGCCGGTGACGCGATGATGATCTGTGTCTCGCGCAGCCTCGATCCCACATTGGTCATCGACCTGTAGCCGTAAATACGAATACTGAGAGAAAGAGCGTTGTGACCGACGAGATGAGTACCGAGAACGCTGTCGAACTGGAACGGCGGGGCGTGGTGGCGGTCGTGTGGCTCAACCGCCCAGATCGACTCAATGCCTTCACCTTTGACATGCGCACGCGCATCATCGAGGTGTTCGACGAATGTGACGCCGATGATTCGATCCGGGCCATCGTCCTGACCGGTAAGGGGCGGGCGTTTTGTGCGGGAGCCGACCTGGCGGCCGGCGGCGACACCTTTGTTCTCGACGACGACCCGGAAACCGGAGGTGCTCCCGCGGACTCGGGTGGCGAAGTGGCCTTGCGTCTGTACCGGTCGAACAAGCCCGTCGTGGCTGCGGTCAACGGCCCGGCAGCAGGTGCCGGTGTGACGATGAGTCTGCCTGCCGATATCAGGATCGCCTCGGAGACCGCGAAGTTCGGATTCGTTTTCACCCGCCGGGGGCTGGTGCCGGAGGCATGCTCTACGTGGTTCCTTCCGCGGATTGTCGGGATCTCGACGGCGCTGGAATGGACGATGGGCGGCAAGATGGTGTCGGCTGCCGAGGCTCTCGAGCGGGGTCTGGTGCGTGAGGTGGTGCCGGCCGAGGATGTTCTCGAGCGGGCGATCGCGGTGGCATCCGACCTCGTTTCTGGTACGTCCCCGGTGTCGGTGGCGATGACCCGGCAGCTGTTGTGGCGAATGCTCGGTGCCGACAGCCCAGAAGTGGCGCATCGCGCAGAGTCCGAGGCAATTTACGTGAGGGGAACGTCAGCCGATGTTCGCGAGGGTGTCGCAGCGTTCCTCGAGAAGCGGGTACCTGACTTTCCGCAGGCGGTGTCGGGAGGGTTGCCGAACGTTTTTGGTTGAGGCGCACCGTGCGCTGGAATACGTTCGATGCGCGTCCACCCTTTCCATCCTCGTTTCTCGAGATTCGCGAAAATGGCTTTCATGACCGGCGCAGCATCAAAAGTGGTGGCGTCCAACAGATTGATGAAGGGGTCGTCGAGCCCGTCGACGTCGATCTCGCCTGCCTGCACAGCCGCGATCATCTGGCGCTCTATGATCTCGGCCGCCTCATCGACTCGCGGATCATCGACAGGCCAGTCGAACGCATTGCTCAGCAGGCTGTAGAGCCGCAAGGTATCCGGATCGTCCAGCTGCCTGTGCTTCGACACGATTACCTCGTCGATCTGGTCTGGTACTTGGGCTGCGATCATGATCCACGCGTCGCGTTCCATCTCGATGTAGCGTTCCTCGACGTCGAGACCGCGCAGCCGATCCAGATAATCGACCACGCTCTGCGGGAGGGCCAAGTGATCCCCTGCGGCGAGTCGGGCCAGCCGTTTACGAGTGTCCTGTAGTCGGCGGATCTCGGCGCGTAGCTCTATATCGATCTCGCCAAGTCCCTCGGCGAACTCGTCGGGCTCTGCGTCGAGTAACTCTTCCACCCGGGCAAGTGGCACACCTGCGTCGGCCAGAGTTCGGATTCGGATCAGCCTGACAACCGCCGCTGCGTCATAGCTTCGATACCCGGAGTGGTCGCGCGCGGGCTCGGCCAGCAGCCCGATCTTGTGATAGTGCCGGATGGCCCGCACAGTCACACCCGCGTAGGTGGCCAATTGACTGATGGTGAGCATGGGTCTCAGACTGCCTCAGCCAATCTTCCGCCGGTAGGTGATTGCGGCGAAACCGTATGCGATGACGAAGATACCGGCACACCACGCCACCGCGATCCATGTGTCCGAGGCCGCAGCCTGACCGGTCAGAAGTTCTCGGATCGCGTTGACGATCGACGTCGCAGGCTGATTCTCCGCAAACCATCGCACCGGGCCGGGCATGGTCTCGGTGGGAACGAATGCTGAGCTGACGAAGGGCAGGAAGATGAGCGGGTAGGCGAACACGCTCGCCCCTTCCACCGATGACGCGGTAAGCCCGGGAATCACCGCGATCCAGGTCAGCGCAAGCGTGAAGAACAGCAGGATCGCGACAACTCCGAGCCAGGCCAGCATCCCCGCGGCGGAACGAAATCCCATGAGCAGAGCCACCACAACGACGATCACCAACGAGATGATGTTGGAGACCAGTGAGGTCAGCACGTGTGCCCACAGCACCCCTGATCGCCCGATCGGCATCGAACGGAAACGCTCGAAGATTCCGCCCTGCACGTCCTGAAAGAGTCGGAATGCAGTGTAGGAGGTGCCAGAGGCGATCGTGATGAGCAGAATTCCGGGCAGCATGTAGTCGATGTATTCGACTGCGCCGGTGTCGATTGCACCTCCGAACACGTAGACAAACATGAGCATCATGGCAATCGGCATGAGCGCGGTGGTGATGATGGTGTCCACACTGCGTGTGACGTGACGCAACGTGCGTCCGGTGAGGACAGCGGTGTCCCCTAGAGATCGAATGGCCATGAGTCAATCCTTGGTCGTCGGTCGAGGCTCGGCGGCCCTTGTCATGTCTGACTTGTCACCGACGATGGCGAAGAACACGTCTTCGAGTGTCGGCTGCTTCTCCACGTACTCAACCTTTGTGGGAGGAAGGTGCTGTCTGAGGTCATCGAGTGAACCGTTCACGATGATCCGACCACGATGGAGTATGGCGATCCTGTCCGCGAGATGCTCCGCCTCCTCCAGATACTGCGTGGTCAGCAAAACGGTTGTACCGCGCCCGGCGAGCTCTTTCACGGTCTGCCACACCTCGACGCGCGCCTCAGGGTCAAGCCCGGTCGTCGGCTCGTCCAAGAAGATCACCGGCGCATCTCCGATGAGACTCACGGCAATGTCCAGACGACGGCGCATCCCACCTGAGTACGTCGACACTCTTCGAGAAGCCGCGCCGGACAGCGAAAACTGCTCCAGGAGGGCATCTGCGGTGCCCGAAGGGTCTGGTAGGTGCCGGAGCTTGGCAATGAGGACCAGGTTCTCCCGCGCGGTCAAGATCTCATCCACCGCGGCGAATTGCCCGGTGAGGCTGATCGACTCCCGCACCTCGCCGGGACGTGTGGCGACGTCGAAACCATTGACGATGGCCGAACCTCCGTCGGGTCGCAGCAACGTCGACAAGATCTTCACGGCGGTGGTCTTGCCCGCCCCGTTCGAGCCGAGAAGCGCGAAGATACTGCCTCGCGCCACGTCGAAATCTACGCCGCGTAGCACTTCGAGCTCACCGAACGACTTTCTAAGGCCCTCGACGCGAACGGCCGGCTCACCATCACGTGGTTGATTCACGGGTATGTCCACAAAGTAAGTGCCGCCACGGTATCGCGCGTCGAGACCACAGCGGCACGGGTCGCGGATGACCCACCTCGGTCGTTGCTATTTACGTCTCTCCTCATTTCCTACCTCTCCAGTTCTTGTCCCGCTGACCGGGCAACAGATCGTGGAAGCAAGGATGAATGGTTGCCCTAGCGTCAAGGTCAAGCGTTTTCGGCGCAGACGCGTGATCCCGATGTGATTGCGGTAATCGGGTCCCGATCTCGGCCCCGGCGTATCTCGGTTCTGACCTCGAAAACAGCCCCGTCTGACTGTCGTTCGGCCGGTCGACCCCCGCGTCCGCCGACCTGCGACGACTCCGGCCGCCCGTCATCGACACCTTTCCGTGACTAACTCTTTCGACGTTGTTAGCGACGGTAGGAGTGGGTCGGCAACGAAAGGATCTGCTCAATGAAAAGTATTGTCAGTGCTCGGATTTCGAAGTCAGCAGCCGGTACGGCGCTCACCGCCTTCGCGGCTGTGGCGCTCATGACGGGATGTGCAGACAGCACTGCGGACAGCTCTGCCTCCGTCACGACCACGTTGACCGAGACACGCACCGCAGATCCCGCCCTCACCTCTCCGTCGCCGGCCGCAATCGACGTGCCTGCCTCCGAGCCGGTGGGGGAGGAAGCGCCGTGCGGGTCACAGGTCGATGCGACGACGATCGAAGATGCGATCGCGCAGATCGCGCCTCCGATGCCTGGTGTGAATTGGGTGAGGGGCGAGAGCAACGCCGGCACTTGTTCGTTGCTGATCTTCGTGGCCCTCCATACCCAGGGCGGTACGGGCTCGTCGCCGAATCAGCTGTTGCTCTTCCGTGGCGGTGAGTTCCTTGGTACCGGCACCGCCTGCAACCTCAGCTACCAGATGATCACTGGTGCCTCCGACGATCAGATCGACGTTCGGTACCGCTACATCGTTGCCGACGAACCCAATGCCGCCCCGCAGGGCGAGGTGAACGTCGCCTACCGGTGGAACGGGTCCGGCATCGACATGATCGGCGAACTCCCTGAGGAGATCACCGACGGTGAATGCTGAGCGCCCGTCCTCGGCGCCTGAAACCGGACCACTCAGCCGGCGGAGGACACCCGACCACCACGCCACTTGGTGGCGCTCAGAAATCGATCCCAGCTCAAGACGGCGGGATCAATGTTTCTGCTCCAGCGCACGTCGCGGCCGTCGTCGAAGTAGCCGAACTGCACCGCGTACTCGGCCATGCCGAGTACTTCGTCCACCAGAAGGGGGTTCTTGCCCAACTGCGGAAAGTAGGTGAGTAATCCGTCGCGCGAGGCCAAGAACCTTCCTGAGCCGACCTCAACGTACGTTGCGCCACTGCAGGCGGAATTATCGAACGTGATCCGGCTATTCGGGCGCTAGGACTAGTCGATCGGATCAGAGAAGTACGAAACCGTAAAACTGTACTTGTCCAATTTCGCCCAAGTCAGCAGCGATTCGTCGAGTGACGCTCTGGTGTCAGCTGCTACGGAGGGCGGGGATTGCGAATACATGGTGTCGAGATCATCCGCTGCCTGCAGGATGTGTCTCCAGGAGTCACGCAAGTGACCAATGAGGTCGCCGAGAACACTGGCCTCGGCGATGTCACTACGTTCGCCAGCGGCGAGTTGTGTCCCCAAAGGTGTTGGATGACCGCCGAGTTCGCAATGTCCCGAATAGTCCTTCTGGCGGTACTCGTTGTCATCGTCTCGGTAGATCCGTGACGGTTTCCACGCTTGCTCGCGCCGCTCGCGGTCCGAGTTGAGCCACTCAGGAATCAGGTCGACATTCTGTTGGAACTTCCATAGGACAAACTCGGTTTCAACGATCTGACGGATGAGCGCATAGGCGGGATAATGATTGCCACACTCGACTAATTGGCATACTCCGCCACCCAGTGCAGCAGCGGTGACTGCGATCCGAGCTACTCCCTCATAACTGTCAGCCGCGTCGACGTGTCCACCGTCGCATAGGTCGACGCCACGGTTGTGCAGCGCTATGGCTGCTCCGTTGATCGCCACTACGATGCCTTGAGCGTTCTCCCGGCGGCTTTCCCTCATCTCGGGGTCGCTCGCGTACCGCGCCGCGTTAGCATCAACTCCGGCCTTATCCGACAACTGGACTGCCTCTCCCTGCTCGCGTAGCAGCTTTCGAATCTTCGCTACGGCGGCGTTCGGATGTACCCCAAATGCTTCACCGAGCGCGATTGCGGCACCGGTTGCGACCTCTTGGGCTCCGATTGCGACGGCAACAGGACCCTCTTCGATTGGTCCAGGAGCCTCACCGGCAATAACAGTTTCGATTAGGCGCGCTGCAATCAACCAGTACTCGTCTAGCTCGGCTCGGGCGTGAGAACGCGCGCGCTCTAAAGCGCCCGCCATCTCACACTGAAGCTCGGTCTTGAGGTGTCGAACCAAGATGATGGCCACGTTGACCAGCGGGTCGGCCATCTCTGCGACAGCCTTGTCGTCCCTCTTCGCGATGGCCGCGTCAAGTGACTCGCCCTCACCTCTTAGGTGGCCTACCAGGAGTCGAACGCCGCGAGTGGCTGTCACCAACTGCTGCTTGTTCACTGCGAAAGTTTCTCACTGCGGTCAAACAGAGCGGATACACACGCCGCGCCTTGGGTAGGACGGGGGTAGTACGGCGACTGCGAATGTAGCCGAAAACCTTGCTACGTGGTGCCCCCGGTCAGACTCGAACTGACACTGGACGGGTTTTGAATCCGTTGCCTCTGCCAATTGGGCTACGGGGGCGCGTCGCAGACCACACTTTAGATGACGGGCCGGGCGCCGATCCAACCGGTACTGTTGCACCACATCACGGCGCTCGACTGCGCACGGGACGGCGATTTCAATGTGGAGGTGGGACCGATGGCAACGACGGACGCAAGTGCAGCTCAGGCCAAGGAGCCGGCAGCAACGGTCCGCCGTGTCCTGGTCGCCGAAGACGATTCCTTGATCCGAATGGACCTCATCGAGATGTTGCGCGAAGAGGGCTACGACGTGGTGGGGGAGGCTCCCAACGGTCAGGTGGCCGTAGAGCTCACCGAGGAGTTGCGGCCCGACCTCGTCATCATGGATGTGAAGATGCCCATCCGCGACGGTATCGACGCGGCAGCGGAGATCGCCAGCAAAAGGCTTGCAGCCGTCGTCATGCTGACCGCCTTCAGCCAGCGCGATTTTGTGGAGAAAGCCCGGGATGCCGGCGCGATGGCGTATCTGGTGAAACCCTTCACCAAAGCGGACCTGGTGCCGACTATCGAGGTCGCGGTGAGCCGGTACACCGAACTCAACGTTCTCGAACGCGATGTCGCCGACCTCACCGAACGTCTTGAGATCCGCAAATTGGTGGAACGCGCAAAGGGCATCTTGATGGAGTCGCATTCGTTCAGCGAGCCCGATGCATTCAAGTGGATTCAGCGTGCGGCCATGGATCGCCGTACCACGATGAAAGCAGTGGCCGAAGTGGTCATCGAGACCCTCGGTAACAAGGCCAAATAAGCGCTCTGCCAGGCGTTTCCGTCGCCGCCGGGACGTTTCGGGGCCCGGCCGGTGCAGACGCGCCGAAGCGCCGACCGGACAACCGTGTTTCAAATCGGTCACGGCCAGGCTGCAGGTGCTCTCCAGTTTCACGAACGTTACTCGCGGGCAACACGATGGCGCTAGCTTTACCCAAGCGAGTGGCGGTCGTATGCGTCGTAGAAGACGCGCCGCGCTCGGTGGTTTACCGCGAGGAGAATGTTGATGTCCCACAGATATCTCTTGAGGGGAACGATTGCCGCGGCGGTTTCCGTCATGGCAATTGCCGGCTGTAGTTCAGACGATTCTGACGACACGGCGACGACCGGAGGCGCGACCGGTGCATCCGCGTCTTCGTCCACGGAGGCGACAACCAACACCGACTGTGGTGAGAACGCCGACAAGGCGACGCCAGGACCGGTCAGCACGGCCCCCCTGAAGATCGGCACGCTGCTTCCCGCCACGGGAAGCCTGGCGTTCCTCGGACCGCCTGAGTTCGCAGGCGTCAAGCTCGCCGTTCAGGATGTGAATGCGGCAGGCGGCGTGCTCGACCAGCCGGTTCAGCAGATCGACGGTGACTCCGGAGACACCACGACCGACACCGCCAACGCCACCGTGGACCGCGAGCTCGCAGCCGGTACCCAGGTGATCGTCGGCGCCGCATCCTCGTCGGTGTCGCTGAAGGTCATCGACAAGATCAGCAATGCCGGGGCAGTGATGTTCTCGCCGGCCAACACCTCTGACGAGTTCACCTGCTACGCAGACAAGGGCCAGTACTTCCGCACCGCTCCTGCCGACACCCTGCAGGCCCAGGCGCTTGCACAGGTCATGGCCGAGGGCGGCGTGCAGCGTGTCGCCATCCTGGCGATGAACGACCCGTACGGCACCGGTCTGGCCAAGAACACCGTCTCCGATCTCGAGGCCGCGGGCATCCCGGCCGACCAGATCAAGACGATCATCTACGACCCCAACGCGCAGTCGTTCAACGCCGAGGTCGACCAGGTCAAGAACTTCAATCCCGACGGCATCGCCGTCATCGGATTCGAGGAGAGTGCCAAGATCATCACCCGTATGAACGAGGTGAAGATCGGACCGAAGGACAAGCTCGTCTTCGGTGTCGACGGCAACATGGGCAACGCCCTGGGTGAGTCGGTGGGTCCGGGCATCCTCGAGGGGATGAAGGGCACCACGCCGCTGACCAACGTCGGCCCGCAGTTCGAGGCCCGTCTGAAGACCGCCGACCCGGCACTGATCGACTTCAACTACGCCGGCGAGAGTTACGACGCCGTGGTCATCTCCGCGCTCGCCGCCGAGGTGGCGAAGTCGACCAACGGTCGTTCGATCGCAGCGAACATCAACGCTGTGACCGAGGGTGGCACCAAGTGCAAGACGTACCAGGAATGCCTGCCGCTGGCCAAGGCCGGCACCGACCTCGACTACGACGGTGTCACAGGCGAATTGGCCTTCGTCACCGCCGGTGAGCCGTCGGTTGGTTCGTACGGTGTACTCGAATTCGATGGCAGCAACAAGTTGATCACCCCTGTCGCCGACTACAAGGTCGTCAAGGGCAACTGATCACCTCGCAGAGGTGAATGCACAACACTGAGAAAGGCCCGGGTCGCGAGACCCGGGCCTTTCTGCTGCGCTGATTGATGGAACCCAGCCCGCATCGCGTTGCAGACAACACAGTTAGCCGAAACCAGAACGATCCGCCCCGGTCAACCAGAGCGGATCGTTTTGTGAAGCCTCTGAGTCGAGCTACTTCTTCTCGGCACTTCCCGCCAGCGTCCCGAGATACAGCTCGATGATCTTCGGATCGTTCGCGAGGTTGGTGCCGGTGTCGGTGTAGGCGTTGCGTCCCTGATCGAGCACGTAGCCACGATCGCAGATCTGCAGGCAACGTCGGGCGTTCTGCTCCACGAGGATCACCGAGACGCCGGTGGCGTTGATCTTCTTGATCCGGATGAACACCTCGTCCTGGAACATCGGGGACAACCCTGCCGACGGCTCGTCGAGCAGCAGCACCGACGGCTCCATCATCAGAGCCCGGCCCATTGCCACCATCTGACGTTCGCCACCGGACAGCGCTCCGGCCTTCACCTTGCGGCGTTCGGAGAGCAAGGGGAACAGTTCGGACACGAAGGCGAAGCGCTCGTTGAACTTCTTGGGACGCAGATAAATTCCCATCTCGAGGTTCTCTTCGATGGTGAGGGCAGGGAAGACGTTCTGGGTCTGCGGGACGTAGCCCACACCCTTGGTGACCAGCACGTGCGCCTTGGCCGAGGTGATGTTGTCTCCGCGGAGCGTCACCGCTCCGACCCGCACCGGGATCAGCCCGAACAGGGTCTTGAGCAACGTCGATTTACCGGCGCCGTTGGGCCCGATGATCCCGACGATCTCACCGTCGTCGAGGTAGAAGTTGCATTCCTCGAGGATGTTGATACCCGGTAGATAGCCGGCGGTGATGTCATCGGCGCGCAGCAGTGCGTTGGCCGCCAGCTTGCGGTGTTCCTCAGGCGTGGCGGCCAATTCAGCATGGCTGAGCCCGCCTGGCGCCGCGGTTGCGCCCGATGAGGTGGGCGATTTCGAGAGGTCCGGTCCACTCATGGTTTGTCCTTCTTTCCGTGCGAGGTGGACGGAGTGATCGGGTCGGGCTGCGACAGGTCCCCGCCGGCCTGGAGGGTCTCTTCGATCGCGGCCTCGACCTGCTCTGCCAGCACGGCGGTTTCGCCGACCGGGTTACCGTCCTCGTCGAACTCGAGCGCTTGATCGTGGTGGCCGCCCAGATACGCATCGACCACCGCGGGGTTGTCGCCGAGGCGGCCGGGGAGTGACTCGGCGATCACCTTGCCCTGTGCCATCACCACCACCCAGTCGCTGATGTCGCGGATGACGTCCATGTCATGTTCGACGAACACCACGGTCATACCCTCATCGCGCAACGCCTTGATGTGTTCGAGCAGGCTCTGGGTCAACGCCGGGTTCACCCCGGCCATCGGCTCGTCGAGCATGACCACCTCGGGATTGGTCATCAACGCGCGTGCCATCTCCAGCAACTTGCGCTGACCACCCGACAGCGAACCGGCGTAGTCGTCCGCCTTGGCATCGAGCTTGAATCGCTTGAGCAATTCGTATGCGCGCTCGGTGGTTTCGGCCTCCTGCTTGCGCCACGTCCACGGAGCCAACGCCTGCAGCATGTGCTCGCCGCTCTGGTGACGAGCACCGAGCCGCACATTGTCGAGTACCGACAACTTCGACAGCGCCTTGGTGAGCTGGAAGGTACGCACCATGCCGTTGCGGGCAACCCGGTGCGGCACAACCCTTCCCATGTGCTTGCCGTTGAGCGACCAGCTACCCGTGTCGGGCTTGTCGAACCCGGTGATCAAGTTGAAGAACGTGGTCTTGCCCGCCCCGTTGGGGCCGATCAATCCCGTGATGCATCCGCGTTGGATCTCCAGATGCTTCACATCGACAGCTTTGAGGCCACCGAATGTCCGGGTGATGTTGTCCACCGAGATGATCGGGTCGGGTTTGGCCGAACCCGGTTCGGCGGTGACACCAGCGAAGAGTTCGGCACGCTCGGCCGCGCTGAACGCCTTCAACTCGGCAAGAGTGGCCGGGGCCGCCTCGGTGACCAGCGTCGAGGCGTCCACCCCGATGCCGGGTTCGGAGGCCGACCCCGTGCCGTCGGGACCGGGGGGCTGTGTGTGACGTCCGTCAGGCATCGAGCTGGACCTCTCGCTTGTTACCGAGGATTCCTTGCGGTCTGAAGACCATCATCAGGGCTATCGCCAATCCCAACAAGACGTAACGGGTGGCGCCGACCTGCTGCTGTGTCATCTCGAACCAGGGGTCGGGGCCGGACGTGACCTGACGCAGCAAGGCGTCGGGTATGGCCAGCAGGAACCAGAACAGCATCGCGCCGACAACCGGCCCGAATACCGTGGCGGCGCCGCCGAGAATCAAAGCTCCGTAGGCGAAGAAAGTCTGCGCCGTGGAGTAGAAGTCGGGGTTGATCGACTGGGTCTGCAGCGCGTTGTACACACCCGCAACGCCACCGATGCAACCACCGAGCACCAGGGCCTGCATCTTGTAGAAGTAGGCGTTCTTACCCAGCGACCGGGCGGCGTCCTCGTCCTCACGAACAGCCTTGAGGACGCGACCCCAGGGACTGCGCACGAGCAGCCACACCAGGAGACAGAGCAACAGCACGATCGCCCAGCCGACCACCATCGCCCAGAGGTCGGTGCCCTGGAACTTGACGCCGAAGAACGAGTACTGCTTGCCGTTGTCGAACGGGCTGTAGTCGAAGAACCCGTCCGCGTATCCGAAGATGCCGTTGGTCGAGTGCGTCAGGTCGTCGGAGGCGGTGGACCGGAAGACCAGTCGCAAGATCTCCGACGCCGCGATCGTCACGATGGCCAGATAGTCGGCCCGTAATCGAAGCGTGGGCAAACCGAGCACAAGGGCCAAGATCGCAGCCGCGACGATGCCGACGATCGCACCCACCCACAGAGGCTGGTCGTAGTTGTCGGCCATGATGCCGACGCCGTAGGCGCCGAGCAGGGCGAAACCGATCTGACCGAAGTTGAGCAACCCGGCGTAGCCGAAGTGCAGGTTCAGCCCGATCGCCAACAGCGCATAGAAAACCGCTGAGGGACCGATCAATTGGGCAAACGAGGTCTGAAGTGCAGAGATGAGATCCATGAGTCAGCCGATCCTCGCTCTGGACCCGAGGATGCCCTGGGGTCTGATGGTGAGAATGACGATGAGAACGAGAAGGCCACCGATGTACTTGAGGTCGGGGTTGATCCAGTAGGTGGAAACCTGGACCAGAAGGCCCACGATCACACAGCCCAGCAGGGCGCCGTAGGCCGTTCCGAGTCCGCCGAGGGTGATGCCGGCGAACATGAGCAGAAGCAATTTGAAACCCATCTCCCATTGGACACGGCCACCGAGTTCGGACATCGCGAAGAGAACGCCGCCGAGGGTTGCGAGACCGCCTGACAAGGCCCAGACGAACAAGATGACGCGGTCCACGTTGATGCCGGACGATGCGGCGAGGTCGCGGTTGTCGGCAACGGCTCGCATGGCCTTGCCGATCCGCGTCTTCTGCAGCATCAGCGCCACCAGCAGCAGCACGACGAGGCTGATGATGATGCACCACAGGTTGACCGGGGTGATCGCGAAGGCACCGGAACCGATCTGTGTCTGCACCTGGTAGTCGTCGAACGGTTCGGCGCGGTCAGAGAAGAAGATCAGGATCCCGTAGCGCATGATGAGCGCCAATCCGATCGACACCACCAGCATCGCGATGAGCCCGGATCGGCGACGCCGCAGCGGTCGCCAGATGCCGAGTTCGTTGAGGATGCCGACACCTATGCCGACGATGATCGCCAGGATGGTCGCCGGTATCAGCTGGACACCTAGTTTGACGTTGATCGCCCAGGCCACCACAGCACCCAGGGTCACCAGCTCGCCGTGGGCGAAGTTGGTCAGCCCGGTGGTGCCGAAGATGAGGCTCAGGCCGACACCGGTGATCGCGATGATGAGACCGAATCTCAGACCGTCGATCGCCAGCCGCGTGAGTTCCTCGGCGGCCCCGATCTCCGTGGCGGTGCGCTCTTCACCGAAGAGGAAGATCACCGGCCGTGGAGACCCGGCGGTGACCGTGACCGCGACGGTGTCTTTCTGTACCTCGACCCCACTCGGGATGGTCGTCTTGTCGATCACCACCGAATAGGTGCCGGGAGGCAGGTTCATCGTCCATGCCCCGGTTTCCGAGGAGGTGGACGATTGGACCACGGCGCCGGCCTGGTCTTTGGCGTCGACTTTCACTTCTGCGACGGGATCGGAACCATTTCGCAGCGTTCCGAACACTCGGACGGTGTCGTCTGAGGATGGAGCTGGGGTTGCGACAGCGCTTCCGGTGCCGACTATCCCGGCAAGTAGAAGCGATGCCAGCAAGGTCAGGAGAGCGCCTGCCCCTAACTTGGCTCCCAAGACCCGTGCTCGCTGAGCATGACGGGGCATCACGCGTGAATCCTCCCGAAGGTGGTCGGCGCGCGGCACTTTTGCCGCGCGAACATCTCGTTTGGCGACCCTATAACCACGGAGGACTCGCGGCAGGGTTTCTATGTTTCCCCCGAGTTACTGTTGAGTAACTCGCCTTTGTGAGCTGGTCCGACGCCGAGAAAATTGGTTTTGGCGAGGCGTCTTGCCGGGACTGTCGGCGAAGCTCCATACACTTGCGTCGTGAGTCCCGCCCAGATCAGCAAACCCGGCCGTACATCGGCGAAATCAGCGTCCAAGGCGCAGCAGCCGACCTTGATGCTGCTCGATGGTCACTCGTTGGCGTTCCGCGCATTCTTCGCGCTGCCCGCCGAGAACTTCAAGACCGCATCAGGTCAGACCACCAACGCCGTGTACGGGTTCACCTCGATGTTGATCAACCTGTTGCGCGACGAGAACCCGAGCCACATCGCGGCCGCCTTCGACGTGTCGCGGCAGACTTTCCGTGCCGAGGTGTTCCCCGAGTACAAGGCGCAGCGCAGCTCAGCGCCTGACGAATTCCGTGGCCAGATCGACCTCACCAAGGACGTTCTGGGGGCGATGGGCATCCCGGTTCTGGCCCGGGAGGGGTACGAAGCCGACGACATCATCGCCACGTTGACCACCCAGGCAGCGGAGCAGGGTTTCCGCGTTCTGGTGGTCACCGGTGACCGCGACGCGCTGCAGTTGGTGACCGACAACGTCACCGTCCTCTACCCCAAACGCGGCGTCTCGGAATTGACGCGGTTCACCCCGGAGGAGGTGGAGAAGAAGTACGGGCTGACGCCGTCGCAGTACCCGGACTTCGCCGCGCTGCGCGGAGACCCATCGGACAATCTCCCCGGCATTCCCGGTGTGGGGGAGAAGACCGCATCGAAATGGATCCGGGAGTACGGATCGTTGTCAGGTCTGGTGGAGAACGCAGACAAGGTGAAAGGCAAAGTGGGCGACGCCTTTCGCGCCCACGTGGCCAGTGTTCAGATGAACCGCCAGCTCACCGAGCTGGTCCGTGACATGGACCTGCCGATCGGTCCCGACGACCTGCAACTGGCGCCCTGGGACCGCAACCAGATTCACCAGCTGTTCGACGACCTCGAGTTCCGGGTGCTGCGGGACCGGTTGTTCACCACCCTCACCTCGGCCGAGCCAGAAGCCGAGTCGGGCTTCGATCTACGGGGCAGCCAGCTCGGCGCGGGCCAGGTTGCGGAGTGGCTCGCCGCGCACGCGGCGCCCGGCACCGGCCGGGCAGGCCTGACGATTGTCGGGCCCCGGCAGGTCTACGGGTCGGACGTCACGGGCATCGCGATCGCTGCGGCCGATGGCGAGTCGGCCTACCTCGATCCTGCAGAGATCGGGCCGGCAGACGAGGACGCGATCGCCGACTGGCTGGCCGATACCAACGCCGCCAAAGCCATCCACGAGGCCAAGTGGGCGTTCCACGCACTTCGCGGCCGCGGGTGGCGTCTCGGCGGGGTCACCAGTGATACGTCGCTCGCCGCCTACCTGGTACGTCCTGGCCAGCGATCGTTCAACCTCGACGACCTCGCCCTGCGGTACCTCCGGCGTGAACTGCGCGCCGACGCCGCCCCCGACGACGGTCAGCTCTCGTTGCTCGACGAGGATTCCGGCGCACAGGCCGCGGCCGACCAGGCGATGCTGCAGGCCCAAGCCGTCGGTGAGCTGGCCGACCGCTTCGACGAGGAGTTGGCGAAGATCGACTCGGCCTCACTCCTGACGGACATGGAGCTGCCACTGCTCTTTGTCCTGGCCGAACTCGAAGCAGCCGGCATCGCCATCGATTCAGCACATCTCGAGGATCTCGAGTCAGGATTCGCTGCGCGGGTGCGCCAATCCGCGGAAGCGGCCTACGAGGTGATCGGCGAGCAGATCAACCTGGGATCGCCCAAGCAGTTGCAGGTTGTACTGTTCGACAAACTCGAGATGCCCAAGACCAAGAAGACCAAGACCGGGTACACCACCGACGCCGATGCGCTGCTCGCGATGTTCGAGAAGACGGGGCACCCGTTCCTGGAACATCTTCTGGCGCACCGGGACGCCACACGGCTCAAGGTCACGGTTGACGGACTGCTGAAGTCCGTCTCGGACGACGGACGGGTGCACACCACCTTCAACCAGACCATCGCGGCGACCGGACGGTTGTCGTCCACCGAGCCGAACCTCCAGAACATCCCGGTCCGTACCGATGCCGGCCGTCAGATTCGCCAGGGGTTTGTCGTGGGTTCGGGTTTCGAGACGTTGATGACCGCCGACTACAGCCAGATCGAGATGCGGATCATGGCACATCTGTCCGGCGACGCCGGATTGATCGAGGCCTTCAACACCGGTGAGGACCTCCACAGCTTCGTCGGATCTCGTGCTTTCGGCGTGCCGATCGACGAGGTGACCCCCGACATGCGCCGACGGGTCAAGGCGATGAGCTACGGGCTCGCGTACGGCCTGAGTGCCTTCGGCTTGTCGGCACAGCTCAAGATCAGCACGAGCGAAGCCAAAGAACAGATGGAGGCCTACTTCACCCGGTTCGGCGGTGTGCGCGACTACCTGCACGAAACCGTCGAAGAGGCCCGCCGCAACGAGTACACGTCCACCTTGTTCGGTCGCCGTCGCTACCTGCCCGACCTCAACAGCGACAACCGGCAACGGCGCGACGTCGCCGAGCGTGCGGCGCTCAACGCGCCCATCCAGGGCACGGCGGCCGACATCATCAAGGTCGCCATGATCGACGTTCAACGGGCGCTCGCAGAACAGAACCTGACGTCGCGCATGTTGCTGCAGGTGCACGACGAGTTGGTGTTCGAGGTCGCGCCGGGTGAGAAAGAGCAACTGGAGTCGCTCGTCCGCGCAAAGATGGGTGGGGCGATCGAGTTGTCGGTGCCGTTGGACGTGTCGATCGGCTACGGCCGGTCATGGGACGAGGCCGCGCACTGACGGTCAGTGGACCGCCCGAAGTTTTTTCGGATCCGTGTCGATCTGACGGATCGTCGTTCGACGTATGGCTGAGAACCTCAAACGGAACTCTCGCAGGGACACCCTGCGATCACACGGAACAGGGAGAACACAATGCGCTACATGCTGATCATGCGGACCACTGAAGAAGCCATCGAGGCGAGCAAGTCGATGGACTTCGAGGAGATCATCGCCGCCATGGGGGCGTACAACGAGTCGCTGATGAAGGCGGGGGTACTGCTCGCCGGTGAAGGCCTCTCGGGCGCTGAAGAAGGCTTCGTGGTGGACTTCGACTCCGACCCGCCCGTGGTCACCGACGGCCCGTACGCCGAGGCGAAAGAACTCTTCAGCGGCTTCTGGATCCTGCAGGTCGCGAGCAAAGAGGAAGCGGCGCAATGGGCTTCGCGCTGCCCGCTGGGTCCGGGTGTGAAGCTCGAGGTGCGCCGCGTCACCGAGGTCGAGGACTTCCCGGCCGACAACGAGTGGATTCAGAAGGAAGAGAAGTGGCGCGAGGAGCTCGATCAGCGCACCAGCTGATCTGAGCGCAGGTGAGTTCGCCGGAAGCCATCCACCGCACCGTCGACGCGGTGTGGCGTATGGAGGCAGCCAAGATCATCGCCACCCTGGCACGGTTGGTGGGTGATGTCGGTGTCGCCGAGGACCTTGCGCAGGAAGCGCTGATCCAGGCGCTGACGCAGTGGTCGGAGTCGGGTGTCCCGCGAAATCCGGGCGCCTGGCTCACCACCGTGGCCAAGCGCAGGGCAGTTGATGGCTGGCGTCGGCAGGAACGTCTCGACGCGAAGTATGTGGAGATGGCCCGCGACCTGGACTCCAGGCCAGATGCCGACCTCGAGTGGGACCCCGACCACATCGACGACGACGTGTTGCGACTGGTCTTCGTCTCCGCCCACCCGGTGCTGTCGCGGGAGGGCCAGATCGCTCTGACGTTGAGAGTCGTCGGTGGTCTCACCGCCGAAGAGATCGCCAAGGCGTTCCTCGTGTCCACGTCCACCGTTCAGCAGCGCATCGTGCGCGCGAAGAAGACGCTCAGCGCGGCTCGGGTGCCGTTCGAGGTGCCGCCCCGCGAGGACTATCCGCGCCGGCTCTCCGCCGTGCTCAGTGTGATCTACCTGGTGTTCAACGAGGGTTACGCGGCGTCGTCCGGCGATCGGTGGATCCGAACCGAGTTGTGCGACGAGGCGTTGCGGCTCGGCCGGATCCTGGCAGGACTTGTTCCCGACGAACCCGAGGTGCACTCGCTCGTGGCGTTGATGGAGTTCCAGGCATCCCGTTTTGCCGCTCGCGCTGCACGGGACGGTTCGCCGATCCTGCTGGCCGACCAAGACCGCAGTCGGTGGGATCGTACTCAGATCCGTCGCGGCGTCGCGGCGCTGGCTCGCGCAGACGCATGCGGTCGCGGACGCGGTCCCTACGGTCTGCAGGCGGCGCTGGCCGAATGCCATGCCAGTGCGCCGACCGCCGACGACACCGACTGGTCACGCATTGTCCTGCTCTACGAGGCGCTCGGTCGCCTGTCACCGTCTCCCGTCATCGAGCTCAATCGAGCTGTCGCGGTGTCGATGGCCTCTGGCCCGGCGGCAGCACTCGACATCGTCGACGGACTCGTCGCAGACGGTACGTTGGCGCGCTCGCACCTGCTTCCGGCGGTGCGCGGCGAGCTCCTGGGGCAACTCGGGCGGGTTGATGAGGCACGCACCGAATTGCTGACCGCTGCGGGGATGACCGGAAACCGAAGGGAGCGAGACGTTCTCCTCGCGAAGGCCCGCGCATTCGACGCGTAGCCGGACACATTGGGAAAAAGCCGAGAATCCAGCGGTACCCCCAGTAGTGTGGTTGAAGTCACACATCGCTTGGAGGTATGGACATGGCATCAGCCGGTATGAACGAACTCCATCACAGCATCGGAGCTCTGCGGCACCACATCGTCGCGCTGAAATTGCAGTACGGGGACGCCGACGCGGTGCGCCGGCTGACCAATGATCTCGACCGGCTCGAGATCGACCTGCACGATTTCGAGCAGTCGCCCCCGCGCATGCTGCGGCCACCGGTCAACAAGTCCGACGTGGTGTACGTACCCGACAGCAAGTCCGACGAGTCGGCATGGCTGGGCGCACAAGACGAAGGGCTGGGTTTCCACTCGCGTGAGCGGACGATGTGAGCGCCCCCGCGACTGAGCGGGGCACAACGGGAGTCTTTTCGCCGGGCCGGGCACGCATCTTGGTGCGCACCCTCCGCGAGGACCGGTGGTGGGTTCCGCCCCTGCTGACGGTGCTGGGACTCTCCGCGTTCATCATCTACGCCACGGTGCGGTCGTTCGTCCGCAGTGCGTACTGGGTCGAGGACTATCACTACCTCACGCCGTTCTATTCACCCTGTCTCAGCGAGTCGTGCGTGCCCGGTTCGAGTCACTTCGGCACCCCGTTCCCTGAACTACCCATCTGGATTCCGCTGGGGTTCGTGGTGTTGCCGTTCCTGCTCGGTTTCCGATTGACCTGCTATTACTACCGCAAGGCCTACTACCGCTCGATTTGGTTCTCGCCGCCGGCGTGCGCGGTTGCCGAGCCACACAGTCGCTACACGGGGGAGACGCGGCTTCCGCTGATCATCCAGAACGCGCATCGGTATTTCTTCTACGCGGCGGTCATCGTCTCGGTGATTAACACCTACGACGCTCTCACGGCATTCCATGGCAAAGGTGGGGGTTTCGGTTTCGGTCTCGGCAACGTGATCCTGATCGTCAACGTGGTTCTGCTTTGGATCTACACGATCTCGTGCCATTCCTGCCGTCATGTCACCGGTGGCCGCCTGAAACACTTTTCCGCCCACCCCATCCGATACCGGGTGTGGACACAGGTGTCCAAGCTCAACACCCGGCACATGCAGTTCGCCTGGATCACCCTGGGCACGCTTGTCCTCACCGATTTCTACGTGATGCTCGTTGCCAGTGGCACGATCTCCGATCTGCGTTTCGTGGGTTGATCCCTTGCCACACAGCACCTTTCGAGCGATCGATCCACATACGTCCCTGTCGTCAGCCCGGAGGAGTCAGCTGTAGATGACCGAAACAGAACGCCATCAGTACGACGTCGTGGTCATCGGCGCCGGTGGCGCAGGCCTGCGTGCGGTCATCGAGGCCCGAGAACGAGGCCATTCGGTGGCGGTGGTCTGCAAATCGCTGTTCGGCAAGGCGCACACCGTGATGGCCGAAGGCGGTTGCGCGGCGTCGATGGGTAACGCCAACTCGAAGGACAACTGGCAGACGCACTTCAAGGACACCATGCGCGGGGGCAAGTTCCTCAACAACTGGCGGATGGCCGAGTTGCACGCCAAAGAGGCGCCGGACCGGGTCTGGGAACTGGAGACCTACGGTGCGCTGTTCGACCGGACCGAGGACGGCCGGATCTCCCAGCGCAATTTCGGAGGGCACACCTATCCCCGCCTGGCGCATGTCGGCGACCGCACGGGGCTGGAGCTGATCCGCACCATGCAGCAGAAGATCGTCTCCTTGCAGCAGGAAGACTTCGCGGCCACCGGCGACTACGAGTCTCGTATCAAAGTGTTCGCCGAGTGCACGATCACCGAACTGCTCAAGGACGGCGACGCCATATCGGGGGCCTTCGGGTATTGGCGGGAGTCGGGCAGGTTCATCCTGTTCGAGTCGCCGGCGGTGGTGCTGGCGACCGGCGGGATCGGGAAGTCGTTCAAGGTCACCTCCAATTCATGGGAGTACACCGGTGACGGGCATGCCCTGGCACTGCGGGCAGGCGCGAGCTTGATCAACATGGAGTTCATCCAGTTCCACCCGACGGGGATGGTCTGGCCTCCCAGCGTCAAGGGAATCCTGGTGACCGAGGGTGTGCGCGGCGATGGCGGTGTTCTCAAGAACACCGACGGCAAGCGGTTCATGTTCGACTACATCCCGCCGGTGTTCAAGGGCCAGTACGCCGAGACCGAGGAAGAGGCCGACGAGTGGCTGGCCGACAACGACAGTGCCCGCAGGACTCCCGACCTCTTGCCTCGAGATGAAGTCGCCCGGGCCATCAATGAAGAGGTCAAGGCCGGACGCGGCACGCCACACGGAGGGGTGTTCCTCGACATCGCCTCGCGGATGCCGGCAGACGAGATCATCCGGCGCCTGCCGTCGATGCATCATCAGTTCAAGGAACTGGCCGACGTGGACATCACCGCCGAGCCGATGGAAGTGGGACCCACGTGTCATTACGTGATGGGCGGTATCGAGGTGGACCCCGATACCGGTGCGGCTGCGGTTCGGGGTCTGTTCGCGGCAGGCGAGTGCTCGGGCGGGATGCACGGGTCGAATCGACTCGGCGGCAACTCGTTGTCCGATCTCCTCGTGTTCGGTCGTCGGGCCGGACTCGGGGCCGCGGCGTACGTGGAGTCGCTCGAGTCACACCCGAAGGTGTTCGACGACGACATCGACCGGGCAGCCAAATTCGCGCTCGCGCCTTTTGATCCACCCGCCGAGGGCAAGCCCGAGAATCCGTACACGCTGCAGACCGACCTCCAGCAGGCGATGAACGACCTCGTCGGCATCATTCGCAAGGCCGACGAGGTCGAGCAGGCCATCGAAGTCCTCGCCGAGATCCGCGGTCGGCTCCCCGGCATGCAGGTGGAGGGTCATCGCCAGTTCAATCCTGGGTGGCATCTGGCAGTCGACCTGCGCAACATGCTGATCGTCTGCGAATGCGTGGCGAAGGCCGCGCTGATGCGTACCGAGAGCCGCGGCGGCCATACCCGCGACGACTACCCGGGGATGGACTCGTCCTGGCGCAACACACTGCTGGTCTGTACCGCCGACGGGTCAGGCGACGATCCGGTTCCGGAGGTCTCGGTCCGCAAGAAAGAGCAGACCCAGATTCGGCCAGAACTACTCGAACTCTTCGACTTCGACGAGATCGAGAAGTACTACACGGCCGACGAGATCTCGGGGCATCCGAATGCCGGCGCCGGGGCATGACCGTGCACTCAGCTCCGACGAGGCAGGAGATTCGACATGGGGTATGACGCCAACTTCCGGATCTGGCGGGGGGACATCGAGGGCGGAGAGCTGCAGGACTTCACCGTCAACGTGAACGAGGGCGAGGTGGTACTCGACATCATCCACCGGCTCCAGGCCACCCAGACGCCCGATCTGGCCGTGCGCTGGAATTGCAAGGCAGGCAAGTGTGGCTCGTGCTCGGCTGAGGTGAACGGTCGGCCAAAGCTGTTGTGCATGACCAGGATGTCGACCTTCACCGAAGCGGACGTCATCACCGTCACCCCGTTGCGCACGTTCCCGGTGATCCGGGACCTCGTCACCGACGTGTCGTTCAACTACCAGAAGGCCCGTGAGATCCCGTCGTTCACGCCGCCGCCGGGCCTCAAGGCGGGGGAGTACCGGATGAAGCAGGTGGACGTCCAGCGCTCCCAGGAGTTCCGCAAGTGCATCGAGTGTTTTCTCTGCCAGGACACCTGCCACGTGGTCCGCGATCACGAGGAGAACAAGGAGCAGTTCGCAGGCCCCCGCTACCTGATGAGGATCGCCGAACTGGACATGCACCCGCTCGACGTCGCCGAACGTCGCGATTCGGCCCAGGACGAGCACGGACTGGGGCTGTGCAACATCACCAAGTGTTGTTCCGAGGTATGCCCGGAGCACATCAAGATCACCGACAATGCACTGATCCCGATGAAGGAACGCGTTGTGGACCGCAAATACGATCCTCTGGTCTGGTTGGGTAACAAGCTCTTTCGGCGCTGAGCCGTTGGTGTTCGGCTCGAGGTCGGTGTTCGCCGGGTGAGATGCCGCCCGGGGCGGCCGTCGGCCAGCGCATATCGGCTTTGCGGTAGCGGATGTGTGGGTTCGGCGGAATCCGGGTATGTGCGACCCGAACCAACACTGCGTTCAGCACGTAGGGTTGGTCACGTCAACCGCCGAGCCGATCGACGAGGTGTGCATGCCGCTGGAGAACTCCCTGAACCCGCTCGAACCGCCGGTGCCGCCACCGGACACGGGCGACGCCGAGCACACTGCCGACGGCCATCTGGTCGAAGCGCAGTCCGACGACTTCGCTCATGCGAAGCCGTTGCGCGTCGACAACGACTGGTTCAAGAAAGCGGTGTTCTATGAGGTGCTGGTTCGAGCCTTCAATGACTCCAACAACGACGGCGTCGGCGATCTTCGCGGCCTGATCGAGCAACTCGACTACATTTCGTGGCTGGGCGTCGATTGCTTGTGGTTGCCGCCGTTCTACGACTCCCCGTTGCGTGACGGTGGCTACGACATCCGGGATTTCCGTACGGTGCTGCCCGAATTCGGCACGGTGGACGACTTCGTCGAGCTCCTCGAGCAGGCTCATCGCCGGGGGATCCGGATCATCACCGACCTGGTCATGAACCACACGTCGGACACCCACCAGTGGTTTCAGGAATCACGCACCGACCCCGATGGTCCGTACGGCGACTACTACGTGTGGGCCGACGACGACTCGGGCTACTCCGACGCCCGGATCATCTTCGTCGACACCGAGATCTCCAACTGGACGTGGGATCCTGTTCGCGGCCAATACTATTGGCATCGATTCTTCTCCCATCAGCCCGATCTCAACTACGACAACCCCGAAGTCGCGACCGCGATGATCGACGTGATGCGGTTCTGGCTCGACCTGGGCATCGACGGCTTCCGCCTCGACGCTGTGCCGTACCTGTTCGAGCGCGAGGACACCAACTGCGAGAACCTCTCGGAGACGCACGAGTTCTTGCGGCGTTGCCGCAAGGTCGTCGACGACGAGTACCCCGGCCGCGTGTTGCTGGCCGAGGCCAACCAGTGGCCTGCAGATGTGGTGGATTACTTCGGTGAACCCGAGGAGGGCGACGAATGCCACATGGCATTCCATTTCCCGTTGATGCCACGCATATTCATGGCCGTTCGGCGACAGAACAGGTTCCCCATCTCGGAGATCCTGGCTCAGACACCTGCGATCCCGAAATCGGCCCAGTGGGCGATCTTCCTGCGCAACCACGACGAGTTGACCCTCGAGATGGTCACCGACGAGGAGCGCGACTACATGTACTCCGAGTATGCGAAAGACCCTCGGATGAAGGCGAACATCGGGATCCGCCGTCGCCTCGCGCCGCTGCTCGACAACGACCGAAATCAGCTCGAGCTGTTCACGGCGCTGCTACTGAGTCTGCCGGGTTCGCCGATGTTGTATTACGGCGACGAGATCGGCATGGGCGACAACATCTGGCTCGGCGACCGGGATTCGGTTCGTACCCCCATGCAGTGGACGCCGGACCGCAACGCTGGGTTCTCCCGTACCGATCCGGCCCGGATGTATCTGCCGGTGATCATGGATCCCACCTACGGCTTCCAGTCGGTGAACGTGGAAGCGCAGATGAATTCCACGAATACCCTGCTGCACTGGACCAGGCGGATGATCGAGGTACGCAAGCAGCACCCGGCATTCGGCCTCGGGACGTTCACCGAACTCGGTAACAACAACCCGTCCGTGCTGACGTATCTGCGTGAACTCGCCCCGTCGAACGAGGAACGTCGTTCCAGCGACGTGATCTTGTGTGTGAACAACCTGTCTCGTTTCCCGCAGGCGGTCATCCTCGATCTCTCGCCGTTCGACGGCCGGATACCGGTGGAACTGACGGGATCGATCCCGTTCCCGAAGATCGAGGGCCACGACTACATGGTCACCTTGCCGGGTCACGGGTTCTATTGGTTTGCCCTGCAGCCCGATCCGGCTGACGCCAATGTCGCCCCGGGGTATCCACTCAGCAGCGAAGCAGAGGCGGCGGTGCAGCCATGACCACCCCCGTACCCAGCGATGAACAGCTCGCCGTCGATCTCCGGAGCTGGCTACCGAGTCAGCGCTGGTTCTCCGGCAAGGACCGAACGATTGCCCAGGTTCGGGTGGTGTTGCGCGTTCCACTCCTCGACGAGGAGGGTTTCGCCGCTGAGCATGTACTGGTCGAAGTAGATTTTGATGCGGGTCCGCAGCAGCGTTATCAGATCCCGCTCGGGTTCCGGACACATTTGTCCGACCCACTGCTGACCTGGTCGCTGCCCGAACCACCGTCGGATGTCGCTGCGGGGTACGACGGATTGCACGACCCGGAGATCCTCGCCCGGTACCTCACCGCGCTGGCCGGTCAGGAAGACCTCGGACCGCTGGCGTTCCGGACGTTGCCCGACGTCACCATCGACCTCGCCGATACGGGCCGAAGTCTGGGTGTGGAACAGTCGAACACGTCGGTGGTGTACGGAGAGTCCCTGCTGTTCAAGGCCTTTCGCCAGGTTGAAGTCGGGATCAATCCCGATGTGGAACTCCATCGGGCGCTCAGCGAGGTGGGGTGTGAGCACGTCGCCGCTCTGCGTGGCTGGGTCGAGACCAAGATCGACGGTGAGACCACGACGTTGGGCATGGCTCAAGAATTCGTCGAGAACGCCGCCGACGGCTGGAGTATGGCGCTGGTCAGTGTGCGGGATCTCTTCGCCGAAGCCGATCTGCACGCAGCAGAACTCGGCAGCGACTTCGCGGGTGACGCAGAACGTCTCGGTGCCGCGGTGGCACACGTACATGCCGACCTCGCAGCGAGTCTCGGAACCGAAGAGCGCCAGGCTTCCGACCTCGCGATCGATGAGATGCGCGCTCGGCTCGATGCGGCCGCCGAAGCCATCCCTGACATTGCCGAGTACCGCGATGGCGTGCTCCGCGTGTACGACGAGGCCGCACAGGCCGGCCCGACCACGATCCAGCGGGTGCACGGTGACCTCCATCTCGGCCAGGTCTTGCGGACGCCCTGGAAGTGGCTGCTCATCGACTTCGAGGGCGAGCCGGTGAAGTCGGTTGCGGATCGTCGCAAACCTGACAGCCCGCTACGCGATGTTGCGGGAATGCTGCGGTCGTTCGACTACGCAGGACACCACCTGCTGGGAGAGAAGTCGCCCAATCGAACTCACCAGCGTGAGTTCCGCGCCAGTGAGTGGGTCGAACGTAACTCGTCGGCATTCTGTGACGGCTACGCAGCGGTCACCGGGACAGATCCGCGCGCATCGTCGGCGCTGTTGCGGGCGTACGAACTGGACAAGGCCGTGTACGAAGCGGTGTACGAGGCGCGGCACCGGCCTTCGTGGCTGCCGTTGCCTTTGAGTGCGATCGCCAGGCTCGTCGCGCACTGACCTGCGCGCCCGGCGGCCACCACTCAGGCTCTGGGGAGTAGGTGGAACTCCTCGCGGCTGTCACCGTTCCACCGTCGCAACCCGGCCACGGTGGCGGTGAAGGTATCGGGCGAATTGTTGAGTGTTGCAGCGACCTCGGCGATCTGCCCATGGTCGAGTCGACGCGCGAGCGTCACATGTGGGGTCCAACTCCCCGGCGTCACATGCTGCAGGGGTTCACCCGTCATGTGCACGGCGGCCGCGCGATAGACGGCCGCATGCAGGTGCAGCAACGGCAGTGACGGCACCACGAGACGCGCCGCAGTGGCGCGTCGCCCCCTGAAGATCAGCAGGGCGCCGATGTCTACGGACATCCCCACCACATCCGTCATCGCTACGAGAGTCGAGTCGATGGCGGGGTCGATCGACTCCGCGGCTACAAGGGTGACGTGCGGGCGATTGGACGTCGACCGGATGTTGCCCTGACTGGGAAGACCCGCTTCGGTCAGCGCGGCCCACTGTTCACCGATGACGGTGTCGGTGTTCTCGTCGAAGATCAGCTCTATCGAATGTGCCATCAGCGCTCACCTCGTCCGGGTTTTGTCCAAAAGCTGAGCGGCGCAGCAGAAACGGCCCGACGGGTGGATTGTCGCCGCGTCATTGCTGCCTCGACCACGCGTGGTGGTCATGCACGACAACAGGTGCACGGTCGCCGTCGTATCTCTCTATCTGGACCCTCACCAATTGTCCGGTCGAGCCCTGCGCGAGCCGTGAGGTGCCCACGTCAGGAGCGAGTACGTTCGGATTACCGTGCACACAGTCGGCGACGTTCGGTGCGCTGTAGTCGTACCAGGCTCCCGTGGAAATCTGTGCGACATGCCGTGCAACGTTGTCGTCGAGCACCGCTCCGGCCAGCATCTGCGCAGTCTCGCTGCGGACCAGCACAACATCGCCTTCGTTGATCGAGCGCGTTGCGGCATCGTCGGGGTGGAGGCGAATCGGTTCTCGCCCCTGCACTTTCGAGGCCGCGCTGTACGCGCCGTGGTCGAGCTGGCTGTGCAGCCTCGTCTTCGGGTTGTTGGCGACAAGGCACAGCGGGTACCGACCCGAGCCGAGCCCGGCCACTTCTGGCGGCGCAAGCCAGGCCGGATGCGGCGGGCAGTCGTCGTACCCGAAATCGTCGATGGTGTCCGAGACGATCTCGATCAGGCCGCTCGGGGTCGCCAACGGGTGGGCGATGGGGTCGTTGCGGAAGTCCTGGTACATCACGTGGCCGGCCATCGCGCCGCCAAGATCAAGGCGACCCTTCTCCCAGAATTGCGCGAAGTCTTCTCGGGGCCGGTACTGGTCGGGAGTCACCGCACGCCACTGCTCGTACATCTTCTCCAGCCAGCCGAGTTCGTCCAGATTCTCGGTGAACTCTTCGTGGACTCCGAGTTGTTTGCTCAGGTGGGAGAACACGTCGTAGTCGTTCATCGACTCACCGACGGGAGAGGCGATCTGTCGCATGGCAACCATCGCCTCGTCGAAACGCCCGCAGCCGATGTCGTTTCGTTCGAGTGTGGTGGTCACCGGAAACACGATGTCGGCGTGGCGTGCGGTCGCCGTCCAGAACGGTTCGTGCACGATGACGGTCTCGGGTCGCCCGAACGCGCGTCGGAGGCGCCCGAGATCTTGGTGATGGTGGAACGGGTTGCCGCCGGCCCAATAGATCAGGCGGGCGTCCGGGTAGTTCAGAGTCGTGCCGTTGAATTCGTAGCTCTCACCGGGGTGCAACAGCATGTCTGCGATGCGGGCGACCGGGATGAACTCACGCACCGGGTTGTAGCCCTGACGAAACGTGGGCAGGTCGTACGGGAGTTTGGCGGCGCCCATCCCTCCCGTCGAGCCGTAACCGTGCCCGAAACCCCCACCGGGCAGTCCGATCTGACCGAGGAACGCGGCCAGTGCGATGGAGGCCCACAGGGGCTGTTCGCCGAATGATGCCCGCTGCAGCGACCACGACGTGGTCACCATGGTCCTCGACGACGCCATCCGTCGTGCCAGTGCCGTGATGGTCGCGGCGTCGATACCGCAGATCTGCGCTGCCCAGCGTGCGTCTTTGACCACGCCGTCCGACCGACCGCAGAGGTAGTCGGCGAATCGTTCGGTACCCGCGCAATGGTCGTCGAGAAACTCTTTGTCCCACAGCTTCTCGTCGAGAAGCACCCAGCACAGCGCCAGCATCAGGGCGGTGTCGCTCGCCGGGGTGACGGGTATCCACTGGTCCCGCGGTTGTAATTCGAGGTCGTCCGCCAGCGGGCTGATCAAGACGAACTCGGCACCGCCCTCACGTGCGACGTCGATGGCACCTCGGACGATGTGTTTGCTGACCCCGCCGGCGTTGATCTGGAAGTTCTTGGCGGGGATCCCGCCGAAACACACGAACAACTCGGTGTGTTCACTCATCACCTGCCAGGTGGTCGGCTCGTACAACGGCTCCAGGCCGCCGACCACATGGGGGAGCAATGTCTCCGACGCTCCGTGGCTGTACGTGTGCCGTGACCTGGTATATCCGCCGAGGCAGTTGAGGAACCGGTGCAGTTGGCTCTGTGCATGGTGGAAGCGGCCCGCGCTTGCCCAGCCGTACGAGCCACCGAAGATCGCGGTGTTGCCGAATGTGGAACGCACACGCTCCAATTCGCGTGCGGCCAGGTCGAGCGCGTGGTCCCAGGTCACCTCCACGAACTCATCGTCGCCCCGTGCGCCTGCACCCGGTCCGTCGTTTAGCCATCCGCGGCGGACGTACGGATGCAGGATGCGTGCACGGGTGTCGAGTGATGCCGGGATGTTGCCGAGCAGGGCCGAAGGGTCGGGATCGTCGGTGTCCGGGATAACACGCAATCCGTCGGATTCGACGGATGCAGTGAACAAACCCCAGTGAGAGCTGTTGCCCAGTGCTTCGTTCGGCATGTGGCCAAGTGTCGCAGCAGGCAGGTCTGGGAGCATCGGTGCCATGACACACCCGTATCGGATCGGCCTGATCGACGGCGACGGAATCGGGCCGGAAGTGGTGCCTGCAGCGGCCCGGATCGTGGAAGCGGCGGTCGGTGCCGCCGGTCGCGCAGTCGAGTGGGTACCGCTCGACATCGGACGCGCCGCCATCGAGTCGTACGGGGATGCGATCCCGCAGAAAACGCTGGCTGCCCTGGACGAATTGGAGATGTGGATACTCGGGCCGCACGATTCGGCGGGGTATCCGCCGGAGCACCGCACCGGATTGACGCCAGGCGCCGTCATCCGCAAACGCTTCGATCTGTTCGCCAACATCCGTCCGGCAAAGGCCTATTCGGGGATACCGGCGGTGAACCCGCGGATGGATCTGATCATCGTGCGCGAAAACAGCGAAGGGCTGTACGCAGACCGAAACATGGCGCGGGGCACGGGGGAGTTCATGCCGACACCGGATGTGGCGTTGGCGGTCGGGGTGGTCACCCGAGAGGCGTCGACACGAATTGCGGTGTCCGCGTTCGAACTCGCGATGACCCGTCGAAAACGGGTGACCATCGTGCACAAGGCGAATGTGCTGACGATGACAACCGGATTGTTCCGGGACGTGTGTCGTGACGTCGGCAGGCAGTACCCGGAGGTCGAGGTCGACGAGCAACACGTCGATGCCATGGCTGCGCACCTCGTCCGTCGAGGACACGAGTTCGATGTGGTGGTCACCGAGAACCTCTTCGGCGACATCCTGTCCGACCTCGCCGCGGAGCTGGCCGGTTCGCTCGGTACAGCCGCGTCGGTGAACAGCTCGGCCGACAAGGCGATGGCGCAGGCCGCGCATGGGGCTGCCCCCGACATCGCCGGACGAGGCCTGGCCAACCCGGTGGGCATCATCGGTTCGGCGGCGCTGCTGCTGGACTGGCAGGCCGCGCGAACCAGGGACGGCGCAGCGGCCGACGCGGCGGGCGCGATTCGCGATGCGGTCGAGTCCGTGATCGCCGGTGGTGTCAGTACTCCCGATCTGGGAGGGGCGGCCACGACCGAGGAGTTCACAGCCGCCGTCCTGGAGCGCTTCTAACCCGGTTTGTCGCAACAGAAGATCGCGGTGCCCGGGAAGTAGTGACCGCGCAGTGGACTCCACTGGCCCCACTCCTGGTCGAAACCCTCCGGCCACTCCGGCTCGATCAGATCGACGAGAAGCAGGCCGGCGTCGCGGATCTCCCGGATGCGGTCGCCCAACGTCCGATGGTGCTCGACGTAACTGACGGTGCCATCGCTCTCGGTCTCGACATACGGGGTCCGGTCGAAATAGGGGAGCATCACGGTCAGGCCGGCAGGCCCTGGGTCGTCCGGAAAGGCCCACCGCATCGGGTGGTTGACCGAGAAAACCCACCGGCCACCCGGTTTGAGCACCCGCGCCACCTCCGCCATCACCCCGGCCGAATCGGCCACGAACGGGACGGCGCCGAACGCCGAGCAGACGATGTCGAAGACGTTGTCGGCAAACGGCAGCTGCTCGGCGCCGGCTTGGACGAGCCCTGGCTGTGGACCGCCCCGGGCCATGGCCACCTGCCCGCGCCGCAGCATCTCTCGGGAGAGGTCCAGGCCGATCACCCGCGCGCCCTGCGCGGCAAGCCAACGACTGCACGGCGCGGAACCACAACCCACCTCGAGAACGTCACGGTCGGCGACCTCCCCGAGCAGTCGGACGTCCTCTTCGCGCAGCCCTTCGGGGCACCAGACGAAGTCTCCGTCGGCGCTTTCGGCACCGAGGAAAGCCCCGTGCTCCTCGTGGTAATTCTCCGCATCGGCGTCCCACCAGCGGCGATTCGCCGATACGCTGGTTCGCGAGTCGATTCTGGTGCGCATCAGGTGTTGTGGTTTCGGGGTATTTGCCCAGCCCAGCGGGCCTGGCGTATCCTCAGACACGCGCGTGCCTGAGCCCGCGTGGTTCTTCATGCCGGTCACTCATCTGTGGCCACTGTTGATCCCGCATTACTGTCCCTACAACCCAACCTGTCCGGAGCCATCTAACATATGCCGTCCACGACCATTACCTCACCACAAGTAGCCGTTAACGATATCGGCTCGGCTGAGGATTTTCTTGCCGCCATCGATGCCACTATCAAGTACTTCAATGATGGCGACATCGTCGAGGGCACCATCGTCAAGGTTGACCGCGACGAAGTGCTGCTCGACATCGGTTACAAGACCGAGGGAGTGATCCCGTCCCGCGAACTGTCCATCAAGCACGACGTCGACCCCAGCGAGGTTGTCAGCGTCGGCGATGAGGTGGAAGCACTCGTCCTCACCAAGGAGGACAAAGAGGGTCGGTTGATCCTGTCCAAGAAGCGCGCTCAGTACGAGCGTGCGTGGGGCACCATCGAAGAGCTCAAGGAAAAGGACGAGGCCGTCAAGGGCACCGTCATCGAGGTCGTCAAGGGCGGCCTGATCCTGGACATCGGTCTGCGCGGATTCCTCCCCGCATCGCTGGTGGAGATGCGTCGCGTGCGCGATCTGCAGCCGTACATCGGCAAGGAGATCGAAGCCAAGATCATCGAGCTGGACAAGAACCGGAACAACGTCGTCCTGTCGCGCCGCGCGTGGCTGGAGCAGACGCAGTCCGAGGTGCGCAGCGAGTTCCTGCACCAGCTCCAGAAGGGCCAGGTCCGCAAGGGCGTCGTGTCCTCGATCGTCAACTTCGGCGCATTCGTCGATCTCGGCGGCGTCGACGGCCTGGTGCACGTCTCCGAGCTGTCTTGGAAGCACATCGATCATCCGTCCGAGGTTGTCGCAGTGGGCGACGAGGTCACCGTCGAGGTTCTCGACGTCGATCTCGACCGCGAGCGTGTCTCGTTGTCGCTCAAGGCAACTCAGGAAGATCCGTGGCGTCAGTTCGCCCGCACGCATGCCATCGGGCAGATCGTGCCGGGTAAGGTCACCAAGCTGGTTCCGTTCGGTGCGTTCGTGCGCGTCGAAGAGGGCATCGAAGGCCTCGTCCACATCTCGGAGCTGGCCGAGCGCCACGTCGAGGTGCCGGATCAGGTTGTCGCAGTCGGCGACGACGCGATGGTCAAGGTCATCGACATCGACCTCGAACGTCGCCGGATCTCGTTGAGCCTCAAGCAGGCCAACGAGGACTACACCGAAGAGTTCGACCCGTCGAAGTACGGCATGGCCGACAGCTACGACGAGCAGGGCAACTACATCTTCCCCGAGGGCTTCGACTCCGAGACCAACGAATGGCTCGAAGGTTTCGAGAAGCAGCGGGAAGCGTGGGAGTCGCGCTACGCCGAGGCCGAGCGTCGTCACAAGATGCACACCGCTCAGATGGAGAAGTTCGCCGCTGCCGCCGAGGCCGCTGCCAACGCTCCGACCGACTACTCGTCGGATTCCGCTGACAAGGTCGGTGGTGACGCCGCATCCGCGACGTCCTCCTCGTCGTCGTCGGCGCCGAAGAGTGGTGGATCGCTTGCCAGCGACGAGCAGCTCGCTGCTCTGCGCGAGAAGCTGTCCGGCAACGCCTGATAGAGCACTGACAAGAACGCCCCCGGCCTTTCTGGCCGGGGGCTTTTTTGTGTCTGCACATGCACGTATCGCGTTTTGACAATGATTATCATTACCAAGGATCATCAAATCGTGAAATCTACTCGTGCTCCACAGATCGTGTCGCTCCTCTCGGTGGTTGGCTTGCTTGCCGCATGTGGAAGTGATGGCGGTTCCAGTGATTCGACTTCAACCCAGAGTTCGGTGGCGGCCTCGTCTGCCGTCGAACAACAATCGGCCACTCCTCGGTTGGCATACACACACGAGAACGGCATCGAGGTACTCGATGCCGAGTCGCTCGAGCCGGTGGGTGAGGTGGAGACCGAAGGTTTCATCCGCCTCAACCCGGCCGATGACGGACGGCACCTGTTCGTCTCGCAGTCAGACGGTTTCACCGTCTTCGACATGGGAACGTGGACGCGCCAGCACGGCGACCACGGCCATTACTACACTGCTCCGCCGGCGATGACGGACCTGAAGTTCGGCGGCGAAGAGCCGGGCCACGTGGTGCCGCACGATGGCCGGATCACCTTGTTCTCTGACGGTACCGGCGAGATCGACGTCGTACCCCCCGCGGAGCTGTCCCGCGGCAACGCCGAGTCGGAAAAGCACCAGGTTCCTCCGCATCACGGTGTTGCGGTCGCCCGTGAAGACGGCACGTTGGTGACCACTGTCGGCACCGAGGAGTCGCGTAACGGCATCCAGATCCTGGGACCGGACAACGCGGTGCTGGCCACCAACGACCAGTGCCCAGGCGTCCACGGTGAGGCGATGGCCGCCGCCGGAACACTCGCTTTCGGATGCCAGGATGGCCTGCTTGTCGTGCGGGGCAACGACATTCGGAAGGTCACCAGCCCTGATCCCTACGGCCGAATCGGAAATCAGGCTGGGTCGGAATCGTCACCGGTGGTACTGGGTGACTACAAGGTGGACAAAGATGCCGAGCTCGAACGGCCCACTCGGGTCACCTTGGCCAACACCGAGTCAGGTGAGCTGAAATTGGTGGAACTCGGCACCAGCTACAGCTTCCGTTCACTGGGTCGCGGCCCCAACGGGGAGGCGCTCGTGCTCGGAACCGACGGAGACATCCACGTGATCGACCCGCAGACCGCCGCGGTCACGCGAAAGATCGAAGCCGTGGGGGACTGGACCGAACCTGTCGAGTGGCAAGACCCGCGCCCGACGCTCTTTGTCATGGATTCGGTGGCCTACGTGACCGATCCGAGTGCCAACAAGCTGGTGGCGGTCGACCTCACCAACGGAACCAAGATCGCGGAGACCCAGCTGGACAACACCCCGAACGAGTTGTCGGGTGTCAGTGGCTGATATCGACGTGACCGCTACCGCTTGATGGTTCGGCTCCGATACGTGACACGCTCGTCGAACAAGGACCTGACGGACTCGACCACGATCCGCCGGCGCCACAGATCGCAACCCTGCTGCGCACGCGCACTCGCCGATCTGTGACACTGACCACGTGATTCGAGTAGGTCTGACCGGCGGTATCGGAGCCGGCAAGTCAACGGTGGCGCGCACTCTCGTCGATCGCGGCGCATACATCATCGACGCCGACGTGATCGCGCGCGAGGTGGTGGCTCCCGGCACCGACGGACTGGCCCAGCTGGTCGCGGCCTTCGGAGACGACATCCTGGCGGCGGACGGGAGTCTTGACCGGGCAGCCTTGGCCGCCAAGGCCTTTGTCGATGACGAGCAACGCAAAAAGCTCAACGCCATCACGCATCCCTTGGTCGGTGCCCGCGCGTTCGAGCTCCTCGAGGCTGCCCCGGATGACGCGTGGTGGTCCAGGACATACCCCTACTGGTCGAGAACGGCAGCGCTCCCTTCTTCCATCTCGTGGTCATCGTCCATGCTGACGAAGAGGACAGGGTGGCGCGGTTGACCGGCCAGCGCGGTGTGCCCGAAGCCGATGCCCGGGCGCGGATCAAGGCGCAGGCCTCCGAGGCGGACCGCCGCGCCGTCGCCGACGTCTGGCTCGACAACAGTGGTGGCCCCGACGATCTGGCGGCCTTGGCCCACCATCTGTGGGACGAGAGACTTGTTCCCTACGAACGCAACGTGCGCAGCCGGACGTGCGCCCGGCGGCCGGAGAACCTGGTGGATCACCGCCCGGAGTGGTCGCTCCAGGCCACCCGGTTGAGCAATCGGTTACGTCTTCTGGGTGCGGAGAAGATCGTGGGCGTCAGCCATGTCGGACCAACGGCATCCGCCGGGGAAAGGGCCGCCGACGTTCTCGACTTCGAAGTGCAGCTCGCCCCGGATGTCGATCCGGCCGATCTCGACGATGCCCTCGCCGACGGGGGTTTCCCGGCGCTGACGCCCGGACTGCACGCCAACGCCGATCCCGGCCGCGCGGTCACCATCCGTCTGACCACCCCGAGCTGAGCTGCCACCGAGCTGATTGCCCCGACCTGAACGACCCGGGCTTCCCGCGTCAGTCCCAGCTCAGTTCGGCGCCTTGCGCTGCCAGCCAGGACTCGACGTCGTGGTTGTGCTCGGCGGCACCAGCCATCGTGCGTGCAGCGATGCGCACTGCTGCCTCGGCCCGGTCGTGCGGCAACAGCCACGCCGCGTGCGCGTCGAACAGCTCGTCGACGTCCTCGAGCTCGAGCGGCCGTCCGGGGCGGTCGACCAGGTCGAGGTACCAGTCCTCGGAATGCCAGCGGCCGTGTGCGTCGGGACCGGTGAACATCCCGACGTCGATGTAGAGCCGCTGGTCACGCTCGAAGCCGGCTCGGTAGTGGAAGATGCTGACGCGTAGACCGAATCCTGGGAGCAACCAGGACTGCAGGCGGTGGAACTCGGCGTGGTCGGCAGGGCGGTCCATGTAGAGCCCGAAGTCGGTGGTCCGGTAGGTGTCCACCTGGCGCCGGAAGCCCTTCGGATCGGTGTTCGTGCCCGCCGCGACGTCGAAAACCTCGTGTTTGGGTGGATGCAACGCGGCCATGCAGCACGCTAACCCACCGCGGCGCGACGAGATCGACGCCGAGCCGGTGCGTCTCCTGTGTTCGCGCACGGCGCATTCGGAGGGCGCCGCATGTCGGACGTCGCGTTTACTCTGGATACATGGCTTTTGCAGCAGAACATCCGGTCGTTGCGCACTCGGAATTCCGGCCGGTAGGGGAGATCGAGCGGTCACACGCACCTTTTCAGGTGGTCAGTGACCACAAGCCGGCCGGTGACCAGCCGACCGCGATCAAAGAACTCGAGCGGCGTCTGCGTGCTGGAGAGAAGGACGTGGTGCTGCTCGGTGCCACCGGTACCGGTAAATCCGCGACCACGGCCTGGCTGATCGAGAAGGTACAACGCCCGACCCTGGTGATGGCACCCAACAAGACGCTTGCCGCGCAGCTCGCCAACGAGCTGCGAGACATGTTGCCGCACAACGCAGTCGAGTACTTCGTCTCGTACTACGACTACTATCAGCCCGAGGCGTACATCGCTCAGACCGACACCTACATCGAGAAGGACAGCTCGATCAACGACGACGTCGAACGGTTGCGGCACTCGGCCACGTTCAACCTGCTGTCGCGGCGGGATGTTGTGGTGGTCGCCTCGGTGTCGTGCATCTACGGTCTCGGTACCCCGCAGTCGTATCTCGACCGTTCGGTTCATCTGGACGTCGGCCAGGAGGTCGACCGGGATGCGTTGCTGCGCCTGCTCGTCGACGTGCAGTACACCCGCAACGACGTGAGTTTCACCCGCGGCAGCTTCCGGGTACGCGGCGACACCGTCGAGATCATCCCGTCGTACGAGGAATTGGCGGTGAGGATCGAGTTCTTCGGCGACGAGATCGAGGCCTTGTACTACCTGCACCCCTTGACCGGTGACGTGGTGCGTCAGGTCAAGAACCTCCGCATCTTCCCGGCCACGCACTACGTCGCGGGGCCCGACCGGATGGAGCGGGCCATCGCCTCGATCGAGGCCGAACTCGAGGAGCGGCTCGCCGAACTCGAGGGCAAGGGCAAGCTGCTCGAGGCACAGCGCCTGCGGATGCGCACCAACTACGACGTCGAGATGATGCGGCAGGTCGGGTTCTGTTCGGGTATCGAGAACTACTCGCGGCACATCGACGGTCGCGGTCCGGGTACCGCACCGGCAACACTCATCGACTACTTCCCCGAGGACTTCTTGCTTGTCATCGACGAGTCGCATGTCACGGTTCCGCAGATCGGCGCCATGTACGAGGGGGACATGTCGCGTAAACGCAACCTGGTGGACTTCGGTTTCCGTCTGCCATCAGCCGTGGACAACCGGCCACTCACGTGGAGCGAGTTCGTCGACCGGATCGGGCAGACGGTGTACTTGTCGGCCACGCCCGGCCCGTATGAGCTGGGCCAGGCAAACGGTGAGTTCGTCGAACAGGTGATCCGGCCTACCGGCCTGGTCGATCCGCAGGTGGTGGTCAAACCCACCAAGGGCCAGATCGACGACCTGGTGCACGAGATCAAGCTGCGCACCGACAAGGACGAACGCGTCTTGGTGACCACACTGACCAAGAAGATGTCCGAGGACCTCACCGACTACCTGCTGGAGCTGGGCATCCGGGTGCGGTATCTCCACTCGGAGGTCGACACCCTTCGCCGTGTGGAACTCCTCCGGCAGCTGCGCACCGGTGAATACGACGTCCTGGTCGGTATCAACCTGCTCCGCGAGGGGCTCGACCTTCCCGAGGTGTCGCTCGTGGCCATCCTCGACGCCGACAAGGAGGGGTTCCTGCGCAGCACCACCAGCCTCATCCAGACGATCGGGCGTGCGGCGCGAAACGTGTCCGGTGAAGTTCACATGTACGCCGACAAGATCACCGACTCGATGCGCAACGCCATCGACGAAACCGACCGCCGTCGCGAGAAGCAGATCGCCTACAACAAGAAGATGGGCGTCGACCCGCAGCCACTGCGCAAGAAGATTGCCGACATCCTCGACCAGGTGTACGAGGAAGCCGAGGACAACGCTGTCGCGATCGGCGGGTCGGGGCGCAACTCGAGTCGCGGTCGCAGGGCCCAGGGCGAGCCCGGCCGGTCGTCGTCGTCTTCGGGTGTCCTCGACTCGCGCGACGTCTCGGCCATGCCTCGTGCCGAGCTTGCCGACCTCATCGCTGCACTCACGGACCAGATGATGAATGCGGCTCGGGATCTGCAGTTCGAGCTCGCGGGCCGATTGCGAGACGAGATCGCAGACCTCAAGAAGGAGCTGCGTGGCATGGATGCAGCCGGAATCCGCTGAACCCGGCCGACTGTGATCGTCATGACGATGGGCTGTTCTTCCTGGTCAACGGTACGTCTGACGGTCCCGTCGGCCGATACCACGTAATCGCACGGCCGTTACGGGATACCCTCTCCACGGAAGATGCCGCCCGGGGTGGCAGGGGCACGGACAATCGTCGGCGCCCGTGATCTACACAGAACATTGATGGAGGATGGATGAGCGCATACCAGACCGTCGTTGTGGGAACCGATGGTTCTGAATCGTCGATGAAGGCGGTTGAGCGGGCAGGCGCGATCAGTGGTGACAAAGCGCAACTGATCATCGCTTGCGCCTACTTTCCGACCGACGATCGTGACGTTTCCGCAGTCTCGGATGTGCTCAAGGAAGAGGCGTACCAGGTCCACGGATCTGCGCCCACCGAAGAGATCCTGCGAACGGCGCGCGAGCGTGCGGCCAACGCCGGGGGCGGCAACATCTCCACCCGGCCCGTGGTCGGATCACCTGTCGACGCATTGCTGAACCTCGTTGCCGACAGCAAGGCCGATCTGCTTGTCGTCGGTAACAAGGGTCTGAACTCGATTGCAGGACGGCTGCTGGGTTCGGTGCCCGCCGATGTTGCGCGCAAGTCGAAGTGTGACGTCCTGATCGTTCACACGGTCTGAGCAGGCGCCCGGAGCGGTTCGGGCAACTCGGCGTTGTGCACAATCGCCAACTGCTGAGTTGCCCGGGTCAGCGCCACGTAGAGGTCGCCCCACCCGCGTGCCGACTGGCCGACGATCATGGCCGGTTCGACCACCACTGTGCGGTCGAACTCCAATCCCTTGCACTGCGCCACGGTCAGTACCGACAGTTCGGGTGAGTTCTCGATCTCTCCGGTCACCGCCCTGATCTGGTCCACCAGTCCGTCCGGCGCAATGATCGCTGCTATGCCGTCGAGTGATGCCGTGGCCAACTTGGCCGCGGTGGCCGGAAGGTCGTCGACCGACGTCCGCTCGAACGTCGGGGCCTTGCCGCTCGACCGGATCGAGTTCGGGGCGGCCATGTCGGGGTCGATGCGTTCGAGGATCGGGGCAGCCACCGCCATGATCTCGCTGGGCGTCCGGTAGTTCACCGTCAGGTCGTACTTACGCCAGCGCCGTGCCACGTAGGGACTGAGGACTTCGTCCCATGACGTGGTGCCCGCCGGATCTCCGGTCTGCGCGGTGTCGCCGATGACCGTCATCCAGCGGTTGGGTATGCGGCGCATGATCATTCGCCAGGCCATTGCCGACAGTTCCTGGGCTTCGTCGACGATCACGTGACCGAAGGCCCACGTCCGGTCGTTGTAGGCGCGCTCGGCGGTTGTCAGGGCAACCCTGGTGGTCTGTCGCGCAGCGAGCTGTTCGGCGTCGATCAGGTCGTAGGCCATCAAGATCTCGGGGTCCAGCTCGTCTTCGAGGTCTTGCGGTGCCGAACCGGTCAGGATGTCGAGGGCGTCCTGTGCCTCAGACAGTTTCTGTCGCCACTGGGCTCGCTCACGTTCTTCGTCACCGTCGTCGTCGACGCCGATGATCTCCGCGAGCTCGTCGAGCAACGGCGCGTCGGCCGCGCTGAATCCGCCGCGCTGCGTTCGCAGGATGGATTGACGCTCGTTGTCGGACCATGTCGGGGTCGCGGAGGCAATGCGTTCGGGTGAGGTCAACAGGTCCGCCAGGACCACCTGTGGTGAGAGCTGCGGCCAGAAGTGCGCCAGGGCGGCATTGATGTCGGGATCGGCCCGCATCTCGTCGCGGATGTCGGCGATGTCCATGTTGCTCAGCAACTGCGATCCGTCGATCAGGCTTGCGCCGATCCGCTCGGCGTGCTGCTGCGCCAGCGAGTCGAACGCCGACCGCAGGAAGACCGATCGAGCGTGATTGTGTGGGCGCCGAGACGATCGTGCCCGGCCCCTGGCGCGCTGGATCACCTTGCTGCTGATCGTGAGTGGGTAGCCGTCGAACCTCAGCTCGATGGGCGACTTCGGCAATTCCTGCCGATCACGTACGGCCTGCCTCAGTACATCGACGATCGCGAGGTCGCCTTTGAGAGTGGTGGCGACGGGGTTGTCCGTCAACGATGCCCGTACGCCCGGGTAGAGGTCGCCGACGGTGGACAGCAATACACCGCTCTCGCCGAGGGAGGGGAGCACCTGGCCGATGTAGTTCAAGAAGGTGGTGTTGGGGCCCACGATGAGCACACCGCTGCGCGCGAGGGTGTCGCGGTAGGTGTAGAGCAGATACGCCGCACGGTGCAGGGCCACCGCCGTCTTCCCGGTTCCCGGACCGCCCTGCACCACCAGGACGCCGCGGTGCGAGGCACGGATGATCTCGTCCTGCTCACGCTGGATGGTCTCGACGATGTCGGTCATGTGCCCGGTGCGGGCGGCATTCAAGGCATTGATCAGGGCGGATTCGTTCACCACGTCGCCGTGACCGGTGGTGTCGGCATCCTCGAGTTCGGTCATGTCGAGCCGCTCGTCGTTGACGGCGGTGATCTTGCGGTTGCGGGTTCGGATGTGGCGACGGACTTGCACGCCCTCTGGAGAGGCTGGGGTGGCCAGGTAGAACGGCCGGCTCATCGGTGCGCGCCAGTCGAGTAGCAGGGTGCTGTCCTGCTCGTCGTCGTCCAGGATGCCGATACGGCCGATACGGCGAAACTCCCCGGTCTCGAGATCGAGACGACCGAAGTAGAGGTTGTGTTCGGCGGCATCGAACTTCGTCAGATCATCGGTGTAGAGGCGCTCGTAGGACTCACGCTCGGACCGGGCCTGCGGCGTTCCGCCGGTATCGCGGAGGGCAGACGCCAACCGCGACTGGGTGTTGCGGCGCATCCGGTCCAATCGGCCGTACACCCGGTCGAGATGACGCTGTTCAGCCTCGAACACGATCCTCCTCGTTGTGGTGGAGCAAAATAGTGCCAAAGGATAACGCGGTGGCCCGGGAGATCGTTCCCGGACCACCGCGTCGTCAGATGTCCATCATCGAGGGGGCCGCACCGGCCGTCGCAACCGGGTCGGGCGTTCGGGCGGCGAACCGAGAGTCGAGTGCGCCGCCCGCCGATCAGGCGTCGAGGTCGGACGCCACCAGTTTGGCAATGGTGTCCAGCGCAGCCTGGTCTTCGCTCTCGACGGTGACCTCGGTGCCGGCGGTGGCGCCGAGGGTCATGATGAGCAGGGCCGATCCGGCATCCACCGGTTCGCCGCCCGCAACCGAAAGAGTCACCGGGACACCGGCTTCGGCTACTGCTTCGGCGATGACCGCAGCGGGGCGGGCGTGCAGGCCGACTGACGAACCGACTGGGACGTTGGTGCTGGGCATGATTTCTCCTTTGTTGACAATTGGTTTCGTGAGTTCTGATATCTGGTGGATCAGGCGGTCGCGAGAACCTTCGACTTCGCAGCCTGTGGCTTACGCGGCTTGATCAGCTGCTTGGCCCCGACGACGCACGCGGCCGAGACCGCGGTGCCGATGGCCAGCGACAGGAAGAACCATCCAATTCCACCGATCGCGAACGACACGAAGATGCCGCCGTGCGGCGCGCTCAACGTGGCACCGGTGGCCATGATCAGTCCGCCGGTGACTGCTCCGCCGGCCATCATCGAGGGGATGACACGCAGCGGGTCGGCTGCCGCAAACGGGATTGCGCCCTCGGAGATGAACGAGGCACCCAAGAGCCATGCCGCCTTGCCGTTCTCCCGTTCTGCCTCGGTGAACAAGCCGGGCCGAACCGTCGAGGCCAATGCCATCGCCAGCGGTGGCACCATGCCGGCAGCCATCACAGCGGCCATGATCTTGAGCGACGCGTCATCGGTGACCGACAGGCCTGCCACGGCGAACGCATACGCAGCCTTGTTGACCGGGCCGCCGAGATCGAAGCACATCATCAGACCGAGGATGATCCCGAGCAGGATGGCAGAGGAACCGGAGAGCCCATTGAGCCAGTCGGTCAACCCGTCGGTGATCGCTGCGAGGGGCTTGCCGAGCACCACGAACATCAGGACGCCGACGATCAGAGAGGCGAAGAGCGGGATGACCACCACGGGCATCAACCCGCGAGCCCACTGGGGTACCCCGATCCGGCCGATCCACAGAGCGGCGAAGCCCGCGATCAGGCCACCGACGAGGCCACCGATGAAACCGGCACCGACGAACACTGCGACCGCACCGGCGGTGAAGCCGGGTGCCAGTCCGGGCCTGTCGGCTATCGCGAAGGCGATGTACCCGGCGAGCGCCGGGACCAGAAAACTGAACGCGAGCGATCCGAGTTGGAAGAGCACTGCGCCGAGGTAGGTCTTCAGTCCACCATCAGGCAGTTGTGTCAGGGAGTTGTCGAGGGTGATCTTCTCGGCGGTGTCGGTGATCTCGTAGCCCGCCAGCAGAAACCCTAGGGCGATGAGCAGACCTCCGGCGGCGACGAACGGGATCATGTAGCTCACGCCGGTCAGCAGGATCTGCCGCAGACGTGTACCCCAACCGATACCGGTGGTCGCGGATGCGCCGTCGTTGCCGGCGGCCGCGTCACCTGCCACCTTGGCCGCGGACGGATCGAGGCTGGCTCGCAGCGCCTCGGTGACCATGGCGTCCGGCTCATTGATCGCCCGCTTCACCCCGGACGCCACCACCGGCTTGCCCGCGAATCGCTCACGGCCTTTCACGCCGACGTCCGTGGCGAAGATGACAGCTCCCGCATCGGCGATGATCTGGGCCGCAAGGGGCGTGCTGCCACTCGAACCCTGCGTTTCGACATGCACGGTCACGCCGGCCCGCTCGCCCGCGGCGACCAGGGAGTCGGCCGCCATATAGGTGTGCGCGATGCCGGTCGGGCACGCCGTCACCGCGACGAGGGTCTTGTTCGGCACGTCGGAGCTGTCGGTGTCGGTCGGAGTCGTGTCGGCAGGGTCGGTGGTGGCCGCCGAAGCGGCTGGGGTCGAGGCGGCCGGCGCCGTCGGACCCGGTGGTGTGGCGGGCGCGAGTACCTCCTCGACAAGAGCGACCACGTCGGTGGGGGTGGCTGCTGCTCGCAGCGATGCCACGAATGTCGGCTTGACCAAAGCGCGCGCAAGACTGGACAGCAGCTTCATGTGTTCGGAACCGGCCCCTTCGGGAGCGGCGATCAGGAACACGAGGTCGGCAGGGCCGTCCGGCGCGCCGAAATCGACTTTCGGCGACAGGCGGGCGAAACCGAGAGATGCGGTCGCGATCGACGCATCCCGGCAATGTGGGATGGCGATGCCGCCCGGCAGGCCGGTGGCCGACTGGGATTCACGTGCCAGGGCAGCGGCTTTGAGCGCATCCACGTCGGACGTGCGGCCGTCTGCTGCGAGCCGGTGGGCCAGCGCGTCGATGACAGCATCTTTGGTGGTGCCCAGATCGGCGTCGAGCGCGATCAGTTCCGGGCTGATGATCGCCGGTGCGGAACCGGCTCGGATCGTCGGGTGGGACATGACTATTCCTTAGGGGTGGTGGAGCCGGGATCAGTGGTTGCCGATGACCGGGTTGAGCGCGGTGACGGTCACGGCGCCGGGCTGGGTGTGGTGAGGACTCGGCAAAGCCGTTCCCGGTAGCGCTGCTGCGGCGCTGCCATACGAGACCGCCCATGCGAGGCGGTCGGCCGGTCCGGCATTTTGCAGATCGGCGAGTAGATATCCGGCCAGCGACGAATCGCCGGCTCCGACCGTGCTGCGCGGCGCGATCGGGGGAGTTGTTGCATGCCAGGCGCCTTCGTCGTTGACGAGAACGGCTCCTGCGGCGCCCAGAGTTGCCAGCACGGCACGCGGGCCGCCGGCCTCGATCAACGATCTCGCGGCCCGGGCGGTCGGCAAGGGGTCCCCGTGCTCGGCGGCGAGTTCGAGCTCGGCGCCGTCCAGCCCGGTGAGCTGACCGAGTTCTGTCGCGTTCGGTTTGATGAGATCCGGTGCGGCCGAGGGGAACCGGGCCGCGAGGGCGAGCAGCGGTTCATCGGAGGTGTCCACTGCGATCTGGGTCGGCCCGACGCGGAGCGCTGTGACGAGGTCGGCGTACCAATCGGCAGGAACACCAGGGGGTAGCGACCCGGACAACACGACCCACACGGCCGAGCCGGCGAGATCCTGCAGGCAAGCCGTCAGGACTGCCAGCGTTTCCGGTGGCAAGGCTGCCCCTGGCTCGTTGATCTTTGTTGTCGTGCCGTCGGGTTCGGTGACCGTGAGGTTGACCCGGGCTGTTCCTGGGTGCGAGATACCGCGGTGGTCGATTCCTGCCTCGTCCAATGCCAGCAGGATCGGCTCACCGGGGTTGCCGGGCAACACGGCGATCGAACGCTTGCCTGCAGCCGTGACGACGCGGGAGACATTGACGCCCTTGCCTCCGGGATGGGAGGTCGCTGCCGATGCGCGATGTACTGCGCCGCGCTGGAGTGGCCCGGTCAGATTGATCGTGCGGTCGATGCTCGGATTCGCGGTGAGGGTGACGATCATGCCGTCACCACCTCGACGTCGTGTGCAAGCAGTTCGGCGCGATCCGACTCGCGCAGGGCGCTGTCGGTGATGAGGACGTCGACCCTGTCGATGGGGGCGAAACTGATCAGGTCTTCTCGGCCGACCTTTGACGAATCAGCAACCACCACGACACGGTGCGCGCTGGTGACCATCGCCCGTTTGATCGCGGCCTCATCGCTGTCGGGAGTGGACAGACCGTGGCGCAGACTGAGTCCGTTGGTCCCGACGAAGGCGACGTCGATCCGCATCGACGCCAGGGTTCGCAGCGCGTCGTCGCCGACCACTGCCTGGGTGATCCCGCGGACACGTCCACCGAGCAGATGCAGGCGTGACCCACCGAGGCCTCCCACTCGGGCCGCGACCGGGATGGAGTTGGTGACGATGACGAGGTCCATGTCGGCGGGGAGGTGAGCAGCAACTCGGGCCGTGGTCGTCCCGGCGTCGAGCAGGATGCTGCCGCCGACCGGGGGTAGCTGGTCCACGGCCGCCTTGCCGATTCGGTCCTTCTCTCCGGATCGACTGTGCTCGCGTTCGGCCGTACCGACCTCGATGGCTGTGAGCGCGGATGCGGGTACTGCGCCACCATGGACCCGTCGGACCACCCCGAGCCTGTCGAGGGCCGCCAGATCGCGACGCACCGTCTCGGTTGTCACGCCGTACAGATCGGACAGATCAGCGACCGACATGCGGCCTTTCTGCGCGATCAGCGCGGCCATGGCCTGCTGCCGCTCCTCTGCGTACATCTGCCCTCCATGTGGGTTACGTTGCTAGTTGGTGTTGCTTTATGTTGTTTTATGCCCGATCGTATTGCCTTGTCAAGGATTCTGAGTAATCTGAATCACATCGAGTCGGGTTGGTGACGTAGACACGAAAGCCCGCAGACTTGTCAGAGGAGGACGGATGACGAAGTCAACGCTGATCGAAAGCCCGCGAAGGGTGTTGCACGGAACGCCGGTGGTGCCAGGCGTGGTGGCGGGTCCGGTGATCGTTCCGGGTCCACGTGTCGCGCCGCCGCTCGACGACACCGTGATCGACCCGGCGGACCGCGACCGCGAGCTGCAGGCGTTCCGCGAGGGCACCAAGGCTGTTGCGTCGCGACTGCAGGCACGGGCCGCGGTGTCGAGCGGAGCGGCGTCCGAAGTGCTCGCCGCCAATGCGGCCATGGCAACGGACCGGGGCTGGCTGGGTGCAGCCGAGAAGCTCATCGCGGCCGGCACTTCCGCCACTGCAGCGACAGCCGCGGCCACCGAACAGTTCGTGGCCATGTTCACCAAACTCGGCGGCCTGATGGCCGAGCGCGTGACCGATCTCCGCGATGTCCGTGACCGCGTGCTCGCCGAGCTGATCGGGGCTCCCGAGCCGGGGGTTCCGGAACCGGACGTTCCGTCGATCCTTTTCGCGGAGGACCTGGCGCCCGCAGATACGGCGGGCCTCGACCCGGCAATGGTCATCGGGCTGGCGACCTCGCTCGGTGGCCCGACCAGCCATACCGCGATCATCGCGCGCCAGCTGGGCATCCCTTGCGTCGTGGCGGTCACCGGCCTCGACGAGGTCGCAGCAGGGAGTTCGGTCCTGCTCGACGGCGCCGAAGGCGAGATCACCGTGACACCCGATGCGGCCGCGGCATCCGAAGCAGTGGCGCAGTACCGGTTGATTGCCGAGCGCACTGCCGCGTGGACCGGGCCCGGGGCGACAGCCGACGGTCATCGAGTGGACGTCCTCGCGAACGTACAAGACGGCGCCGGGGCGCGGGTGGCCGCGGAGACCTCAGCAGGTGGGATCGGGTTGTTCCGGACCGAACTGTGCTTCCTCGATCGAGAGACCGAACCCACGGTCGCCGAGCAATCCGCCATCTACCGCGAAGTGCTCGATGCCTTCCCGGACGCAAAGGTCGTCGTTCGCACACTCGATGCCGGGTCGGACAAGCCATTGCGATTCGCCGAACACCCCCATGAGGCCAATCCGGCTCTGGGAGTGCGTGGCATCCGGATCGCAGCCCGTGACAGTGGCATTCTCGATCGGCAACTGGACGCGATCGCTGCTGCGGCCGAAGGGGTTTCACGCCCGTGGGTGATGGCGCCCATGATCTCGACGGCTGCTGAAGCTCAGTCGTTCGCCGCGAAGGTCCGCGAACGCGGGCTTGTCCCCGGGGTGATGATCGAGGTCCCGGCAGCGGCGTTGCTCGCCGAACGGATCCTCGACCACGTCGACTTCCTGTCGGTGGGAACCAACGATCTCGCGCAGTACACGATGGCAGCTGACCGGATGTCGGCCGATCTCGCCGAGCTCACCGATCCCTGGCAGCCCGCTGTCCTGGCACTGTTGGCGCGCACGGCAGTCGCCGGCGCCGCCGTGAACAAACCGGTGGGGGTGTGTGGGGAAGCGGCGGCCGATCCGCTGCTCGCCTGCGTGCTGGTCGGTTTCGGGATCACATCGCTGTCGGCGGCAGCGTCGGCAGTTGCGGGCGTCGGTGCCAAGCTGGCGACGGTGACCCTGGATCAGTGCCGTCGAGCAGCAGATGCGGTCTCGCAGACGGCAGATCCGATGAGTGCGCGGGCAGCAGCTCGCAGTCTTCTGGACTGACTGCGTTTTATGGGCTGCTGCCCGCGTACTCAGGAATCAAGCGGTCGAACTGTCGAACTTACTGCGCTTTCTTTGCCTGCTTGCGTGCCTGGGCTGACAGCTTGACGCCTTCGTCGGCTGCACGCTCGGCGAGCTGCGCGGCGTAGACGCGGGCCGATTCGGCAAGCTCGGGTGCCCGGTCACGAGCGGTCGCGAGCGTCTTCTCTGCGTACCCATTGGTGGCAGTCAACGTCTGTGATGCAGACGCGGCGAGCTCGGCGCGACGATCGGCAGCGGCGCTCTTTGCCTTGGCTCCGTTGGTGAGGGCCTGCTTGGCGAACTTGGTCTGCTGCTTGGCCAGCTTGGCCTGCTGCTTGGCGGCGGTCTTACCCAATTTCGCCTGCTTCTTGCCGGCCTGCTTGCTCAGCTTGGCCTGCTTCTTCGCAGCGGCCTTGCTGAGCGACGCTGTGCGCTCGGTGGCGACCTCGGCGAGCTTCGCGCTCTGTGTGGTGGCCTTGGCCGCGAGCTCTCCGGCCCGCTCGGAGGCGACTCCGGCGAGAACTGCGCCACGCTTGGACGCGACGTCGACGATCTCGCTGCCGCGTTCGCCTGCGACATCGGCCAGGACGGCCGCCCGTTGCGACGCCTTCTGTGCCAGTTCGGCGGCCCGCTCCGACGCGACTTCGGCGAACTTGCCACCGCGGTCGGAGGCCACCTCGGCCAGATCGCCGGTTCGCTCGCCGACCACCTCGGCGATGTGCGACGCACGATCGGCCAGGACGCCTGCGGTCGAAGCGCTCGCAGCAGCGGTTGGCAGTACTCCGCTGACCTTGTCACTGGCGATCGCCGCGGCCTTGCGTCCGCGCCATGCCAGCGACGGCTTGCCTTCGGTGTCGACGGTTGCGATCAGCAGCCCGCCGAGCAGTCCCACGTTCTTGATGAAATGCGCTTGCTGCTCGGCCCGCTCGTGCGGGTCGGTCTCGTTCCAGAAGTCGTTTCCGGCCAGCGTGGTGGGGATGACGACGCCGGCAAGGGTCAGCGAGGCGAGCCGCGGGAATTTGCCGGTCGCCAGTGCCAGGCCACCGATGATGTGGATGGCGCCGTTGATACGGACAACCACCTGCGCGTCAGCCGGGATCAGGTCGGCGGCCTGCGGTGGGAGCTGGGTTTTTGCTTTGTCGACGAACGGCTGCGCGGTTTCGGCTAGCTGTTCCGGGCGTCGGATCGCGTCGATCCCAGTTGCGATGAACGCGGTCGCGAGCATGGGACGGGCAATGCGGCGGATGAGCATAGAAGGGCCTCCTCAAGACACTTGTTACATGGACCTGTCCCCGGGAAAGTCATGCGTGAAACCTTCCTCTCGCCAGGTGGTCCGACAGAACCTGCTTAACGGATGGACTCTGTTGACCCTATAGATCAACCAGGGCCCGTGTGATGGTCCCTCGCATTGGGTAGACATCTGCCGACCGAACGGAGGTGAGTGGTGCCCATCGAACATGGGGATGTCGGCTGCTGGGTGGTGAAGTGCAACCCGGTGACCGGGACCGACTACTTCGCGGCCATCGCTGCAGATGATGAGGCCCAGGGACCTGTCCCAAACGTTCATGCAGACAGCTGGTGCCTGAGTCCGCGGTCCCGCAGGAGCCGGATGGTCTCGCCCGGCGACCTCATAGCCCTGTGGGTGACCGGTCCGAAGAACCCCGGAGTCTATGAAGTGGGCTGGGTGTTCGAGAACTGTGATGACCCTGTGGACTCGACCGGCTCGAACTCGATCGGCGTCCCCGCACCCCGAAAGGTCCACTACATGGGCGTACGGCTCGGTGCGGACAACCATGTGCCGCGTGGGTTGATGCAGGCCACCCCGGGGCTGGACCGGTGCGAGCAGCTGCGGGCGCCGATGATGTCCAATCCTAGCTATCTCACCGTCGAGGAAGCGCGTGTGCTCGCCCGGCTCGTCGCGGACCGGGTGCCCGACGAGGCGATGACAGAGGCCCGGTGGGACTCCCTGCTCAGCTGATCACCAGCCGCGCTCGCGCCACTCGTCGAGATGAGGGCGCTCAGCTCCGAGGGTGGTGTCGAGGCCGTGCCCGGGGTAGACCACAGAGCTGTCGTCGAAGCGGTCGAAGAGTTTGGTCGTCACGTCGTTCAGCAGGATCTCGAAGTCGCCGTCGCGGTGCGTCTTTCCGACACCACCCGGAAAGAGCGAATCGCCGGTGAACAGATGGGTGATGTCGTCTTCGAGGACCAGCGCGATGGAGCCGTCGGTGTGACCCTTCAGGTGGATGGCCTCCAGGCGGAGTTCGCCCACCTCGATGACGTCGCCTTCGTCGATCAACCGGTCTGTCTTCACCTGAATCGGCTCGGCGTCGATTCGGCCTGCGGCGGTGGGAAGACCGGTCGCCTTGACCACCTCTTCGAGTGCGATCCAATGGTCCGGGTGCCAATGGGTGGTGAAGATCAGCTCGATGTTGCCGTGATTCCTGATCAGCTCGACGAGCGTGTCCGCGTCATTCGCAGCATCGATCAGCAGCGCCTTGCTGGTTTGCTTGCAGGTGATGACGTAGACGTTGTTGTCCATCGGACCGACCGACAATTTGACGATGGTCGCCCGAGGCGTCGATTTGCGTTGAGGGACTTCGGATTCACTGAAGTCGCCGGTGTATGTGTCGGAAATCGGGGCCGCTGCACTCATGGCTCAAGACCTTACTTGGTCACTGGCCCTGGAAGGTCCGGCGATAACGGGTCGGGGACGTCCCCAGATGGTTGCGGAGGTGGTGACGGAGATTGGCCCCGTTGGCCAGACCCGACAGTCTGGCCACCTCGTCGACCGGAAGGTCGCGGGACTCGAGTAGTTCGCGGGCGTGGTGCACACGCTGTTTACGGACCCAGACCGCAGGCGTGTCACCGGTTTCTTCGCGGAACCGCCGGTTGAAGGTACGCACACTCATGTTGGACTGACGGGCGAGCTGGGCAACGGTGAGTGGCTCGGTCAGGTTGTGGCGAGCCCACTCCCGCACCGCCGATGTAGAAGCGTCGCCGACGTCGGGTACTGCAGCGTCGATGTATTGGGCCTGGCCGCCATCGCGCCATGGTGGCACCACGCAGTACTTGGCCACCCGGTTCGCGACCCGCGCACCATGGTCGCGGCGAATCATGTGCAGACAGAGGTCGATTCCTGCCGCCAGGCCCGCCGAGGTGAGAACGTCCCCGTCGTCGACGAACAGAACGTCCTCGTCGAGGTGCACCGCCGGGTAGAGCCGGCGCAGGTCGTCGGCCTTGTCCCAATGGGTGGTCGCCGGTCGGCCGTCGAGAAACCCTGCTGCCGCGAGCGCGAAGGCGCCGGTACAGATCGACACGATTCGGGTGCCCGTCCGTACGCGCTCCAGCGCTTGACGCAGATCGGCGGGGCAGGTGCCGTTGAATCGGACCTCGTGCAGCCTGGTCCCGGGGATCACGACCGTGTCCGCCGAGTCGAGAGCTTCAGGACCACGGGTGGGCACCATCGCGAACCCGGACAGGGTCCGCACGGGCTCGGTCGACAGGCCGATCAACTCGACGTCGTACAGCGGATTTCCCGCATCGTCGGCGGCCTGCCCGAACACCATCGGCGGAATCGTCGCATCGAACCCGATCACCGGCTCGAGCATCAGGACAGCGATTCGATGAGGGGTCGGGATGCGAGAAGCCATGGCAGCATTTTTACAGATGTTGTCATCTATGCCAATGGCGGCGCCGATCGGCGACAGCGAGAGTTGTCCGGTGACCATCGCCGAGACCCCGCGCGTCCGCTCCGGCCCCCGTCTGCACTGGGCGTGGACAGTGGCCGCCGTCAGCTTCGTGACGCTTCTCGCAGCGGCCGGTTTCCGGTCGGTTCCCAGCGTGATGATGGACCCGTTGCACCAGGAGTTCGGCTGGTCCCACGGCACGGTGGGTCTGGCGATGTCGATCAACATGACATTGTTCGGTCTGACCGCGCCTTTCTCGGCGGCACTGATGGACCGTTTCGGAGTGCGTCCGATCCTCGCCGGCGCACTCACCCTGATCGCACTGGGCACGGCTCTCAGCGTCTTCATGACCGCCGGGTGGCAGCTGCTGCTGCTCTGGGGCGTTCTGGTGGGTATCGGCACCGGGTCGATCTCGATGGGGTTCGTGGCCACGGTCGCCACCCGCTGGTTCGTCGAACGCCGCGGATTGGTGACCGGGGTCCTGACGGCTGCGAGCGCCACGGGGCAGCTGATCTTCCTCCCGCTGGTGGCCCTGGTCACCACTCGACACGGGTGGCGGTTGGCGGCCCTGATCGTCGCGGCAGCTGCCTTGGCGGTGGTTCCGCTGATCGTGGTCTTCATGCGAAACCATCCGAGCGACAAGGGGATCAGCGCATACGGTGCGCCGATCGAGCAGCAGCCGTCGCAACCGCCCGTCGCGCGCTCGGGCAGTTTTCGCATGGCTCTGGAAGGGCTGGTGATCGGTGCGCGTACACGGGTGTTCTGGTTGCTCGCGGCGAGTTTCGCGATCTGTGGGGCGACGACAAACGGACTGATCGGCACCCACTTCATCCCGGCTGCGCACGACCATGGAATGCCGACAACGGTCGCTGCAGGTCTACTCGCCACCATCGGGGTGTTCGACGTCGCAGGCACGATCTTCTCCGGCTGGCTCACCGACCGTGTGGACGCTCGGATCCTGCTTGCCGTTTATTACGTGGGAAGGGGAGTGTCACTGCTCGCCCTGCCCGCGCTGCTGTCTCCGCATGCCGAACCGAGCACATGGGTGTTCATCATCTTCTACGGTCTGGACTGGGTAGCGACGGTCCCGCCCACCATCGCGTTGTGCCGAACCCACTTCGCGGACCGCACACCGGTGGTGTTCGGCTGGGTGTTCGCCGCGCATCAACTGGGGGCTGCGGTGGCGGCGTTCGGCGCGGGCCATCTGCGCGACCAGCACGGCAGCTACGACATGGCGTTTTACGTCGCGGCCGGCCTCTGCGTCGTCGCTGCGCTGCTGTCCCTGGGCATTCGGAAGCCCGCGGTTGCCATCACCCAACCGTCGGTGCCATCGGACCGGCTCGCGCACGATAAGCGCTGATCAGCGGGGCGAAATGGGTGGTTGAGAGTCGGCTCGGCCGGGGTGCGATTTGCTGAGGCCGGTATCTTGTCAGTGGGTGCCTCTAGCATTGCCGGGTACGCCCCTGGCTGACACCGACCTTCCGACCCGCATGCGGTCGGTACCCCCGATTCGACACCGAAAAGGACCACTGTGGCTGATCGCCTCATCGTGCGCGGAGCCCGCGAACACAACCTGCGCGGCATCGACGTCGACCTCCCGCGTGACAGCTTGATCGTCTTCACGGGGCTGTCCGGCTCGGGAAAATCGAGCCTGGCGTTCGACACGATCTTCGCCGAAGGACAGCGCCGCTACGTCGAGTCGTTGTCGGCATACGCGCGTCAGTTCCTCGGTCAGATGGACAAGCCCGACGTCGACTTCATCGAGGGACTGTCACCCGCGGTCTCGATCGACCAGAAGTCCACCAACCGGAACCCGCGTTCCACCGTCGGCACCATCACCGAGGTCTACGACTACCTCCGTCTGCTCTACGCACGTGCGGGCAAGGCCCACTGCCCCGAGTGCGGTTCGGCCATCGAGAAGCAGACCCCTCAGCAAATCGTCGACCAGGTGCTCGAGATGGAACAGGGCATCCGTTTCCAGGTGTTGGCGCCGGTGGTCCGCACCCGCAAGGGTGAATTCGTCGACCTGTTCGGAACCCTTCAGACACAAGGCTTTTCGCGTGCCCGGATCGATGGCGTGGTGTACTCGCTCACCGATCCGCCAAAGCTCAAGAAGCAGGAAAAGCACGACATCGAGGTCGTGGTGGACCGGTTGTCCGTCAAGTCCTCGGCCAAACAGCGACTCACCGACTCGGTCGAGACCGCATTGGGCCTGGCCGACGGTGTGGTCGTGCTCGACTTCGTCGACCTGGAGGAGAACGACCCCCACCGGGAACGGCGCTTCTCCGAGCGGATGGCCTGCCCCAACGGCCACCCGATCGCCATCGACGACCTCGAGCCGCGGTCCTTTTCGTTCAACTCGCCGTACGGTGCGTGCCCGGAGTGCGACGGGCTCGGCATCCGCAAAGAGGTGGACGAGGAACTCGTCGTGCCCGACCCGGACCTGTCGCTTGCCGACGGTGCGATCGCGCCGTGGTCGGGCGGCCACAACGCGGACTATTTCCTCCGGTTGCTCTCAGGCCTCGGCGACGAGATGGGGTTCGACACCAAGACGCCGTGGAAGAAGCTCCCGCTCAAGGCGCGTAAGGCGATCCTGAACGGCAGCGACCACCAGGTTCACGTCCGTTTCCGCAACCGCTACGGACGTACGCGCTCGTACTACACCGAGTTCGAAGGTGTGATGTCGTTCCTGCACCGGCGCATGGAACAGACCGAGTCCGAGCAGATGAAGGACCGGTACGAGGGATACATGCGTGACATCCCCTGTCCCGAGTGCGGTGGCGCCCGCCTGCGCCCCGAGATCCTCGCCGTCACCCTCGACCACCAGCGCTTCGGTGAGAAGTCGATCGCGGACGTGTGTGCGTTGTCGGTCGCCGAGTGCGCCGACTACCTGTCCGACCTCAAGCTGGGCTCGCGCGAGCAGGCCATCGCCGGACGTGTGCTCAAAGAGGTGCAATCCCGCATCACGTTCCTGCTCGACGTCGGTCTCGAGTACCTGTCGTTGTCACGGGCTGCCGGATCGCTCTCCGGCGGCGAGGCGCAACGCATCCGCCTGGCCACCCAGATCGGCTCCGGTCTGGCCGGCGTGCTGTACGTGCTCGATGAACCATCGATCGGTCTCCACCAGCGCGACAACCGTCGTCTCATCGACACCCTCACCCGGCTGCGCAACCTGGGCAACACCCTCATCGTCGTCGAGCACGACGAGGACACCATCCGCTCGGCCGACTGGATCGTCGACATCGGACCGTATGCCGGCGAGCATGGTGGGCGTGTGGTGCACAGCGGCAGCTACAAGGATCTGCTGACCAACACCGAGTCCCTGACCGGTGCATATCTGTCCGGTCGAGAGTTCCTCGAGGTCCCCGAGATCCGGCGTCCGATCGACCGCAAGCGACAGCTGACCGTTGTCGGCGCACGTGAGCACAACTTGGACAACATCGACGTGGTGTTCCCGCTCGGTGTGCTCACCGCGGTCACCGGCGTCTCGGGTTCGGGCAAGTCCACGCTCGTCAACGACATCCTGGCCACGGTGATGGCCAACAAGCTCAACGGTGCTCGCCAGGTACCGGGTAGGCACACGCGGATCAACGGCATGGACAATCTCGACAAGCTGGTGCGCGTCGACCAGTCGCCGATCGGTCGGACCCCGCGGTCGAACCCGGCCACCTACACCGGTGTGTTCGACAAGATCCGTACGCTCTTCGCCGCGACCACCGAGGCGAAGGTCCGTGGCTACCAACCGGGACGATTCTCGTTCAACGTCAAGGGCGGTCGCTGTGAGGCGTGTACCGGCGAGGGCACCATCAAGATCGAGATGAACTTCCTGCCCGACGTGTACGTCCCCTGCGAGGTGTGCCACGGTGCGCGGTACAACCGCGAAACGCTGGAAGTCCACTACAAGGGCAAGACCATCTCCGAGGTCTTGGACATGCCGATCGAGGAGGCCGTCGATTTCTTCGAGGCCATCACCTCGATCCACCGATACCTCAAGACCCTGAACGACGTCGGCTTGGGCTACGTCCGACTCGGACAGCCGGCCCCGACACTGTCCGGTGGCGAGGCGCAGCGTGTGAAGCTGGCCGCAGAGCTCCAGAAGCGGTCGACCGGACGCACGGCATACGTGCTGGACGAGCCGACCACCGGCCTGCACTTCGAGGACATCCGCAAGCTGCTCAAGGTGATCAACGGGCTCGTCGACAAGGGCAACTCCGTGATCGTCATCGAGCACAATCTCGACGTCATCAAGACCGCGGACTGGGTCATCGACATGGGACCGGAAGGTGGTTCCGGTGGCGGCACGGTCGTGGCGGAAGGTACGCCCGAAGATGTCGCAGCGGTGCCGGAGAGCCACACCGGAAAGTTCCTCGCGGAGATGCTCAAACCGCAGACGGTCGCATCTGTCCCGGCCAAGCCCAAGCGCAAAACGCCCGCACGCAAAGCTGCGGCGAAGCAGACTGGTCGTAAGCAAGAGGTCGCAGCGAGTTGATCGCGGCCGACCGGCTGTCCCATCCACCGAGTAGGAGTCAGCACCATGGTTGACATGAAGCCGCGCAGTCGCACCGTCACCGACGGGATCTCGGCGGCACCCAGCCGCGGGATGTTGCGGGCGGTCGGAATGGGCGACGAGGACTGGGGTAAGGCCCAGATCGGCATCGGGAGCTCGTGGAACGAGATCACACCGTGCAACCTCTCGCTCGATCGGCTCGCGCAGGCGGCCAAGGAGGGCGTGCACGCCGGCGGTGGTTATCCACTGCAGTTCGGCACCATCTCGGTGTCGGACGGGATCTCCATGGGACACGAGGGCATGCACTTCTCGTTGGTGTCGCGTGAGGTGATCGCCGATTCGGTGGAAACCGTGATGCAGGCCGAACGGCTCGACGGGTCGGTCCTGCTCGCCGGGTGTGACAAATCTCTGCCCGGGATGATGATGGCCGCGGCGCGCCTCGACCTCGCCTCGGTGTTCCTCTATGCCGGCACCATCGCGCCTGGCTGGGTCAAGCTCAGCGACGGCAGCGAACGTGACGTCACACTGATCGACGCTTTCGAGGCCGTCGGGGCATGTCGGGCCGGGAAGATGTCCGAGGACGATCTCGGCCGCATCGAGCGCGCCATCTGTCCCGGTGAGGGTGCCTGCGGAGGTATGTACACGGCGAACACGATGGCGTCGATCGCCGAGGCGATGGGTATGAGCCTCCCGGGATCGGCGTCACCGCCCGCAGCGGACCGCAGGCGTGATGCCTTCGCGCACCGCTCCGGCGAGGCCGTGGTCAACCTGATCCGTCTCGGCATCACCGCCCGCGACATCATCACCAAGCCCGCGCTGGAGAACGCCATCACGGTCACCATGGCCCTCGGCGGTTCCACCAATGCAGTCCTGCACCTGCTGGCCATTGCCAGTGAAGCGGATGTTGATCTCGATCTCGACGACTTCAACCGCATCGGCGACCGCACCCCCCACCTGGGCGACCTCAAACCCTTCGGCCGGTTCGTGATGAACGACTTCGACCGTCACGGCGGTATCCCGGTGGTCATGAAGGCTCTGCTCGACGCCGGCCTCCTCAACGGGGATGCACTGACCGTCACCGGAAAGACGTTGTCGGAGAACCTCGCTGCGATGGACATCGCGCCACTCGACGGCGACGTCATCCGCACGCTGAGCAACCCCATCCACAAGACCGGCGGGATCACGGTGCTTCACGGCTCACTCGCCCCCGAGGGCGCGGTGGTGAAGTCCGCGGGATTCGACGCCGACACCTTCGAGGGTCCGGCGCGAGTGTTCGAGCGCGAGCAGGGTGCGCTGGCCGCCCTCGCCGACGGCGTCATCAAAGCCGGTGACGTGGTGGTCATCCGATACGAAGGTCCTAAGGGCGGACCGGGCATGCGCGAGATGCTCGCGATCACCGGCGCCATCAAGGGGGCCGGCCTCGGTAAGGACGTACTGCTGCTGACCGACGGTCGATTCTCCGGCGGAACCACCGGCCTGTGCATCGGGCACCTCGCGCCCGAGGCATCAGACGGGGGCCCGGTGGCCTTCATCCGCGACGGCGACCGCATTCGCGTGGACATCGCTGCGCGGACATTGGATCTCCTCGTCGACGACGACGAGCTGGAGTCACGCAAACAGGACTGGCAGCCTCTCGACCACAAGTACCAGCGGGGTGTGCTCTCCAAGTACGCCAAGCTGGTCCGTTCGGCGTCCGTCGGAGCCGTCACCCACTGACCCGCCGAACCCGAAAGTGTGCCCTCATGGCGGTGAACACCAGGTCGCCCCGACCACCGGGGCACACTTCGGGCTAGTCGGTGACGGGTCCGGTCTGCTTCTCGCCCGGGCCTTTCCCCGGTTCATCGGGATGCGCGCTGGCCTCGCGGAAGGCGAGCTGCAGACTCTTGAGCCCGTCGCGCAGGGGAGCGGCATGGATACCGAGATCGGCAACCGACGACTGTACGAGTCCGGCCAGTGCACCGATCAGTTTCCGCGCCTCGTCGAGGTCGAAGTGCGGACTGGTCGACGGGTCGCTCTCGGACAACCCCAGCTTTTCCGCCGCCGCACTCATCAACATCACCGCAGCACGCGTGATCACCTCGATGGCCGGAACCTCGGCCAGGTCGCGTACCTCGGGCTCGGAATTCACGTTTTCCGTCATGGCTGTTAGACTTCCACCTACGACCGCCCTGGCGTACGCCGGGGTTGCAAGTGGAGTTCACACTCCCACCGCTCGACGTCGGTGTCTTCGCAAGAAGCCCGCACAGTTGAACGGTCCGGTTTTGTCGCCGGAGGTATCCGTGTCAGCGGAATATTTCCGGTGGCCTCTGAGTTGGAGGCTGTGATCGCTGGGATGCGATAGGTGACATGAACCGGTCGGTGTGGGCCCCGTCGATGAACATTCATCGAGCCGGGGCCTTTTCGCTGAGGATCTGTCTTCACCAGTTGCTCCCGCGGTCCAACCCGACAGAAAACGTCTGCCACGAGGAACCACCTACGTACGCGGACACAAATGAGGAGGCCCCATCAGCACTGAGACTCGTATCAATGAGCGCATCCGAGTTCCCGAGGTCCGTTTGGTCGGACCGAACTCGGAGCAGGTCGGCATCGTCCGCGTGGAAGATGCCCTGCGCTTGGCTATCGAGGCCGATCTTGATCTGGTCGAGGTGGCCCCGAACGCGCGCCCGCCGGTCTGCAAGATCATGGACTACGGCAAGTTCAAATACGAGGCGGCACAGAAGCAGCGCGAATCGCGTCGCAACCAGCAGATGACCGTCATCAAGGAGCAGAAGCTCCGCCCCAAGATCGACGACCACGATTACGAGACCAAAAAAGGTCACGTCATCCGCTTCCTCGAAGCCGGGTCCAAGGTCAAGGTGACGATCATGTTCCGCGGACGCGAGCAGTCGCGACCCGAGCTCGGTTACCGATTGCTGCAGCGCTTGGGCAACGACGTCGGCGAGTACGGGTTCGTCGAGACCTCCGCCAAGCAGGATGGCCGCAACATGACGATGGTTCTGGCCCCGCACAAGGGCGCCAAGACCAAAGCACAAGCTCAAGCTCAAGCTCAGGCACCGAAAGCGCAACCAGCGCAGAGTGCACCCAGTAAGCCTGCGGCAGATTCAGGACCGGCTCCGGCCACGACTCCTGAAGGCTGACCGCCTCCCAGGCTGACCGAGAAGAAAGGCATAACCATGCCCAAGACAAAGACCCACAAGGGAACCGCGAAGCGATTCAAGGTGACCGGCAGTGGCAAGATCGTCCGCCAGCGCGCAAACCGTCGCCACTTGATGGAGCACAAGCCCACCAAGCGCACGCGTCGTCTCGACGGCACCGTCGTCGTCTCCGAGAACGATGCTCCCCGCATCAAGCGCCTGCTGAAGATCTGACGCTCCCCACAGACCACCCGCTGGCCGGTTCCCGGCAGCCGCACTACTAAGAGGTAAATCAACGATGGCACGCGTAAAAAGGGCGGTAAACGCCCAGAAGAAGCGTCGTACAACCCTGGAGGCTTCCAAGGGCTACCGCGGACAGCGTTCGCGGCTCTACCGCAAGGCCAAAGAGCAGCAGCTACATTCGCTCACCTACGCGTACCGGGACCGCCGGGCGCGCAAGGGCGAGTTCCGCAAGCTCTGGATCTCGCGCATCAACGCCGCAGCCCGGGCCAACGACATCACCTACAACCGCTTCATCCAGGGTCTGAAGATTGCTGGTGTCGAGGTCGACCGGAAGATCCTCGCCGAGATCGCCGTCAGCGATCCCGACGCCTTCACCGGTCTGGTTGCTGTCGCCAAGAAGGCGCTGCCGTCGGACGCAACGCGCCGGCCGCCTGATCGAGCCCGCCAACAACATGTCCGCGCCGGACGTTCTCACCGAACGTTCGGCGCGGATTGTTTCGTACGCCAAACTGCACCGTTCCGCCGGCCGACGCAAAGCAGCCGCATTTTTGGCCGAGGGCGCCAACTCGGTGGCGGCTGCACTGCAGAGTCGTCGCGCCCGAGTCCTGCTCGCGACGGACGACGCGCACCTCCGGAACGCTGACCTGATCGACGACGCTCAGCGCTCGGGCATCGAGGTCTGCGCGATCACAGAGGGCGCCGCGTCCAAGCTCGCCGACACGGTCACCAGCACTGGTCTGTTCGTGATTGCCGACCTGGTCGACGTACCCTTCGCCGACGTACTGGCGACCTCGCCTCGCCTGCTTGCGGTGCCCGTCGAGATGACCGACCCCGGCAATGCCGGCACGCTCATCCGAACTGCAGATGCAATGGGCGCCGATGCCGTGGTGCTGGCAGGCGACAGTGTGGACCCCCACAACGGGAAGTGTGTGCGTTCCACCGCCGGAAGTGTTTTCCATATCCCCATCGCTCGTGAGCGCGACATCGATGTGGTCCTGGCAGAACTGCGTGCCGCCGGGGTCGCGATCTGCGCAACATCCGGGAATGCCGAGCTGAGTCTGCCCGAGGCCGGCCACGTGTTGTCGGGTCCCACTGCGTGGCTCTTCGGCAATGAGGCGCACGGTCTGTCCGAAGACGTCCTCGGACGCGCCGACCATCGCATCTCGATCCCCATCAGGGGCCGGGCCGAGAGCCTCAACTTGGCTGCTGCGGCCGCGATCTGCCTGTATGCCAGCGCCGATGCGCATTCGGGTGTCGACTACCCTCGTACGGGGTCCAGCCCGACCCCCTGAACCTTTCTCTCCAACATCTGACGAGCAGGAGTTACCGCAGCCGTGGCCGACGAGTCGATCCCAATCAGCGAGGCGGACAAGTCACTCGCGACCGCAGTGGACGCCGCTGTGGCAGCGTTCTCCGACGCGGTCGACCTGCCCGCGCTCGCGGTCGCGAAGACCGAACACATGGGGGACAAGTCGGCGATCGCTCTGGCCCGCCGTGAGCTCGGCGCGCTGCCCAAAGAGCAGAAGGCCGAAGCGGGGAAGCGAGTCAACATCGCCCGTGGCCAGGTCCAGCGCGCCTACGAGGAGCGATTGGCGGTCTTGACCGCCGAACGCGACGCGGCCGTCCTGGTCGCCGAGACCATCGATGTCACGTTGCCCAGTGCGCGTCGTCCGTCGGGAGCGCGGCACCCGATCACGGTGATCGCCGATCAGGTCGCCGACGTGTTCGTCGGGATGGGCTGGGAGATCGCCGAAGGACCCGAGGTCGAGACCGAGCACTTCAACTTCGATGCCCTGAACTTCCTGCCCGACCACCCGGCGCGTTCGATGCAGGACACGTTCTACATCGCTCCACCCGATTCACGGCAGGTGCTGCGCACACACACCTCACCCGTCCAGGTCCGCGCGATGCTGTCGCGTGACCTCCCGATCTACGTCGCCTGCCCGGGCCGCACATTCCGCACCGACGAACTCGACAGCACCCATACCCCGGTGTTCCACCAGGTCGAGGGTCTGGCCGTGGACAAGGGGCTGACCATGGCGCATCTACGCGGCACGCTCGACCTTTTCGCGAAGGCGCTGTTCGGACCCGAGACCGTGACCCGGATGCGGCCCAGCTACTTCCCGTTCACCGAACCGTCGGCCGAGGTGGACGTCTGGTTCACCGGTAAGAAAGGCGGAGCAGGCTGGGTAGAGTGGGGCGGCTGTGGCATGGTCAATCCCAATGTGTTGCGCGCCAGCGGAATCGACCCAGACGTCTATTCGGGATTCGCTTTCGGCATGGGTCTCGAACGCACGCTGCAGTTCCGCAACGACCTGCCCAACATGCGCGACATGGTCGAGGGCGACATCCGATTCACGGTGCCCTTCGGCCCCGGCGCCTGATTTCCTTCCGAACGAAAGAGCTGAGTTCCAGTGCAAGTAGCGCAGTCGTGGCTGACCGAAGTCCTGCAACGTGGCGCACCCGGATGGAGCGCATCGTCTGCCCAGATCGATGAAGGCTTCGTGCGGGTCGGCTTCGAGATCGAAGAGATCCGCTCGTTGCCCGTAATCACCGGTCCGCTGGTGGTCGGCCGGGTCAACCACATCGAGCAGCTCACCGAGTTCAAGAAGCCGATCCGGTACTGCCAGGTCGACGTCGGTGAAGCCGCTGATCGCGGAATCGTCTGTGGTGCACAGAATTTCGCCGAGGGCGACCTGATCGTCGCGGCTCTGCCGGGCAGCGTCTTGCCAGGCGACTTCGCCATCGCGGCACGCAAGACCTACGGCAGGGTATCCGACGGGATGATCTGCTCGGTGTCGGAGATGGGCATCGGCAACGATCACAGCGGGATCCTGGTGTTGCCCCCGAACATCGCCGCCCCGGGGTCTGACGCCCGCGTGGTCCTGGGTCTGGACGACACCGTCATCGACGTCAATGTGACTCCCGACCGTGGCTACGCGTTCTCGGTCCGGGGGTTGTCCCGGGAGCTCGCCTGCAGCTTCGATCTGGAGTTCACCGATCCCGCGGATACACCCGACCTGTCCACGAGCGCAGGCGATTCCGGCTGGCCCGTGCGTATCGACCCGGCGTCGGGGGCCACGCGGTACAGCGCAGCTGTCGTCCGTGGCATCGACCCGACAGCTCCGTCGCCGTGGTGGCTCGTCAAACGGCTGATGTTGGCCGGTGTGCGTCCGATCTCGGCCGCTGTCGACATCACCAACTACGTGATGCTCGAACTGGGCCAACCGCTACACGCTTTCGACGCTGCGAAACTGTCGGGCGAGATCGTGGTGCGCCGCGCACTCGCCGGGGAAAAGCTGACCACGCTCGACGATGCCGTCCGCGTTCTCGACCCCGAAGACGTTGTGATCACCGACGAGTCGGGACCCATCGCGTTGGCGGGTGTGATGGGCGGGGCGTCCACCGAGATCAACCTCGAAAGCAGCGACGTGCTGCTCGAAGCCGCTACCTTCGATCCGGTTGCGGTCTTCCGGACGGCAAAACGGCATCGCCTCACCAGTGAGGCGAGCAAGCGATTCGAGCGGGTGGTCGACCCTCGTATCACCGATGTCGCGTTGCTCAGGGCTGCCCAGCTGCTCACCGAGATCTGCGGTGGCACAATCGATCCCGTCTACACAGATGTCGGCGATGTGGCTCCGCAGACTCCGGTCACGATGGCGTTGACGGCGCCTTCGGCCACCGCGGGTATCGCCTATCCCGATGGCACCGCGGTGCGGCGCCTCGAGCAAGTCGGCTGTGAGGTCGCCGCGTCCGGTGACAACCTCACAGTGGTCCCGCCGAGTTGGCGTCCCGACCTACGCCAGAGCGCCGATCTTGTGGAAGAGGTGCTGCGCCTCGAGGGCTACGAGAACATCCCGGTTGCCGTTCCGACGGCTCCTGGAGGCACTGGCCTGACCCCGGCCCAGCGCCGTCGACGCAGCATCGGACGCAGCCTTGCGTTGTCGGGCTATGTCGAGGTGCTGCCTTACCCGTTCATGCCTGCCGACGTGTTCGACGTGTGGAACCTCCCGGCCGACGATCCGCGCCGCAACACCGTCAAGGTGCTCAACCCGCTGGAAGCGGACCGTCCGGAGTTGAACTCCACCCTGCTGCCCGGACTGTTGGAGATGGTGGGGCGCAACCTTGCTCGGGGACAACGTGATCTGTCGATGTTCGCAATCGGGCAGGTGGTGCTCGCCGGTGCCGGCGTGCACCCGGTGCCGGCGTTGCCGGTTGATCGTCGACCCAGCGATGACGAGGTCGCCGAGCTGATCGGTTCGTTGCCCGCGCAGCCGCTGCATGTCGCCGCCGTTCTGACGGGTCTGCGAGAGCCGGCAGGGCCGTGGGGCAAGGGACGTCAGGCCGATCCCACCGACGTTTTCGATGCCGTACGCATCATCGGCCAGGCTGCCGGTGTCGAGCTGACGCTGCGCTCGGGCTCCGAGGTGCCCTGGCATCCGGGCCGCTGCGCCGAGGTTCTGGTCGATGACTCCGTGGTCGGCTGGGCGGGTGAACTACATCCGGCGGTGCTCGAGAAGATGCACCTTCCGGCACGGTCCCTGGCGCTCGAGATCAACATCGACGCCGTACCGCTCAGCGAGCGTTTGGTGTCGCCGCGTATCTCGCCGTACCCTCCCGTGTTGCAAGACCTCGCAGTGGTCGTCGACGCCGATGTCGCGGCCGCCGATGTGCAGGCCGCGCTGGCCGCCGGAGCCGGTGAACTGCTCGAGAGCATCGCACTGTTCGATGTGTTCACCGGTGAGCAGGTGGGGGACGGCCGCAAATCGTTGACCTTTTCCCTGCGCTTCCGGGCATCCGACCGCACTCTCACCGAAGACGAGGCCACTGCAGCCCGCGACGCCGCGCTCGCACAGGCGACGGCGACTGTCGGTGCACAGATGCGGAGCTGACTGGGTCCGTGCCGTCCTATGTGGCGACTGGACCAGTGAGATAATTTTGGATTGTGGGGCCCAAGTTGGCCACCACGTCTTCGACGGGCAGTGAGGTCAACGGCTCGAAGCGCAGCAGGTAACGGGTCAAGACCGTGCCGAGCATGGCGGCGGCGATGAGGTTTGCCCGCAACCGACCGGTGCCGACGGGGTTGTCGGCTCGTTCGGTGATCTCTGCGAGTACCACCTCGAGCAACATTGTGCGGATCAGGGTCGGGTCGGGCCCACCGATCACTGTGCGTAGTACGGCAATTCCCGATTCCTGGAACTCGCCATCCCACACCTCCAGAACGGTGCGCACGAGGGTTGCGCCCAGCTCATCGATAGGGACCTCTCGCAGCGGTCCCACCACCTCGAGCGGGTCGATGGGAAACTCGATCGCGGCCAGGAACAGCATGTGTTTGGTGCCGAAATAGTGGTGCACAAGTGCCGGATCCACCCCCGCGTCCGCGGCGACCGCGCGAATGGATGTGCGGTCGAGTCCGTCACGAGCGAAGAGTGTGCGGGCCGACGTCAAGATCTGTCCCTTGGTGTCAGGTTCACCTGGGCGCCGTCCTGATCGTCTCGGTGCGCTCACCCCGGCATCATCTCAAGGTGCCGGTGGCGCCGGACGAGCCGGTCCATCACTCGGTCCGTCGCCGCAGCGAGGCGGCGGCCAACGCCAGTGCCGCGATGGTGCACAGCAGTACAACCAGCAGGTCCCGCCACATCGTGCCGGTCGGTTCGGCGTATTTTCCCACTTGATCGAGCGCTTCCACGGCGTAGCTCAGCGGCATCACATTGCTGATCATCTCGAGCCACCGCGGCAGATCGGCTCGCGGTACGAAGAGTCCACACAGGAACAACTGGGGGATGACCACCACCGGCAAGAACTGGACGGCCTGGAATTCGGTCTGGGCAAAAGCGCTGCACAACAATCCGAGACCGACGCCGAGGATGGCGTCCAGGATCGCGATCACCAGAACCCAACCGATGCTTCCGGCCGTCTGCAGTCCGAGAATCCAGAAAGACACGACACACGCAAGTGCTGCTTGGGCCATCGCGGCCGTGGAGAACGCGGCGCCGTAGCCGACCAGCAGGTCCGCCTTGCTCATGGGGGTGGTGAGCAGTCGTTCCAACGTGCCGGACGATCTCTCGCGCAACATCGCGATCGAGGTGATCAAGAACATGATGGCGAATGGGAGCACTCCGAGCAGAACGAGCGCGATCCGATCGAACGGCTCGGGTCCGCCGGGAGGACCGACCTGGTTCTCGAACATGAAGTACAGCAACGTCATCAGGATCACCGGGATGAGCAGGATCATGGCGATCGTTCGTGGGTCGGCCTTGAGTTGCCGCAGAACTCGGCCGGTGGTCGAGAGGGCGATGGTGGCATTCATGATGCGGTCCGTTCGGTGATCAGGGCGAGGAAGGCTTGTTCGAGGTTGGTCTGATGTGTCCGCGCGCGTAGTTCGTCCGGTGTGAGTTCAGCGATGACTCCGCCTTCACGCATCAGCACGAGGGCGTCGCAGTGGTCGGCCTCGTCCATCACGTGACTGGACACGAGCAGGGTGGTCCCGGTGTCGGCCAGGGCACGGAAACGCACCCACAACTCCGCCCGCAGAACCGGGTCGAGCCCCACGGTCGGTTCGTCGAGGATCAAGATCTCGGGACTACCGACGAGGGCGCAGGCGATCGACACACGGCTGCGCTGACCTCCTGACAACTGGGAAGTTCGGCGACCACGGAAATCGTCGAGACCGACGGCGTGAATCGAGTCGTTGATCAGGTCGCGACGACGATAGAGGTCGGCGAAGTAACGGACGTTCTCTTCGACGGTGAGATCCGTGTAGACCGACGGAGCCTGCGTCACGTAGCCGACGCGTCCGCGGAGTTCTTTTGCCCCGGCCGGACGGTCCAGCACGCTGATGGAGCCGGACGTGATGCGTTGAGTGCCCACCACTGAACGCATGAGCGTGGTCTTGCCGCACCCCGATGGTCCGAGCAGACCGGTGATCGATCCGCGGGGTACCGACAGCGTGACGCCGTTCAGTGCACGAGCGCTACCGCGCCTCACGACCAGGTTGTCGATTCGGACGGCGGGTTGCGGGTAGGTGGTGGAGTCTGGCTGTGCCATGGCGGTCTCAATTCATCTCGTGTTGAATTCATTGCCTGATGAAAAAGTAAACCGTATGAACGCAGCCGTCAATGGTGGGGCAGGTGAATTAACTTGCGGCAACGTGCATAATGAATCACATGACTGTGTCAGTGGCTGTCGCCGGAGCCAGCGGGTACGCAGGCGGGGAAATTCTTCGCCTGTTGCTCGGCCATCCCAAGTACACCTCGGGAGAGATGCGAATCGGTTCACTCACCGCTGGTTCGAATGCGGGGTCGCTATTGGGTGCCCATCATCCCCACCTTTTGCCGCTGGCGGACCGCGAACTCGGCGAGACCACCACCGAAGCGCTGACCGGGCACGACGTGGTGTTCCTGGCGCTCCCGCACGGAACGTCGGGGCCGGTCGCCGACGCGTTGCCGCCCAGCACCCTGGTGATCGACTGCGGTGCCGACTTTCGCTTGCAGGACTCGGCGGAGTGGGACAAGTACTACGGCGGAAATCATGCCGGCAGCTGGCCCTACGGCCTGCCCGAGCTTCCCGGGAACCGCGAGATCTTGTCCGGTGCCTCGCGAATCGCAGTGCCGGGTTGCTATCCGACGGTGAGCACACTTGCGCTGTTACCCGCCGTCGCGGCGGGAATCGTCGGCCCGCAACTGACAATCGTCGCGGTGACCGGCGCCTCGGGCGCGGGCCGTTCGCCACGGGTCGATCTGCTGGGTTCGGAGGTGATCGGTTCCGCTCGTGCCTACGGGGTAGGCGGGTCACACAGGCATACACCTGAAATCATCCAGAACCTGTCGGCCGTGGGGAACTCACCGGTCAGCGTCTCCTTCACCCCAATACTGGTGCCGATGACCCGGGGCATCCTCGCGACGTGCACAGCTCCCTCGACCGCAACCACCGCCGAGGCCCGCGCCGTGTACGAGAAGGCATATGCGGATGAGCCTTTTGTTGCGCTGTTGCCCGAAGGCCGGCTGCCGGCCACCGGGTCGGTGATGGGGTCGAACGCGGTACAACTCAGCGTCGCCGTCGACGAGCGTGCGGGCACGCTGGTCGCCGTCGCTGCGATCGACAATCTCACCAAAGGCACCGGCGGCGGCGCGGTCCAATCCATGAACCTGGCTCTGGGCTGGGACGAAACAGAGGGTCTGAGCACTGTGGGTGTGGCGCCATGAGCAACGGTGATACGACTGTCAACGGCATCGAGCCCGATTCGGTTGCCGCGCCAGAGAATTGGCGAGAGGTGGCCGGCGGGCACCGGATGACTCGATTACAGGGCGTCACGGCATCCTCAGGTTTCCGGGCTGCGGGCATCGCTGCCGGTATCAAGGCCAGCGGCAAGGAAGATCTGGCGTTGGTGTTCAACGAGGGCCCCGAGTACGAGGCCGCTGGTGTGTTCACGGAGAACAAGGTCAAGGCCGCCCCGGTGTTGTGGAGCCGGCAGGTTCTGTCCACGGGCAGGCTGCGGGCCGTGATCCTCAACTCCGGCGGTGCGAACGCCTGCACGGGGCCCGGGGGGTTCCAAGACGCGCACGCCACGGCGGAAGCCGTGGCAGAAGCCATCAGTGGCTGGGGTACCGAGACCGGCGCCATCGAGGTCGCGGTCTGCTCAACCGGTCTGATCGGTGACCGGTTGCCGATGGACAAGGTGCTGGCAGGTGTGACCGAGGTGGTACACGAGATGGGCGGCGGTATCTCGGGTGGGACCGATGCCGCGCACGCGATCATGACCACCGACACGGTGCCGAAGCAATCTGCGTTCCACCACGCCGACGGCTGGAATGTCGGAGGCATGGCCAAAGGTGCAGGCATGCTTGCTCCATCATTGGCGACGATGTTGTCGGTGTTGACCACGGACGCGAAGGTGACCGCGGCTCAGCTCGACGAGGCACTGCGGGCAGCGGCAGCGATCACATTCGATCGGCTGGATGTCGACGGCGCCAGTTCCACCAACGACACCGTGCTGCTACTGAGTTCGGGCGCCAGTGAGGTCGAACCCACCCAGGCCGACCTCAACGAGGCGGTGCGGCTGGTGTGTGACGATCTCGCTGCCCAGATGCAGGCCGACGCTGAGGGTGTCACCAAACGAGTGGTGGTCACCGTGACCGGCGCAGCCAGTGATTCCGAAGCGCTTGTCGCGGCACGCACGATCGCCCGGGACAGTCTGGTGAAGACCGCGTTGTTCGGATCCGATCCCAACTGGGGCCGTGTCCTCGCCGCAGTCGGTATCGCGCCCATCGAGCTCGACCCTGACCGGATTGCCGTGCGGTTCAACGGTTCACCGGTGTGTGAACACGGGATGGGTGTCCCGGGCGCGCGCGAGGTGGATCTCTCGGTCACCGATATCGACCTCACTGTCGACCTGGGAATCGGATCGGGCAGCGCGTGGATCCGCACCACGGACCTGTCCCATGCGTATGTCGAAGAGAACTCGGCGTACTCGTCGTGATGGGCGCACTCACGCCTCTCGAGAAGGCGCACGTTCTCGCGGAGGCACTTCCGTGGCTGCAGCGGTTCACCGGCAAGGTGATCGTCGTCAAATACGGCGGCAACGCCATGATCGACGACACCCTGAAAGCGGCATTCGCCGAGGACATGGTGTTCCTGCGGACCTGTGGAATCCATCCGGTCGTGGTCCACGGCGGCGGACCGCAGATCTCGGCGATGCTCAAACGCCTCGGGCTCACCGGCGAGTTCCGTGGTGGATTCCGGGTCACCACACCGGAAGTGATGGATGTGGTGCGGATGGTGCTCTTCGGTCAGGTCGGCCGGGAACTCGTGGGTCTGATCAACGCCCACGGACCCTATGCGGTCGGCATCTCGGGGGAGGACGCGCACCTGTTCACCGCGACGCGCCGCTCGGTTCTCGTGGACGGCGAGGCCACCGATATCGGCCTGGTGGGTGACGTGACGACTGTGGATCCTGCTGCCGTCACCGATCTCATTGCAGCGGGGCGTATTCCGGTGGTGTCGACCATCGCGCCCGATGCGGACGGGGTGGTGCACAACATCAATGCCGACACCGCCGCGGCAGCGCTGTCCCAGGCACTCGGTGCCGAGAAGCTGGTGGTGCTCACCGATGTCGAGGGGCTGTACACCAATTGGCCCGACCGCGACTCGCTGGTGTCGCAGATCAACACAACCGACCTCGCCGAGCTGCTCCCGCGGCTTGATTCGGGCATGGTCCCGAAGATGGAGGCGTGCTTGCGCGCAGTGGGCGGAGGTGTCGGTCAAGCGCATGTGATCGACGGGCGCACACCACATTCGATGCTCCTCGAGCTCTTCACGAGCGAGGGCATCGGCACCATGGTGGTTCCCGACCACGAACATGCGGCGCCGCCGGCCTATGGGCATGACGTGCCCGCCGTGGACCACGCTCAGACGCACCCGACACCTAGTGGGGAAAACAAATGACACACGATCGGACCGAGGCCTTGCAAGAACGGTGGTCGGCTTCGCTGATGAAGAATTACGGGACGCCGAAGGTGGCCCTGAAGTCCGGGCTCGGAGCGGTTCTCACCGATGTGGAGGGTCGCGAGTATCTCGACCTTCTCGGTGGGATCGCGGTGAACGTCCTGGGGCATGCCAACCCCGGCGTCATCGCGGCGGTGACCGAGCAGATGTCCACTCTCGGACACACCTCGAACATCTATCTCAACGAACCGGTGGTCAAGCTGGCCGAAGCGCTGCTGTCGAGGTGGGGTGTCGAGGGCAGGGCGTTCTTCTGCAATTCCGGCGCCGAGGCCAACGAGGCGGCGTTCAAGATCGCCCGGCGCACCGGGAGGCCAGAGATCATCGCGGCCGAGCAGGCGTTCCACGGACGCACGATGGGGGCTCTGGCACTGACGGGCCAGCCGGCGAAACGCACGCCGTTCGAGCCGATGCCACCAGGGGTGCGCCACGTGCCCTACGGGGACATCGACGCGATGGCCGCGGCCATCGGACCGCAGACCGCTGCAGTCTTTCTCGAACCCATCATGGGCGAAAGCGGGGTGGTGGTGCCGCCTGCGGACTATCTCGCGTCGGTGCGGCAGCTCACCACCGACCACGGCGCCCTCCTGATCCTCGACGAAGTGCAGACCGGAATCGGCCGTACCGGAACGTTTTACGCACACCAGTCGGTCGGGATCACCCCAGACGTGATCACGTTGGCCAAGGGCCTCGGCGGCGGACTGCCGATCGGAGCGGTCCTGGCGACCGGCCCGGCCGCAGATCTGCTCGAACCCGGTCAACACGGCACCACGTTCGGTGGCAACCCGGTCTGCGCGGCGGCTGCGCTGTCGGTGCTCGATCAGATCGACTCCCAGGGGCTCACCGAGCATGCTGCGTCGCTGGGCAAGTTCATCACCAGCGGCATCGACGATCTGGGCCACCCGCTGATCTCCCACACCCGCGGTGCGGGTCTGCTCTTGGCCGTTGTACTCACCGAGCCGGTCGCCGTTGCGGTCGAGGCCGCGGCTCGCGAGCGTGGGTTCCTCATCAACGCCCCGGCCCCGGACGTGCTGCGGCTGGCGCCGCCGTTGATCCTCACCGAAGATCAGGCAGCTGGGTTCGTGCAAGCGTTGCCCGGCATCCTCGACGCGGCCGGGCAGGCACAGTCATGACGCGGCACTTCTTGAGGGACGACGACCTGTCGCCGGAGGAGCAGGCCCAGGTGTTGGCCCTGGCTGCCGAGGTCAAGGCACAACCCTTCGCCCATACACCGCTTTCCGGCCCCAAGGGTGTCGGGGTCATCTTCGACAAGAACTCAACCCGAACGCGGTTTTCCTTCGAGATGGGCATCGCCCAGCTCGGTGGACACGCGGTGGTTGTGGACGGCAAGGAAACCCAGCTGGGCCGTGATGAGACGCTGGCCGACACGGGCCGGGTCCTGTCCCGGTATGTCGAGGCGATCGTCTGGCGCACGTACGGTCAGAACCGTCTCGAAGAGATGGCGTCCACCGCAACCGTCCCGGTCATCAACGCCTTGTCCGACGACTTCCACCCGTGCCAGGTGCTGGCTGATCTGCAGACGATCATCGAACACAAAGGTCGCGCTGCGGGTCTCACGCTCACCTACCTCGGGGACGGCGCGAACAACATGGCCCATTCATTGATGCTCGGCTGTGTGACGGCGGGAATGCACGTCAAAATCAGTGCACCGGAGGGATTTACGCCCGACGAACGGTTTGTCGGCTATGCGCGGGACCGAGCGGCACTCACCGGCGGAAGCGTCGAGGTTGTCGTCGACCCGAAGTCGGCCGTTGCCGGGGCCGATGTTCTCGTGACCGACACCTGGGTGTCGATGGGGCAGGAAGACGACGGACGCGATCGGAGCGCGCCCTTCCGCGCCTATCAGATCAATTCCGATCTGCTGGCTCTTGCCGATCCCCAAGCCATCGTGCTGCATTGCCTGCCCGCACACCGCGGGGAGGAGATCACCGACGAGGTCATCGACGGACCACAGAGTGCGGTGTTCGACGAGGCGGAGAACCGGTTGCATGCCCAGAAGGCGGTGTTGTTGTGGCTGCTGGATCAACGGTGACCACCCGGGCCGGCCGACACGCACGGATCATCGCTCTGCTGGCCGGCCGCGAGGTGCACAGTCAGACCCAGCTGCGGGAGCTTCTCGCCGCCGATGGCATCGACGCGACCCAGGCGACGATCTCCCGTGATCTCGACGAACTGGGTGCGGTGAAGATCCGCGGCGCCGACGGCGGATCCGGCATCTACGTGGTGCCAGAGGACGGCTCACCGGTTCGCGGGGTCAGCGGCGGCACCGACCGCTTGTCGCGCCTGATGGGGGACCTGCTCGTGTCGATCGACTCCAGCGGCGCCATGGCGGTGTTGCGAACCCCGCCCGGCGCGGCGCACTATCTGGCCAGTGCGCTCGACCGGGCGAGCCTTCCCGAAGTCGTCGGCACCATCGCCGGGGACGACACCCTTTTTGTACTTGCCCGCGAGCCGATCACCGGCGCCGACCTGGCCGAGATGCTCGAGGCGCTGGCATGAGATTCTGAGCAGCACCACCTGACGAAACAGCCCTAAGACATACAACGCACGACCGAACTACAAGGAGTAACCCCCTCATGGCGCAGCGCGTGATCCTCGCGTATTCCGGCGGCCTGGACACCTCGGTGGCCATCAGCTGGATCGGTAAGGAAACCGGTAAGGAGGTGGTGGCCGTGGCCATCGACCTCGGCCAGGGTGGCGAGGACATGGAGGTGGTCCGCCAGCGAGCCCTCGACTGTGGGGCGGTGGAGTCGGTGGTGGTCGACGCACGTGACGAGTTCGCCGAGCAGTACTGCCTGCCTGCCATCACCAGCAACGCGCTGTATATGGATCGCTACCCACTGGTGTCGGCCATCTCCCGGCCGCTGATCGCCAAGCACCTGGTGACCGCGGCCCGCGAACACGGCGGCACCACCGTCGCGCACGGTTGCACCGGCAAGGGCAACGACCAGGTTCGATTTGAGGTCGGATTCGGTTCGCTCGCACCGGAACTCGAGGTGATCGCACCGGTCCGCGACTACGCCTGGACCCGTGAGAAGGCCATCACCTTCGCCGAAGAGAACGCCATCCCCATCAACGTGTCGAAGAAGTCACCGTTCTCGATCGACCAGAACGTGTGGGGCCGGGCCGTGGAAACCGGTTTCCTCGAAGATCTCTGGAATGCACCCACCAAGGATGTGTACTCGTACACCGAGGATCCGACGATCAACTGGCAGGCACCCGACGAGGTCATCATCAGTTTCGAGAAGGGCCGTCCCACAGCGATCGACGGACGGCCGGTCTCGGTCCTCGAGGCGATCGTCGAACTCAACCGTCGGGCAGGCGCACACGGCGTCGGCCGCCTCGATGTGGTCGAGGACCGACTGGTCGGCATCAAGAGCCGCGAGATCTACGAGGCTCCGGGCGCCATGGTCTTGATCCGCGCGCACGAAGAGCTCGAACACGTCACCCTCGAGCGCGAACTGGGTCGTTTCAAGCGCGGCACCGACCGCAAGTGGGCCGAGCTCGTCTACGACGGACTGTGGTTCTCTCCCCTGAAGTCATCGCTGGAAGCCTTCGTCGACCACACACAGCAGCACGTGAGCGGCGACATCAGGCTCAACCTGCACGGTGGTCACATCGCGGTCACCGGTCGGCGCAGTGAGGAGTCGCTGTACGACTTCAACCTCGCCACCTACGACGAAGGCGACACATTCGACCAGTCGGCAGCCAAGGGCTTTGTCCATCTGCACGGACTGTCGTCGAAGATCTCGGCGAAGCGGGATCTGCGCTAGATGTCCACGAACCAGGGATCTCTGTGGGGAGGCCGGTTCGCCTCTGGCCCGGCCGACGCCATGGCTGCCCTGAGCAAGTCCACTCACTTCGATTGGGTGTTGGCTCCGTACGACATTCGGGCCTCCCAGGCGCATGCCCGAGTTCTCCACAGCGCCGGCCTGCTGTCGGACGACGACCTGCAGACCATGCAGGACGGACTCACGAGGTTGGCCGACGATGTCCGGTCGGGCGAGTTCGCACCTGCGGACAGCGACGAAGACGTCCATGGTGCGCTCGAACGCGGTCTGATCGAGCGGGTCGGAGCCGAGGTCGGTGGCCGGCTGCGCGCCGGTCGATCGCGGAACGACCAGGTGGCCACCCTCTTTCGGATGTGGCTGCGCGACGCCGTGCGGATGGTCTCGGCGGGGGTTCTCGATGTGGTGGACGCGCTGGTCGGCCAGGCACGGGCGCATCCCGATGCGGTGATGCCGGGCAAGACGCACCTGCAGGCTGCGCAGCCGGTGTTGCTCGCGCATCACCTGCTTGCGCACGCGCATCCGTTGATCCGTGATGTCGAGCGGCTGAAAGACTTTGATCGTCGCGCCGCCGTCTCGCCCTACGGGTCCGGTGCCCTGGCGGGGTCATCGTTGGGTCTCGACCCCGAGGCCATTGCCGCTGATCTCGGGTTCGATTCGGCGGCAGACAATTCGATCGACGCCACGTCGTCGCGGGACTTCGCTGCCGAAGCCGCCTTCGTCTTCGCGATGATCGGGGTCGACCTGTCCAGGATGGCCGAAGAGGTCATCCTCTGGAGCACACCGGAGTTCGGGTATGTGACGCTGGCCGACGAGTGGTCGACCGGCAGTTCGATAATGCCCCAGAAGAAGAATCCGGACGTCTCGGAACTGACGCGCGGCAAGTCCGGACGGATGATCGGCAACCTCACCGGATTGCTGGCAACCCTGAAGGCACAGCCGCTCGCGTACAACCGTGACCTGCAAGAGGACAAAGAGCCGGTCTTCGACTCGGTCACCCAGTTGCTCCTGCTGCTGCCGGCAATCGCGGGGCTGGTCAGCACCCTGACCTTCGACGAGAACCGGATGGCAGAACTGGCTCCCGCCGGGTTCACGCTGGCCACCGACATCGCGGAGTGGATGGTTCGCGCGGGTGTGCCGTTCCGTGTTGCCCACGAGGTCGCGGGCGCATGTGTCCGCGCCGCCGAGGAAAAGGGGATCGGGCTGCCCGATCTCACCGACGACCAGTTCGCCGAGATCCATCCGGCGTTGACGCCGGCGGTTCGCGATGTGCTGACCGTCGAGGGGTCGATCGCCTCGCGGGATGCACGCGGCGGGACAGCCGGTGTGCGTGTCGCCGAGCAATTGAACAGGCTGGCCGAGGCCGCAATCGGACACAGGGACTTTTAGGGTTCCCGCCGGGGGCGGCCGATGCGGCCGGGGTAGAGTGTGACGCCAGTCACGGTCCAACCAGATGTTGTTTCTTAGGGGTGTTTGTGCGCGGCCTTCCGAACGTCAAGGAAACCCTTGATCGTGTTGTAGCCACTGCCCAGAACGGGCTGGAGGTCATCAGGTACGGCAGTCTCGAGACCGGGACCAGACCTGCTCCGTTCCGGATCGAGGAAACCGTTCCGATGTACCAGCTGCGGCGGTACTTCCCGGACGAGCCCGGCGACGGTCCGCCCGTGGTGCTGGTGCCGCCGATGATGGTGTCTGCCAACGTCTACGACGTCACGGCCGACAACGGTGCAGTCACTGTCCTCCACCGCAACGGTCTCGACCCCTGGGTGGTCGACTTTGGTTCGCCGGACAAGGTCGTCGGCGGAATGGACCGCACCCTCGCCGACCACGTCGTGGCCATCAGCGAGGTCATCGACTCGGTTCGGGAGGCCACGGGCAAAGACGTCCACCTTGCCGGATATTCGCAGGGCGGAATGTTCTGCTACCAGACCGCCGCGTACCGCCGTTCCGAGGGCATCGCGAGCCTCATCACCTACGGCAGCCCCGTCGACGTCCTCGGTGCGCTCCCTCTGGGATTGCCCGCAGCGCTGGTCACCCCGGGCGCACAGTTCCTGGCAGAGAACGTGTTTAACCGGATCTCGGTGCCCGGCTGGTTGGCCCGCACCGGTTTTCAGCTCCTCGACCCCGTGAAGGCGGCGCGCAGCCGCATCGACTTCCTGCGTCAGCTCCACGACCGCGAAGCTCTGCTGCCCCGGGAGGACTCGCGTCGATTCATCGAGGTCGACGGCTGGGTCGCGTGGTCCGGGCCTGCCGTGGCAGAGCTGTTGCGCCAGTTCGTCGTCCACAACCGGATGGTCGGCGGTGGCTTCGTGATCAAGGACCGTGTCGTCACGCTGGCAGAGGTCAGCTGCCCCGTATTGGCATTCCTCGGTGAGGCCGACGACATCGGTCAGCCGGTGGCCGTACGCGGCATCATGCGGGCGGCGCCGCTGTCGCAGGTGTATGAATCATCGCTTCCGGTCGGACATTTCGGACTCGTCGTCGGATCGACCGCCGGCACCCGTACGTGGCCCACCACTGCGCAATGGATCCGGTGGCAGGACGGTTCCGCCGATCAACCCGACCAGATCGAGAAGATGCACGACAACAGCGACGCGCTTGGTGGCTCCGGTGTCAGCTTCTCGTCGCGAGTGGTCCATGGTGTGGGGACGGCTGCCGGTGTCGGCGCAGAGGCCGGCCGGGATCTGGTCGGCGCGGCGAAGTCGGTCGGACGCACCACCGATGCCGTGCTCCGGGAATCTGCACGCGTGGTCCCGCGGCTCGTGCGGCTGGGCCAGTTGCAGGCCCGGACCACGATCTCGCTCGGGAAGTTGATGAACGAGAACGCCCGACGCAACGGCAAACAGGAGCTGTTCCTCTTCGAGGATCGGGTACTGAGCCACCGTCAGGTCAACGACCGTATCGACAACGTCGTGCGCGGTTTGATCGCGTGCGGGGTGCGTCCGGGCGAGCACGTCGGTGTGCTGATGCTGACCAGACCCAGTGCCCTGGTAGCGATCGCGGCACTGTCGAGATTGGGCGCCGTGGCAGTGATGCTCTCGCCCGGAAACGATCTCAAACAGTCTCTCCGGCTGGGCGATTGCTCCCTCGTACTCGCCGACCCTGCCAACCTCGCCGACTCTGCGGCGATCGCCGACCGGGTGCTCGTACTGGGCGGCGGCGACACCCGAACACTGTCGCAGGCCGACGGCGAACGCATCATCGACATGGAGCAGATCGATCCGGACGCTGTCGAAGTACCCACGTGGTACCGGCCGGATCCGGGCCGCGCCGGCGACCTCGCATTTGTTCTCTTCAGCAAAAACGGCGGCACCCTCGAGAAGTGGCCCGTGACCAACCATCGGTGGGCACTGTCGGCTTTCGGGGCCGCATCTGCGGCGGCACTCAGCAGCAACGACACCGTCTATTGCCTCACGCCACTGCATCACGCCTCGGGTCTGCTGACGGCCCTTGGCGGCACCGTGGCAGGTGGTGCACGGATTGCCCTGTCCAACGGGATCGATCCGAAGCTGTTCTCCGCCGAGGTTCACCGGTACGGGATCACGGTGGTGTCCTACACGTGGTCGATGCTGCAGGACGTCATCCAATGCGACAGCCTTGCCATTCAGCCGCACAACCCGATCCGGTTGTTCATGGGCTCTGGCATATCCACCGGGCTGTGGGAAGACCTCCTCGAACGTTTCCCGCGTGCCCGGGTGCTCGAGTTCTTCGCCACCGGCGACGGTTCGGCAATCTTGGCCAACGTCACCGGCACCAAGGTCGGGTCGGCAGGCAGGCCGGTGCCCGGTGTCAACGAAGTCGCGATAGCGGCATACGACCTGGGGGAGAGCCGCCTGATCACAGACGACACGGGGTACGTCAGGGAAGCCCGCGTCGACGAGGTCGGGGTGATGCTGTCCAAGGCCCAGCAGCAGTACGAGGTGGGCGCAACGGTGCTGCGTGACGTGTTCGTCGTGGGCGACCGCTGGCAGCTGTCCGAGCACATGTTCCGACGCGATGCCGATGGGGATTTCTGGTTCATGGGCCACACCTCTTCGGTGATCCACTCGGCAGAGGGTTACATCTACCCCCAACCGATCGTCGACGGGCTGTCGCGGCTGGTGCAGGTCAAACACGCGGTCGTCTACAAGGTGGGGGAGCCCGGTAACCAGCTCGCGATCGCGGCGATCTCGAAGCAGTCCGACACCGGTTCACCGACGGGCTCGGCACTCAGACTCGCGCTGGCCGAACTGACCCCGGCCGAACGGCCACACATCATCCGTGTGCTCGACAACATCGAGGTGACCAACTCCTATCGTCCGCGGTCGGAGGCCCTACGTCAGGCGGGCATCCCCGCGGCCGGCGCGGGCGTCTGGTTCCGCGACGACGAGGGTCGGTACCGGAGGCTGACGCGAGCGATCGCCACCGAACGCGGTTGGCACGCCGGCGCGCGATCGGTCGCAGCGGTCGCCCACTGAGGCGACCGATTCGAAAAAGGTACCGTTGACGCCGTGTCACATGAAGCCGGACTGAACCCCTTGTTGCTGACCTTGCTGGCATGCCCGCAGGACCACGGGCCCCTGCTGGTGATCGGCGACGAGCTGATGTACAACCCCAGGCTCCGCCGTGCCTATCGGATCGATGACGGCATACCCGCCCTGTTGATCGACGATGCGCGTGATGTCGGCGACGAAGAACACGAGCAATTGCTCCAGCGCGCCACTGCCACGACCGGTCCCTCGCCCAGCTGACCTTGGCCCAACCGACTCTCTTCGACGTGGAGCGGCTGGCGGGTGCCACGCCGCTGCAGGCAGCGCGCCGTCTACTCGGATCGCTGCTCGAGGTGGAAGCCGCCGACGGTGTGGTGCGGATGCGCATCGTCGAGGTCGAGGCCTACGGGGGCACCCCCGACAGTCGGTTCCCTGATCCTGCATCGCACGGATACCGGGGACCGACCGACCGGAACCGGGTGATGTTCGGGTCCGCGGGTCACCTGTACGTGTACCGGTCGTATGGCATCCACTGGTGCGCCAACATCTCCTACGGCCACGCCGGGCAGTGCGGTGGTGTGTTGATGCGCGCGGGCGAGATAGTCGATGGCCTCGACATCGCCAGACTCCGTCGCCCGACTGCCCGTGCCGACCACCAATTGGCCTGCGGCCCCGGCAATGTCGGTTCGGCACTCGCCATAAGCCGGGAACTGAACGGATCGGCGGTCTGCACGGGGGAGTCGCCCGTCAGGTTGTTCAGCGGGCCACGCGTACCGGCCGCCGCGGTCGAGAACGGGCCGCGCGTCGGCGTCAGCACCGCCCAGGATCGTCCGTGGCGTCTCTGGGACGGGCGCAGTCTCGCAGTGTCGAAGTACCGGCGCGCCCAGCCGTTGCCCTCCGGGACGCGCACCCTCCGCCTATCGGTACCTGCCGCGGGTACGGAAGGATCGAGCCTGTGACCGATGCGATCCTCGACGAACTGACCTGGCGCGGGCTGATCGCCCAGACCACCGACATCGACGAGTTGGCAAAAGTGCTGACGAGTCCGACGACGCTCTACGCAGGGTTCGACCCCACCGCGCCGAGCCTGCACGCCGGCCACCTCGTTCCACTCCTCACGCTGAAGCGGTTCCAGCGTGCAGGCCACCGGCCCATAGTCCTCGCCGGTGGGGCGACGGGAATGATCGGTGATCCACGCGACGTCGGGGAACGCACCATGCAGTCAGCGGACACGGTGGCCGAATCAGCGCGCAGGATCAGGTCCCAATTGGAGCGATTTGTCGACTTCGATGATTCGCCCACCGGTGCTGTGGTGGTCAACAACCTCGATTGGACGGGCAGCCTCCCGGTGGTCGACTTCCTACGAGACGTCGGCAAGCACTTCTCGGTCAACGTCATGCTGGCACGTGACACCGTGCGACGCCGCCTGGAATCCGACGGTATGAGCTACACCGAATTCAGCTATATGTTGTTGCAGGCCAACGACTATCTGCAATTGAACCGCGAGTTCGGCTGCGCTCTGCAGGTGGGTGGTTCCGACCAGTGGGGCAACATCATCGCCGGGGTTGACCTCACCAGGAGGGTCGACGGCCGAGCCGTCCACGCGTTGACGGTGCCGCTGGTGACCTCGTCGGACGGCAAGAAGTTCGGCAAGTCAACCGGTGGTGGGAGCCTGTGGCTGGACCCGGAGCGGACCAGCCCCTACTCCTGGTACCAGTACTTCCTGAACACCGCAGACGCCGATGTGGTGCGTTACCTCAAGTGGTTCACCTTCCTGGGTCAGGAGGAGATCGCCGAACTCGAGCAGGTCACCCTGGAATCGCCGCACAAGCGCGAGGCGCAGCGACGGTTGGCGCAGGAGATGACCACTCTCGTCCACGGTCAGGCGAACACCGACGCGGTGCAACTGGCGAGCCAGGCGCTGTTCGGCCGTGCCGAATTGACCGAGCTCGACGAGAACACGCTGGCCGCAGCTCTGGCCGAGACCACGATTGCCGACCTGGCCGCAGACTCTCAGCCGACCATCATCGACATCTTGGTCGCGACGGGACTGTCCGAGAGCAACAAAGCCGCTCGCCGAACCATCGGAGAAGGCGGCGCGTACGTCAACAACGTCAAGATCTCGGATCCGCAATGGCAGCCCGGTTCGACGGATCTGCTGCACGGATCGTGGTTGGTGGTGCGTCGTGGGAAGCGAAACTTCGCCGGCGCTCGGGTGCGATGACGCCTGTTCATGCGGTGTTACTCGAAAACACCCCTCTGACCAGGCGATTTGACGCCACGCTCACGACCGCGTAACTTTCTTCAAGTCAGCGAGTGAGGCGCCGGAGAGCGAGAGTCCGGAGCGGCCAAGAACACCGACGGGATGTTTTCCTGAAGGAACAACGCTGACCGCCCAAGTTAGATACGGATCCACTCCGGTGGAGCGTTTCTGCGCGGGTGGCTGAAGGCCGAGAGACCACGGAGCAGCCGGAAACGGAATGTTGCGAGCAGGTTTCAGAGCTGATAGGCTGGGAGACCTGCTCCGGACGAGATTCGGAGCGGAACTTCTAAGAACGACAATAACAAATGCCCTCCGGGATGGCACCTGTTTTCAGGCGTCGAAGTCGGGGAGTGTGTGTTCTTTGAGAACTCGATAGTGTGTCGATGGATTGTTAGTGCCAATTTAGGTGCTGCATTTCTGTCATTGATGAGGCCCTTTGGGGGTTTGGTTGGTGGTGGTGTGTGGTGCCGGCATTAGTTAGATATTATTTTGATTCCATCGCAGGTTTTGAGTCCTGTGGTGGTGTCAGTTTTTGTTTGGTTGGGATTGTGAAATCTCTTCAGGACATATTTTTTTGAAGGAGCACCTTTATTGGTGTTCTTTTGGAAGGTTTTCATGGAGAGTTTGATCCTGGCTCAGGACGAACGCTGGCGGCGTGCTTAACACATGCAAGTCGAACGATGAAGCCAGCTTGCTGGTGGATTAGTGGCGAACGGGTGAGTAACACGTGGGTGATCTGCCCCAAACTTTGGGATAAGCCTGGGAAACTGGGTCTAATACCGAATATGACCGATACTCGCATGGGTGTTGGTGGAAAGCTCCGGCGGTTTGGGATGGGCCCGCGGCCTATCAGCTTGTTGGTGGGGTAATGGCCTACCAAGGCGACGACGGGTAGCCGGCCTGAGAGGGCGACCGGCCACACTGGGACTGAGACACGGCCCAGACTCCTACGGGAGGCAGCAGTGGGGAATATTGCACAATGGGCGCAAGCCTGATGCAGCGACGCCGCGTGAGGGATGACGGCCTTCGGGTTGTAAACCTCTTTCACCAGGGACGAAGCGAAAGTGACGGTACCTGGAGAAGAAGCACCGGCCAACTACGTGCCAGCAGCCGCGGTAATACGTAGGGTGCGAGCGTTGTCCGGAATTACTGGGCGTAAAGAGCTCGTAGGCGGTTTGTCGCGTCGTTCGTGAAAACTTGGGGCTTAACTCCAAGCGTGCGGGCGATACGGGCAGACTTGAGTACTACAGGGGAGACTGGAATTCCTGGTGTAGCGGTGAAATGCGCAGATATCAGGAGGAACACCGGTGGCGAAGGCGGGTCTCTGGGTAGTAACTGACGCTGAGGAGCGAAAGCGTGGGTAGCGAACAGGATTAGATACCCTGGTAGTCCACGCCGTAAACGGTGGGTACTAGGTGTGGGTTCCTTTTCACGGGATCCGTGCCGTAGCTAACGCATTAAGTACCCCGCCTGGGGAGTACGGCCGCAAGGCTAAAACTCAAAGGAATTGACGGGGGCCCGCACAAGCGGCGGAGCATGTGGATTAATTCGATGCAACGCGAAGAACCTTACCTGGGTTTGACATACACCAGAAAGCCATAGAGATATGGCCCCCCCTTGTGGTTGGTGTACAGGTGGTGCATGGCTGTCGTCAGCTCGTGTCGTGAGATGTTGGGTTAAGTCCCGCAACGAGCGCAACCCTTGTCCTGTGTTGCCAGCACGTAATGGTGGGGACTCGCAGGAGACTGCCGGGGTCAACTCGGAGGAAGGTGGGGATGACGTCAAGTCATCATGCCCCTTATGTCCAGGGCTTCACACATGCTACAATGGCCGGTACAGAGGGCTGCGATACCGTGAGGTGGAGCGAATCCCTTAAAGCCGGTCTCAGTTCGGATCGGGGTCTGCAACTCGACCCCGTGAAGTCGGAGTCGCTAGTAATCGCAGATCAGCAACGCTGCGGTGAATACGTTCCCGGGCCTTGTACACACCGCCCGTCACGTCATGAAAGTTGGTAACACCCGAAGCCGGTGGCCCAACCCCTTGTGGGAGGGAGCCGTCGAAGGTGGGATTGGCGATTGGGACGAAGTCGTAACAAGGTAGCCGTACCGGAAGGTGCGGCTGGATCACCTCCTTTCTAAGGAGCAACATAAACTGCGGTCGATGGGTTGCTTTGTACCAGCCCCGCTTGCTGCTTCGGCAGTGGGTGTGATCGTGGTGGCCCCGCTGCACAGGCGAATGTTCTGTGGTGGGAGCTCATGGGTGAAACGCTAACAATGTCGGGGTCTTCGCTTTGGCGAGGTTCTGATGCTCATGTCTGCGAGGACGTGGGGCATTGACACACTATTGGGTCCTGAGGGAACACACTGTGAGGTGGGTTTGCTCTGGATTTAACGATGATGCCGGCTGATGCGGGTGCCTGTTATCGCGGAGGGGTGAAGATTCTTCTGCGGGGTGCCGGTTGGTGGGTGTGTGTTGTTTGAGAATTGCACAGTGGATGCGAGCATCTTTATTTTGTTTTGATAATGTTTGTAAGTGTGTAAGAGCGTACGGTGGATGCCTTGGCACCAGGAGCCGATGAAGGACGTAGGAGGCTGCGATAAGCCTCGGGGAGCTGTCAACCGAGCTGTGATCCGAGGGTGTCCGAATGGGGAAACCCAGCACGAGTGATGTCGTGTTACCCGCATCTGAATATATAGGGTGTGTGGAGGGAACGTAGGGAAGTGAAACATCTCAGTACCTACAGGAAGAGAAAACAACATGTGATTCCGTGAGTAGTGGCGAGCGAAAGCGGATGAGGCTAAACCATGGATGTGTGATAGCCGGCGGGCGTGCATTCGTGGGGTTGTGGGATCCATTGTGTCAATTCTGCCGGGTTGGCCAACAGTGAGAAATCGTTGTGTTAGGCGAAGTGGTCTGGAACGGCCTGTCGTAGAGGGTGAGAATCCCGTAGCCGAAAATGTGACGACTGTTGATATGGACACCCAAGTAGCAGCGGGCCCGTGAAATCTGCTGTGAATCTGTCGGGACCACCCGATAAGCCTGAATACTCCCTGGTGACCGATAGCGGACTAGTACCGTGAGGGAAAGGTGAAAAGTACCCCGGGAGGGGAGTGAAATAGTACCTGAAACCGTGCGCTTACAATCCGTCAAAGCTGATGCAGTCTTTAGTGGCTGGTTGGTGATGGCGTGCCTTTTGAAGAATGAGCCTGCGAGTTAGTGCTCGGTGGCGAGGTTAACCCGTGTGGGGTAGCCGTAGCGAAAGCGAGTCCGAATAGGGCGTTAGAGTCGCCGGGTCTAGACCCGAAGCGGAGTGATCTACCCATGGCCAGGTTGAAGCGACGGTAAGACGTCGTGGAGGACCGAACCCACTTCAGTTGAAAATGGAGGGGATGAGCTGTGGGTAGGGGTGAAAGGCCAATCAAACTCCGTGATAGCTGGTTCTCCCCGAAATGCATTTAGGTGCAGCGTCGCATGTTTCTCGCTGGAGGTAGAGCTACTGGATGGCCGATGGGCCCTACAAGGTTACTGACGTCAGCCAAACTCCGAATGCCAGTGAGTGAGAGTGCGGCAGTGAGACTGCGGGCGATAAGGTTCGTAGTCGAGAGGGAAACAGCCCAGATCGCCGGCTAAGGCCCCTAAGCGTGTACTAAGTGGAAAAGGATGTGGGGTCGCGAAGACAACCAGGAGGTTGGCTTAGAAGCAGCCACCCTTGAAAGAGTGCGTAATAGCTCACTGGTCAAGTGATCCTGCGCCGACAATGTAGCGGGGCTCAAGTACACCGCCGAAGCCGCGGCACTCACACGTTAGCCCGTCTTTCTCCTGCGGGAGTTGGACTAGGTGTGTGGGTGGGTAGGGGAGCGTCCTGCATCCATGGAAGCATCGGAGTGATCCAGGTGTGGAGGGTGTGGGAGTGAGAATGCAGGCATGAGTAGCGAAAGCGAAGTGAGAAACTTCGCCGCCGAATGACCAAGGGTTCCTGGGCCAGGCTAATCCGCCCAGGGTGAGTCGGGACCTAAGGCGAGGCCGACAGGCGTAGTCGATGGACAACGGGTTGATATTCCCGTACCCGTGTAGTCGCGTCCGTGATGAATCAGCAGTACTAACCATCCTGAAGATCAAGGGTTACCTTCGGGTTTCGTTTGGTTGGATGCATGGGACCTTTGCTGGTAGTAGTCAAGCGATGGGGTGACGCAGGAAGGTAGTGGGGCCAGTCAGTGGTTGTACTGGTGTAAGCCTGTAGGGAGAGACATAGGCAAATCCGTGTCTCACATATCCTGAGAGGTGATGCGTAGCCGAATGAGGCGAATTCCATGATCCTATGCTGCCGAGAAAAGCCTCTAGCGAGTGGCGACACGGCCCGTACCCCAAACCAACACAGGTGGTCAGGTAGAGAATACTAAGGCGATCGAGAGAACTGTGGTTAAGGAACTCGGCAAAATGCCCCCGTAACTTCGGGAGAAGGGGGACCACGTCTGGTGATCAACTTTTCGTTGTGAGCTGGGTGTGGTCGCAGAGACCAGAGAGAAGCGACTGTTTACTAAAAACACAGGTCCGTGCGAAGTCGTAAGACGATGTATACGGACTGACGCCTGCCCGGTGCTGGAAGGTTAAGAGGACCGGTTAACACTTCGGTGTGAAGCTGAGAATTTAAGCCCCAGTAAACGGCGGTGGTAACTATAACCATCCTAAGGTAGCGAAATTCCTTGTCGGGTAAGTTCCGACCTGCACGAATGGCGTAACGACTTCTCTGCTGTCTCAACCACAGACTCGGCGAAATTGCATTACGAGTAAAGATGCTCGTTACGCGCGGCAGGACGAAAAGACCCCGGGACCTTCACTATAGCTTGGTATTGGTGTTCGGTTCGGTTTGTGTAGGATAGGTGGGAGACTGTGAAGCATGCACGCCAGTGTGTGTGGAGTCGTTGTTGAAATACCACTCTGATCGTATTGGATATCTAACCTCGGACCATGATCTGGTTCAGGGACAGTGCCTGGTGGGTAGTTTAACTGGGGCGGTTGCCTCCTAAAATGTAACGGAGGCGCCCAAAGGTTCCCTCAGCCTGGTTGGCAATCAGGTGTTGAGTGTAAGTGCACAAGGGAGCTTGACTGTGAGACGTACATGTCGAGCAGGGACGAAAGTCGGGACTAGTGATCCGGCACCGGCAAGTGGAAGCGGTGTCGCTCAACGGATAAAAGGTACCCCGGGGATAACAGGCTGATCTTCCCCAAGAGTCCATATCGACGGGATGGTTTGGCACCTCGATGTCGGCTCGTCGCATCCTGGGGCTGGAGTAGGTCCCAAGGGTTGGGCTGTTCGCCCATTAAAGCGGCACGCGAGCTGGGTTTAGAACGTCGTGAGACAGTTCGGTCTCTATCCGCCGCGCGCGTAAGAAACTTGAGGAAACCTGTCCCTAGTACGAGAGGACCGGGACGGACGAACCTCTGGTGTGCCAGTTGTCCTACCAAGGGCACCGCTGGTTAGCTACGTTCGGAAGGGATAACCGCTGAAAGCATCTAAGCGGGAAGCCTGTTCCAAGATGAGGTTTCTCACCCTCTTAGCAGGGGTAAGGCCCCCCACAGACCATGGGGTAGATAGGCCAGAACTGGAAGCCCGGTAACGGGTGCAGGTGACTGGTACTAATCGGCCGAGGACTTACAACCAAAACAAATAACACTTGTTTCGCATCCACTGTGCAATATCTGAAACAACACACACATCTCAAAAATAAATAGGCCAGAAGATGTGTGTACTGGTTTCATAAAGTTACGGCGGCTATAGCGGAGGGGAAACGCCCGGCCCCATTCCGAACCCGGAAGCTAAGCCCTCCAGCGCCAATGGTACTGCACCCTAATCAGTGTGGGAGAGTAGGACACCGCCGAACACAACTTACTGAAGCCCCCCGCTTACGCGGGGGGCTTCAGTGCTTTCTCGGTACATCCACGTCGAGCAGACTCCGTGGAGACGGTCTTTGCTTAGATGAGTCCATGGCATCCCTGGTCACCGGTCCATCGCTGGTCGAGTCTTACCTCCAACACATCCACAGTTCGTGCTACGCCGGCGGGGGCGGCGAGCTGGCGGATTACATCCCAGAACTGGCCCAGGTGGACCCAAATCGGTTCGGGCTGTCCCTGGCGCTGCACGATGGCTACGTCTACTCGATCGCCGACGCGGATATCGGTTTCACCATCCAATCGGTGTCGAAACCGCTCACGTACGCGCTTGCGTTGACCCACAAGGGTTTTGATGCGGTTGACGAACGTATCGGTGTCGAACCGTCCGGTGAGGCGTTCAACGAGATCAGCGTGGATTCTCGTCGACGGCCAAGGAATCCGATGATCAATGCCGGGGCCATCCTCTCCGCTTCTCTGCTTCTGGAGACTCAACCGGACGTGGACAAGGCGTTCACCGCGCTACTTGAGTTCTACTCGGCGTGCGCAGGCAGGCAGCTTGCACTCGACGCCGACGTCTACGCGTCCGAGATGCGGACCGGCGCACGCAACAGGGCGATCGCGTACATGTTGCAGAGTTTCGGGATGCTCCGGGCGGCGCCGGAGGACGCGATCGATCTGTACTTCAGGCAGTGCTCGCTGGTCGTCACGACGGACGACCTGGCAACCATCGGGGGCACCCTTGCCAACGGCGGTGTCAATCCGCGCACGGGTCGGCGGGCAGTTGGGCAGGCGGTTGTCCAGCGGGTGCTGAGCGTGATGACCACCTGCGGAATGTACGACGGGGCCGGCGACTGGGTGACCACCGTCGGGTTGCCTGCGAAAAGCGGCGTCGGGGGCGGAATCATGGCCGTCCTGCCCGGACAGTTGGGGATCGGTGTCTACTCGCCGCTGCTCGATGAGCACGGCAACAGCGTGAGGGGAGTGAGCGCGTGCAAGCGCTTGTCGTCCGACCTTGGGCTGCATATGTTCAACGTGGCTCGAGAGAGTCGGGTGACCATCCGGTCGTTCTATTCGGCACGGGAGATCGACATCGTGTCCGACAGGTCCGACCATGAACGGCGATATCTGAACGGGCAACGGGATCGCATCCGGATTTATGAACTCCAGGGCGATCTGACCTTTTCGGGCACCGAGAGCGTCCTGCGGCGATTGCGTGCTGCCGTCGCGGAGTTCGATGTCGCCATCCTGGACATGAGCCGCGTCGATCACGTGGACCAGGTATCCCGCTCGATGTTCTCCGGTGCCAGCGAGAACATCAACGGAGCCGCACGGACGGCAGTGATCGTCGATCCCGACGGAGTCGTGGTGCGGCGCAATGCGCACGTCGCCGAGCCGAGTCCTGGCGCGGAGTATGTGGTAACCACGATGAGAGAGGCAATCACGCGAGCGGAGGACTTCCTGTTGAAAGTTGCGGTGGACCGTACCTAGGCCGGTGCGTCCCCGGAATCGTGCAGAGACAGCAACGTGAGCGCCGCGAGAGTCTGCCCATCGCAGATCTGGCCGGCTCTCACCGCTGTCCGGACCTCGGCGACCGTCCACCATCGCGCGTCCATGTCCTGCTCCTCGTGCTCTCGTGCGGCTGTTCCCGTGTGTAGGCCCTCGGCGAGAAACACCACTTGCCGCTGACTGCTGAATCCTGGCGCCACGTCCAACACCCCGATCTGGGTGAGACTGTCGGCCACCAGACCCGTCTCTTCCGCCAGCTCGCGAACAGCGAGATCCGGCGGCGGAACGTGTGCACGATCGGGGGCGGTACCGGCGGGGAACTCCCAACGTCGCGCCCCCACCGCGTACCGGAATTGTTCGACGAGAAAAAGCCGGTCGCCGTCCCGTGGGATCACCACAACGCCCGTCGGCTTGTCGACCACGCTGTAGATCCCAGGACTCCCGTCGGCTCGGAGTATCTGATCTTCTCTCAACGACATCCAGGGGTTGGCATAGATTTCCGAGGAGGAGACTCGTTTGATCGACACAAGGACCACAATATGGCCGACCCCGGCACGGCGTGGAGAACGTGCGCTCGTGCGCGCCTAAGGTGGACGTCGTGCGTCTAGTTATCGCGACATGCCAGGTGGACTATGTGGGCCGGTTGACAGCCCATCTGCCGAAGGCCCGTCGACTCCTGCTGATCAAATCCGACGGCTCGGTGAGCATCCATGCCGACGACCGTGCGTACAAGCCACTCAACTGGATGAGCCCGCCGTGCTGGCTGGTGGAGGAAGATCCCGCCACCTCTGACGGGCCGCGGCTGTGGGTGGTGACCAACAAAGCCGGTGAAGAGCTCCGGATCACCATCACCCACATCGAGCACGATTCCAGTCATGAACTGGGTGTCGACCCCGGCCTGGTGAAGGATGGCGTTGAGGCGCACCTGCAGGAGCTTCTGGCTGAGCATGTGGAGACGCTCGGCAGCGGGTACTCCCTGGTGCGGCGCGAGTACATGACCGCGATCGGTCCGGTCGATCTCCTGTGCCGGGACGCCGACGGTGTGTCGGTGGCCGTGGAGATCAAACGCCGCGGGGAGATCGATGGCGTCGAACAACTGACCCGCTATCTGGAGCTGATGAATCGCGACCCTCTACTGGCTCCCGTGCAAGGGGTGTTCGCTGCCCAGCAGATCAAGCCGCAAGCGCGGACGCTGGCAACCGATCGCGGAATACGCTGCGTCACACTCGATTACGACAAACTCCGGGGGACCGAGAGTACCGAGTTCCGGCTGTTCTAGGACGGGCGCAACGGTGCTGGAGCGGATCGAACCCGGGCCTGACGGCACCGACTATTACGTGCGGCCCATCTCCGGGCAACGTGCGGTCAAGGACTATCGCTGCCCACACTGCAGTCAGGTGATCTTCGTGGGTACACCCCATGTGGTCGCGTGGCCGGTCGACGACTATGGCGGGCCAGATCGCATCGATGACCGCCGCCATTGGCACACCGGATGCTGGCGCAGACGCATCCACAGGCGGCGTCCAACCAGGTGAAGACGAGTGGTCGGGAAAGTCACCTTGGCCCGACCTCGTCAGCCGTCGCGGTGATCAGCGGTAGGAGGCGCTGACCGTGTCGTTGTCAGCGGCCGCGGCCTCGTCTGTGTCGCCATCGTGCTCGGCTGCGTCGGTGGTGTCCGCGGGCACTTCCGAATCCCGTTCGCCGGCAGCTTTATTCGGTTGATCGAGCCGCGCGTTCTCGGACAGGTCCTTGTTGAGCAGGCCCTTGGTGTCCGGGTCGAGTAGTTCGGGCTCGTTCTCGACCTCGGCGAGCAGCTGTGGCACATCGTCGAGCTGACTTCGCACCTCGGCGAGTTGCGCCAGCATGCGAGCGCGCAGTGTTCGGATCTGCTCGGTGACTTCCTGTGCCCGAGTGATCCTTTCGGTGGCCGCCGAGGCCGCGCGTTGTCGGGTGCTCTCCGCTTCTGCTCGCGCGGTGTCCAAACGCTCTTTCGCCTCGGCCTTGCTGGTGGCTTCGAGCTGCTTCGCCTGCTCCAGGGCTTCCTTGCGGCGGGCGGCCATCGTGGTGTCGAAATCTTCTTGGATGCGCTCGCGATTGCTCTGCGCCCGGGCATCGAGTTCCTCGGCCTTGGCTTTGGCGTCGGCGAGGATGCGCGCCGACTCCTCGTGCGCGGCATGCATGGTCGACTCATGCTCGGCGTTCATCGCCTCGCGACGCTCGTTCATCTCCTGCGTCTGCCTGGCAATATCCTGGCGGTGCTCTTCGGCTTCTTGCCTGGCTATCGAGAGAGTCTCTGCCGCTTCGGCTTCCGATCGTGCCCGGATCTCCGACGCCTCGTCGGACGCAAGTCGCAACATGCTCGAGACGCGTTCGCTCATGCCTTGCACCGTGGTCGGGGGTACCGAGAGCTTGTTCACCTCACGGCGGAGCTCTTCGATCTCCTCGCGCGCGAGTTCCAAGTTGTCGGCGAGTTCGCGCGCATTCGCGGTGGCAGCGTCACGATCTGCGGCTATGACTCGCATCTCGGCGTCGAAACGACGAAAGAAGTCGATGACCTGATCACGGTCGTAACCGCGCATGACCGTGGCAAAAGGCAGTCCGGACGCAGATGTGGCCTCGTGAGATGGCATGGCCGCAATTTTACGCTGCACGGGCGCCAAAGCGGTTCAAGCCGGTGGACAGCATGAACTGTGTTACCGCACTGCAACGCTGGGCTACTGCCGGCCAGGCGCACCAGCCGTGAAGGTGAAGAACGGGACCGACTCAGTGAGCGGCTGCAGGCTCCACCAGTTCGAGGAGGACACCACCGGCATCCTTGGGATGGATGAAGTTGATGCGGGAGTTCGCGGTGCCGCGGCGGGGTGCGTCGTAGAGCACCCGCAACCCGTTGGCGACGAGCCGCCGGGTGACCTCTTCGACGTCGGTGACGCGCACGGCCATCTGCTGCAAACCCGGGCCGTTACGGTCGATGAACTTGGCGATGGTGGACGTTTCGTCGATGGGGGAGAGCAGCTGGATCAGAGCGTGCGACTTCTCGGCGCCTGCAGGCCCGACCATCGCTTCGACGACGCCTGGGCTTCGTTCGTCTCCTCGTGCAGGCACACCAGGCCCAGGTTGTCGAGATACCAGGCCTTGGCCGCCTCGAGGTCGGGGACGGCGATACCTACGTGGTCGATCGCGGTGACCAGTTCGCCGATGGATGTCAGTACCGCTGACTGGGGGTTCTGTTCCGGAGCACTCATGGTCTAAAGGTAGCGTTGTGAGTGGTTGCGCCACCATTCAGCCAGCTTTGACGAGAGGTCAGAAGTAGATGTCGACATCGGTAATAGTATCCGGAGCCCGCACCCCGATCGGACGATTGATGGGTTCGCTCAAGGATTTCAGCGCAGTGGACCTGGGCGCGATCGCCATCCGCGGCGCCCTGGAAAAGGCCAAGGTTCCTGCCTCCGAGGTCGAGTACGTGATCATGGGTCAGGTCCTGGGCGCTGGAGCCGGACAGATGCCCGCCAAGCAGACGGCCGTCAAAGCCGGTATCGGTTGGGACGTCCCGGCCCTGTCCATCAACAAGATGTGCCTGTCGGGCATCGACGCGATCGCACTGGCCGATCAACTGATCCGCGCCGGTGAGTTCGATTGCGTGGTGGCCGGTGGCCAGGAGTCGATGACCCAGGCTCCGCACATCCTCCCGGGTAGCCGTGGTGGGTTCAAGTACGGCAACACCGAGCTGGTCGACCACATGGCTTTCGACGGCCTCCACGATCCGTTCACCGATCAGCCGATGGGCGCGCTGACCGAGCAGCAGAACGACGTCGAGTCGTTCACCCGCGAACAGCAGGACGCGTACGCGGCAGAATCCCACCAGCGTGCGGCCGCGGCCTGGAAGAACGGCCTCTTCGCCGACGAGGTGGTCCCGGTGAGCATCCCGCAGCGCAAGGGCGATCCGATCGAGTTCGCCGAGGACGAGGGCATTCGCGCGGACACCACCGCAGATTCGCTCGCTCGGTTGCGTCCGGCGTTCCGTAAGGACGGCACGATCACCGCAGGCAACTCGTCGCAGATCTCGGACGGTGCCGCGGCGGTCGTGGTGATGAGCAAAGACAAGGCAACCGAGCTGGGACTGGAATGGCTGGCCGAGATCGGGCCCCACGGCGTGGTCGCCGGACCGGATTCCACGCTGCAGCACCAGCCGTCGCGGGCCATCCTGAAGGCCTGTAAGCGTGCCGGCATCGAACCTGCCGACCTCGATCTCGTCGAGATCAACGAGGCGTTTGCCGCAGTGGGCCTGGCGGCCACCGCCGAGCTGGGGCTCAGTGACGACAAGGTCAACGTCAACGGCGGTGCGATCGCCTTCGGTCACCCGATCGGTGTGTCCGGCGCACGGATCACCCTGCACCTTGCCTTCGAACTGGCCCGTCGCGGCGGCGGCACCGGGGCCGCAGCGCTCTGCGGAGCCGGCGGCCAGGGTGACGCTTTGATCATCAAGGTGCCCGCGAAATGATCTCCACCGACCTCACCGCAAAGATTTTCCGTGTCGTCGCCATCGCAGAGGCCGTGACCTGGCTGGCCCTGCTGGTCGCCATGTTCTTCAAATGGGTCCTCGGCCATGAAGAGGCGGTCGCCATTCCGGGTATGACGCACGGGGTGGTCTTCGTGGCCTACATCGTGGTCGCCTTGTTCACGGCGTGGCGCCTGCGGTGGAGCCTGGTCACGACCGGGCTGGCCCTGGTTGCGAGCATCCCGCCGTTCGGAACCCTGATCTTCGAGATCTGGGCGAAGCGGAACGGGCATCTCGACGGGACCGACGCCCCGACCCGGGCCGCCACCTCCTGACAACGCATACCGCCGCCACCGCGCACGCGTCACGTGCCGTGCGCGTGGCGGTGTCCGGCATCTTTGCCCTCAACGGTCTGTTGGCATCGATGTGGGTCGCCCACATCCCGGTGATCCAGGACCGGACGGGCGTCGACAACGCGACTCTCGGTGGGCTGTTGCTGGCGTTGGGCGCATCGGCGTTTGTCGGCATGCAGCTGCTCGGACCGCTGATCGACCGTTTCGGCTCGCGGGGACCCACTGTGATCAGCGCGATCGCGTTGGCTGTTGCGATCGTTCTGCCGGGGCTGGCCACCGGACCGATCACCCTCGCCGCGGCAATGGTGATGTTCGGATTCTGCAATGGTGCCCTCGATGTCTCCATGAACACGCAGGCCGTGCTCATCGAACGGATCTACGGCCGCCCGATCATGTCCTCGATCCACGGGTTCTTCTCGATCGGCGGACTGGTCGGCTCAGGGGTGGTTGCCGCCACCCTGGCGGTGGACGTGCCCCTGCTGGCCACGTTGGGGACTTGTTGCGCACTGGCGATCTGTTGCGCTCTGCTGTTGTCGAACACCCTGATCACCGGCTACGCCGACGAAGAGCCAGGCGAAACCGGCGAGACAGGTAACGCCGCCGCGTCGCGGCGGCCGTGGGGAAGGATCGCCCTGCTGGCCGCGGTGGCTTTCGGTCTGATGCTGGCCGAAGGAACCGCCTACGACTGGAGTGCGCTGTACCTGGTGGAACGATACGACCAGCCCGAGGCCATCGGAGCAATCGCGTTCGGCGCGTTCAGCGCCACGATGGTGGTCGGGCGGTTCTCGGCCGACACGGTGAGTGCGCGGCTGGGGCCGGTTGCGGTGGTGCGCCTGGGATCTGCGATCGCCATGGTCGGTATGACGTTGGTCATCTGTTCGCCGACACCGGTGCTCAGTGTCATCGGATGGGCGATCTTCGGCCTCGGAGTGGCAGGCGGGGTGCCGCAGCTGTTCACCGCAGCCGGCAACATCTCCACCCGGTCCAGCGGCCAGACCATCTCACTGGTTGTCGGGTGCGGGTACGTCGGAATGCTGGCCGGACCCGCGGTGATCGGTCCGGTGAGCAGTTGGTTCTCTCTCGGCACCGCGCTCTGGATCGCTGCAGCCGGCATGGCGTTCGCGTTCGTGGCGGCGCCGGTGGTCCGACCGCGTGCCGGTGACGCCGGGTCTGCGCAGAAACCTGCGTCCGCTGCTGGCGAACGCGGGCGGACCGGGGCACCACACGGTCTCTGACCGTGCCAGACTGGACGGGTGAGCAGACCGCAACCACGTCAACAGGCTGCTGCCCGAGCTGCAGCGGCGATGTCCGGGGCAGTGGACCTGTCCGTTCTCAAAGAGCGGGCCGATGCCCAACGCGCACAACCCAACCGGCCGGCGACGCCGCCCGCGTCGGGCCCGCCCACCTCGGCGTCACCAGTGCCGGCAGGCGGCGCCTTTCCTGCCGTCTATGACGTCACCGAAGCCGACTTCGAGTCCGATGTCGTCGCACGTTCGGAACAGGTGCTGGTACTCGTCGATCTCTGGGCAACCTGGTGTGGGCCGTGCAAACAGCTCTCACCGACGCTCGAAGCCCTTGCCCAGCAGTCAGGGGGCAAGTGGGTGCTGGCCAAGGTCGACGTGGACGCCAATCCCCGCATCGCGCAGCTGTTCGGGGTCCAGTCGATCCCGACCGTGGTAGCAATCGCCGGGGGCCAACCGGTGTCGGCTTTCGCCGGCGCACAGCCGGCCGCCCAGATCCAGGGGTGGGTCGACGACATCCTGGCCAAGTACGAACACACCTTCACCGGAGCTCCGGCTGACGACTCCGATGAGCCGCAGCCCGAACCGGTCGATCCACGGATGGCCGCGGCCGAAGACAAGCTGAACAGTGGCGACATCGACGGTGCTCTCGCCGACTACAAAGACATCGCGGCGTCCGAACCCGACAACGTCGAGGCCGCATCGCTTGTCCGCAATCTCGAGTTCGTATCGAGGGCACAAAGCCACAATCCCGCGTCGCTCACGGACCTCGAGGCCGATGACGTCGATGGCCACCTGGCGGCCGCGGATGTCGAACTGTTGAATCAGCAGCCGGAGGCAGCCTTCGACCGCATCGTTGCGGTGATCGCGAAGACCGGCGGCGACGAACGGACCAGGGCAAGGACCCGACTGCTGGAACTGTTCGAGCTGTTCGACCCGGCGGAGCCGTTTGTGGTCGCGGCCCGGCGCAAGCTGGCAACCGCCCTGTACTGACCGACCTGTACTGACCGACCTGCACTGACCGACCCTGTACTGACCGGCCCCTGACGGCCGATTCAGCAATGACTTGTGTCGAGACCTACGGGTCGTAGCGGGCGCAGCCCTTCTCGTCACCGAAGTAACCGGCCGAGAAGGCCGCGATTCGTGAGAACCCGCTCGGCAACGACCGACCGGCCACATCGCTGGCGACCGCGCCACTCACGAGTAGACCCGACACCAATTCGTCGAGGTCACCTCCGCGCAGCGTGAACGTGCCGGAGTCCGCTGTCGACCGTGCCCACCGGCCGGTGAAACAGGCAGCCCGGGCCGCGGTCACCGGCTGGTCCAGCACTTGGCCTCGCGCGCGCTGTGTCGCAAGTGAATACCGGGAGGCGACAAGCGAATACGCACTGAAGTCCCCACCGATGAAGCTCGGCAGCCCAGACGGTCCGCTGGTTCCGTTGGTCGCGATCAGGGCTAGTTCATCAGGGTCCATCGAGACGGTGTTGGTGTCCGGGCAGAACGCGACAGGCAGCGCGGCCTGTTGGTCGGACGTCCGGCTGCACGGTTGCTCGATGCGGTCGGTGAGCACCGACGGCCGGGCGGTGTCCGGCAGGTCGAAGAACGCCTCGACCGACTGCACCACCGACTCCAGGCCGGCTTCGGTGAACGGGGAGGTGTCGATGGCCCCGGCATTGTCGAATCTCGGTGGCATCTGGTCACGCAGGTCGTCGATCGTCAGTTCGGTGATCGCTGCGCACGTCGCCGGTCCAGACCGAAAACCCTTCTCGAACGCGAGGGCCCGCTCGAAGGCGGTGCCGTGATCCGACCGGCCCCGACGGCTGTCCCGTGCGGAGATCAGCGCGGCCACCGCGGTGTTGAGCCCGTCCCCGGTGTTGATCTGAAGGAACTCGCCGTTGCCTTCGGCGATCCATCGGATGAAGTTCCCGGAGAGACAGTCGGCCTGCTGCTCGCTGACGATGGGCGAGGTGTCCTTGTCGAAACCGCCGATCATCTGGATGTAGTGGCCGTATTCGTGCGCGATCACCGTGACAGGCGCCATCGGACCGAATGCGTCCGCCAAAGCAGGCATCAGAACTCCGCGGTCCCAACCGATCTCATCGCGCGTGGGGCAGAAGGCCGCGTTGACCTGACCGAAGGTCGGCTCGTTGCAGAACAGCACCGACCGGCTCTGGGGAGACTCGGCATCCCATGAGACGAAGGACAGGCCGGTTTTGAAACTCGTTTTGAAGGCGGGCTCGAATGCCTGCTTCCAATACGTCTCCAGGTCCGCCAGCGCTGCACCCATCAGGTCGTCGATCTCACCATCGTCGCCCCCACGGATGTCGAGCGCCGTGTCCGCCGCGTCATCACGGAGTCCGTTGGGCCCATCTGAGACGGGAAGCCCGGCGACGGTGAACGGGTCGGAGTACGCCGACACCGCTTCACCGCTGACCACCTGAAGCTCGTCGCGCGTCGCGCACGCCGATACGAGCATCAGACAGGCCCCCACCAGCGCACCGATCAGAACCGGCGTTCGCCGGGAGCTATGGGCCACGACCAAACTCTAGCCGCGCCGATCCGTGCTAGTTGGTGGCGGCTGCCGGAGTGAGCCAGATGGCACCGTTCGCCGGAAGCGTCAGGCGAGCGCAGGCCGGCCGGCCATGCCACGATTCCTCCTCGGCGATGACCTGTCCGAGATTGCCTTCCCCGCTGCCGGCGTAGGACGGCGCATCGGTGTTCAGCACTTCGTCCCACGAACCCGTCAGCGGTAGTCCCACCCGGTAGTCGGTTCGAGTGGTTCCGGAGAAGTTGAATACGCAGGCCATCACCGAACCGTCGGATCCCCACCGCAGGAAACTGATGATGTTGCCCGCGGTGTCGTTGGCGTCGATCCAGGAATAGCCATTCGGCGTGATGTCCTGGCTGTAGAGAGCGGGGTGACGTTTGTAGACGCTGTTGAGGTCGGAGACCAGCGACTGGACCCCGCTGTGCAGCTCACCTTCCCAGCCCTCGAGTTGCTCCCAGGCCAGGCTGCGCTCCTCCGACCACTCAGGGGTCTGTGCGAACTCCTGACCCATGAACAACAGTTGCTTGCCCGGGTGGGCCCACATGTACGCGAGCAGCGCGCGGACCCCTGCCGCCTTGGTCCTGGAATCTCCCGGCATCCGCGACCACAGCGTGCCTTTGCCGTGCACCACCTCGTCATGGCTGATCGGCAACACGAAGTTCTCGCTCCACGCGTACATCAGCGAGAAGGTGATCTCGTGGTGATGGAAGCTGCGATGGATCTGGTCACGCCCGAGGAACCCGAGCGTGTCGTGCATCCATCCCATGTTCCACTTCATCGAGAAGCCGAGGCCTCCGAGGTTGGTGGTGCGGGTGACGCCCGGCCACGAGGTGGACTCCTCGGCGACCGTGACCACCCCGGGGTGATGCTTGTGGACGGTCGCGTTCATCTCCTGGATGAACTGCACGGCCTCGAGGTTCTCGCGGCCGCCGTGGATGTTCGGCGTCCAGCCCCCTTCGGGCCTGGAGTAGTCGAGGTACAACATCGATGCGACGGCGTCCACCCGTAAGCCGTCGATGTGGAACTGGTCGAACCAGTAGAGCGCGTTAGCGACCAGGAAGTTACGGACCTCGTTGCGTCCGAAGTCGAACACGTACGTGCCCCAGTCGAGCTGCTCGCCTCGCTGAGGGTCGCCGTGCTCGTAGAGCGCGGTCCCGTCGAAGCGGGCCAGCGCCCAGGCGTCCTTCGGGAAGTGGGCGGGCACCCAGTCCACGATCACGCCGATCCCGAGCGAATGCAGATGGTCGACGAAGAACCGGAAATCGTCAGGACTCCCGAAACGTGACGTGGGGGCGTAGTAGGAGGTGACCTGGTAACCCCATGAACCGCCGAACGGGTGCTCGGACACGGGCAGCAACTCGACGTGTGTGAAGCCGAGTTCGACGACGTAGTCACCGAGTTGTTCGGCCAGCTCACGGTAGGTGAGACCTTGTCTCCACGAGCCCAGGTGGACCTCGTAGACGCTCATCGGTTCGATGGTGGCGTCGGACTCTTCACGCTGGGCAACCCATGTGTCGTCCGACCATTCGAACGACGTCTCGGGGATGACAGATGCGGTCTTGGGCGGGATCTCGGTGGCGCGGGCCATGGGGTCGGCCTTTTCGCGCACCACCCCGTCATTGCCGGTGATCCGGTACTTGTAGGTGGTACCCGGTCCGATGTCGGGGATGAACACTTCCCACACCCCGCTGGAACCGAGGGACCGCATCGGCGCCGTGTGACCACGCCAGCCGTCGAAGCTCCCGATCACGGTGACGCCCTGGGCATTGGGTGCCCACACGGCAAAACTCGTCCCGGTCACCTCGCCGTCAGGTGTGGAGTACACACGTGATTGCGGCCCGAGGATCTCCCAGAGCCGCTCGTGGCGGCCTTCGGTGAAGAGATGAATGTCGAGTTCGCCGAGACTCGGCAGGAATCGGTATCCATCGGCGACCACGAACTCTCGGTCCGCCACACCCGATTCGTCCGCGGGATAGCTCACCCGGTATCGGTAGTCGATCAGGTCGGTCAGCGGCACGGCCGCGACGAACAATCCCGATTCCTGGTGTGTCAGTGGGTAATCGACTCCACCGATCACGGCGCTCACCGACACGGCATCGGGTTTGAGCGTACGCAGGATGGTGTGGTCACCGGCCGGATGTGCGCCCAGTAGACCGTGCGGATTGTGATGTGTACCCGACAGCAATCGATGCAGATCACCGTCGGTCACAGCTGCGTCGGGGGCCTCGGAGGCGGCGGCGCTCATGACGGAGTCCGGAACGACAGGGCCGCGCGGGCCTCTTCGGGCATGGGGGGCAACGCGACCACGTGGGCCACCTGACGCCAGGGTTCGAGCCGAACATAGTTGGCCTGACCCCAGTGGAAGTTCTCGCCGGTCACCTCGTCGACTCCGCTGAAGCGGTCCTGCCAGTCATAGCCGAGTGAGGGCATGTCCAGCCACAGGGTGGATTCTTCTGCTCCATAAGGATTGATGTTCACCACGACAACCACCGTATCCCCGGTTTTCGGATCGAACTTCGAATATGCGATCAGTGCGTCGTTGTCCACGTGGTGGAACTTGAGGTACCGCAGCTGTTGGAGCGCCGGGTGCCGCCGGCGGATCTCGTTGAGCGAGCGAAGCCAGTTCTCCAACGACTCGCCCCGGCTTGCAGCACCTTTGTAATCCCGTGGCCGGAGCTGATATTTCTCCGAATCCAGGTATTCCTCGCTGCCCTCGCGTACCGCTTGGCCCTCATACAACTCGTAGCCGCTGTACACGCCCCACGTCGGCGACAGCGTTGCCGCCAGCGCGGCACGTAACGCGAACATCCCGGGGCCGCCGTGCTGCAGACTTTCGTGCAGGATGTCGGGCGTGTTGACAAAGAGGTTGGGGCGGGCAATGTCGGCGTTCTCGGCCAGTTCGTTGCCGAACTCGGTCAACTCCCACTTGGCGGTCCGCCACGTGAAGTAGGTGTAGGACTGCGTGAACCCGAGTTTCGCCAGGCCGTAGAGGCGGGCGGGCCGGGTGAATGCCTCGGCCAGGAACAGCACGTCGGGGTCGCGCTTCTTCACCTCGATGATCAGCCACTCCCAGAAGTCTGGTGGCTTGGTGTGAGGGTTGTCGACCCGGAAGATCTTGACGCCCTGCGCAACCCAGTGCAACACCACCTTGAGGACGCCTCTGAATATCCCGTTGCGGTCGTCGTCGAAGTTCAGGGGGTAGATGTCCTGATACTTCTTGGGTGGATTCTCGGCGTAGCGAATGCTGCCGTCGGGTTCGATCGTGAACCAGTCGGGGTGCTCGGTGGTCCACGGATGGTCCGGAGCGCATTGCAACGCCAGGTCGAGAGCCACCTCCATGCCGAGCTCCTCGGCGCGGTGGCGGAAGTAGTGGAAGTCGTCGAGAGACCCGAGGCGGGGATGGATCGCGTCGTGGCCACCGTCTGCAGACCCGATGGCCCACGGGGAACCGACATCCTCTGGTCCAGCGGTGACGGAGTTGTTCGGGCCCTTGCGATTCACCTCTCCGATCGGGTGGATCGGGGGCAGGTAGACCACATCGAACCCCATGTCGGCGATGCGGGGAAGATCCTCGGCAGCAGTCAGGAAAGTGCCGTGAACCGGATGTCCCTCGTTGTCCCATCCGCCGGTGGAACGAGGGAACAACTCGTACCAGGATCCGAACAGTGCCCTGGTGCGGTCCACCCAGACCCGGTAGGTGCGGCTTTTGGTGATCAGTTCGCGAACGGGGTGATCAGTGAGCAATTGAGCTACTTCGGCCGAGAGTGCCGGGCCGACACGATCGGGCAGAGCAGCATTGTCATCACGCAAGGATGCCGATGCGCCCGCGACGACGTCGCGATCACTCGGGGGGACGAGGTCGAGGGCCCGGTCCAGGAGGCGGGCCCCGCGCTCGATGTCGTTGGCGAGCTCCGCACTTCCCTGACCGGCGGCGAGCTTCTTGTCCATCGCGTCGCGCCAGGTGGTGAATGGATCACTCCATGCGTCGATGCGGTACGTCCAATATCCGATGCTGGTCGGACTGAAGACGGCGTTGAAGGTATCTGGTTCTGCTGCCGGGACCATCCGGACGTCGACGGTGCCGCCGCGTGCGGGACCTTCCACGTGCAGAGTGGCCGCCACCGCGTCATGGCCTTCGCGCCAGACTGTTGCGGTGACTGGAAAAGTCTCTCCGACAACCGCTTTCGCGGCAAACTGTCCGGAAGAGACTACCGGGGCAATGTCATCGATCCCGATGCGCCCTATCAATGAGTCCGCCACCTTTCGAGAGTGTTGTCGCCCAACGCTGTCATGTCGTCGCGTGCACCACCACCGTAGGCGACCCGGGCCCGATCGGCTCGGGGTCGGACACCCTCACCCGGCGCCGCGCCCTGCAATCGGGTCAGTGCACCCCGTACCAGCTGGGCATCGGTGGTCCGCCAGAAAGGTGGTAACGACGCGAGTAGGTAGTTTCCATACCGTGCCGTCGCCAAACGTGAGTCGAGCACGGCCACCACTCCGCGGTCGGACGTCGACCGGAGTAGACGGCCCGTACCTTGCGCCATCAGCAACGCCGCGTGGGTGGCAGCGATGGCCATGAATCCGTTGCCTCCTCGGGCCGCGACCGCACGCTGACGCGCCATCAGCAGAGGATCGTCCGGTCGTGGGAAGGGGATCCGGTCGATGAGGACGAGGTTGAGTGACGGGCCTGGCACGTCCACTCCCTGCCACAACGAGAGAGTGCCGAACAGACAGGTCTTCTCGTCGGCGGCGAACTCTTTCACCAGCGCCCCCGTCGCGCCGTCGCCCTGGCAGAGGACCGGGAGCTCGATCCGGGTGCGGACGGCCTCGGCCGCCTCTTTGGCGGCGCGCATCGAAGAGAACAGCCCGAGCGTTCGGCCGCCTGCGGCGGTGATCAATTCCACCATCTCGTCGAGCGTGCGGGCGGAGATGCCGTCGCGGCCCGGTGCAGGCAGATGTTTTGCGACATACAGAATTGCGGCCTTCTGATGGTCGAAGGGGGAGCCGACGTCGAGCCCGTTCCACCTCATCTTCTTCTCGTCGGACGGCGGCGGCTTGCCGATCGCGGTGATGCTCTGAGCAGATTTGGTTGCCTCGGAGTCGACGTCGGATCCGGCATCGCCGCTGCGGTGTGGCGGCAATCCCCAGCCGGCCGCCAAGCCGTCAAATGAACCGCCGACGGTCAGTGTGGCCGATGTCAGGATCACTGTCGCCTTGGCGAACAGTGAGGCACGCAGCAGCCCGCCGACTGACAGGGGGGCCACCCTGAGCACGCGTTTGCGTTCACCTCGCACCAGGTCGTCCCCGACCCAGACGACGTCCAGGCGGCGCGATTCGTCGGGATCGTCGAACGCGGCCAGAATCCGTACGGCGGTGTCGTGCATCTCTTCAAGAGAGGTGAGCGCGGCCGAGCGGGCGGCACTGGCGTCAGCGTCCACCTCGCCACTTCGTTTGGCGGGCCCGATGGCGGTGTGCGCCTTCCACAGACGGTCACGCAACGACGCGAGTGCCAGCGGCGCGCCGTCGGGGAGCCCGCTCCATCTGCCGGGTTCGAGCTGTTCGAGGAGGGACTCGATCAACTCGCCGCTGCCCTCGATGTCGTCGGCGATCTCCTGGTCGATCAACTTCCCGCAGCGCCGGGCCACACCTGCGATGGAGGTGCCCGAGATCTCTGCGGTGGCCACAGCTGTGATCCGGTCGGCGAGTTCGTGGGCCTCGTCGACCACCACCACGTCGTGGTCGGGCAGGATCGTCGCCTGGCTCATCGCGTCGATGGCCAGCAGCGCGTGGTTGGTCACAACGAGATCGGCCGCGCCTGCCTTCGCCTTGGCCTTCTCGGCAAAGCAGTCGGCCCCGTACGAGCAATTGGTTGCTCCCAGGCACTCTCTCGCGCTGACGCTGACCTGTCGCCAGGCACGGTCCGATACGCCGGGCTCGAGGTCGTCGCGGTCACCGGTATCGGTATCCGACGACCATTCGCGTACCCGGGTGACCTCGCGTCCCATCCGAGATGCGGTGAAAGCGTCAAAGAGTTCCCCGTCGGGTTCCTCGATGGTTCCGGCATGGATCTTGTTGAGGCACAGATAGTTTCCTCGACCCTTGAGGATGGCGAACTCTGGTGCGCGGCCGAGGGGTTTGGTGAGCGCTTGTGCGGTGCGCGGCAGATCGCGGTCGACGAGCTGGCGTTGCAAGGCGATGGTCGCAGTCGACACCACCACCGTGTGCCCGGTGTCCACGGCATGGCGCAGCGACGGCACCAGGTAGGCGAGGGACTTACCGGTTCCGGTGCCGGCCTGGACGGCAAGATGTTCCCCGGTGTCGATCGAATGTGCCACGGCCGAAGCCATTTTGAGCTGACCATCGCGTTTGGCGCCTCCGAGCGCCTGCACCGCGGAGGCGAGCAGTTCGGGTACCTCGGGTATGGACGTCACCGTGATCTTCCACGGCGGCTCAGGTCTGTGTCATGCCACCAGATCATGCGGGACGGTCCGCCGCGGACACGCCGGTGATCACGCCGATGCCGGCCTCGGTCATCCGGGCAACGGCTGTCTTGGTGGTGTCCGGGCTGACTCCGGCGGTGTAGCGCAACAACACCCGTGTGGTGAATCCGGACGCCTGTGCGTCGAGCGCGGTCGCCACCACGCAGTGGTCGGTGGTCAGGCCCACGATGTCGACGGCGTTGATCTGCTTGTCTCTCAACCAGTCCGCCAGTCCGGCACCGGAATCGTCGAATCCCTCGAACCCGGAGTACGCCGCGCTGTATTCACCCTTGCTGAACACGGCATCGAGTGTGTCGGTGGCAAGCGAGGGGTGGAAGTCCACTCCCGGTGTCCCCTTGACACAGTGCGGTGGCCAGCTGTCGACGAAGTCGGGGTTGTCGGAGAAGTGGTCGCCGGGGTCGATGTGATGGTCGCGGGTGGCCACGATCGCGTGGTACCCGTGGTCGCGGCTGATGTAAGCGGTCACGGCTGCGGCGACGGCACCACCGCCTTTGACGGCAAGAGATCCGCCTTTACAGAAATCGTTCTGTACGTCGACGATGAGCAAGGCGGTGCGGATGGGTTCGCTCACATCATTCCCCTCACGGTGCGATGAATCGGGTCGGGATGGCGGGATCCCCATGCGAGAGTCCCAAACCTTCCCACGGAAGCGAGACCAGGCCTGCGGCGAGGTGGTCACGCGATTCGGTCAGTGACGGTAGGCCTTCCACCGGTTTGCCGCCCCTGACGAGTGGGATCTGAAGCGGGCGGGCGGGCAGATCGAGAGTCGGTTCAGAGCCACCGCACGGGTAGATGACCTCCTCGACAATGGTGCCGGACTGTTTGGCGGTACGGACAGCGGTCTTGGCCCCGCCACGAGACTCCTTGTGACTGGCGCGTTTTGCGACCGGGAGTCCGTCGACCTCCACGAGCTTGTAGACCATACCTGCTGTCGGCGCACCGGATCCGGTGACAAGTGACGTGCCCACCCCGTAGACGTCGACCGGCTCGGCGCGTAGCGAAGCGATCGCGTATTCGTCGAGGTCTCCCGACACCACGATGCGTGTGCCGGTGGCACCTAGGTCGTCGAGTTGCTTGCGGACCTGGCGGGCGAGCACCCCGAGGTCGCCGGAGTCGATACGGACGCCACCGAGCTGGGGCCCGGCGACCTCGATCGCATTGGCGACACCCTGCGTGATGTCGTATGTGTCCACCAGCAAGGTGGTGCCGACACCGAGTTTGGCGATCTGGGCCGCAAAGGCGGTCTTCTCGTCGGGTCCGTCCGCGGTGGTGTGCACCAGGGTGAACGAGTGTGCGCTGGTACCGGCGCTCGGTACACCGTGGCGGTGGGCGGCTTCGAGGTTCGACGTGGCCGAGAGCCCGGCCAGGTACGCGGCTCGCGACGCGGCGACGGCCGCCTCCTCGTGGGTGCGTCGTGACCCCATCTCGATGATGGGCCGTGACCCGGCCGCGGTGACCATCCGGGCGGCGGCCGACGCGATGGCGCTGTCGTGGTTGAGCACGGACAACGCCAACGTCTCGAGCATGACGGCTTCGGCGAACGTGCCGCGGACGGTGAGGATGGGCGAGCCGGGGAAGTAGAGCTCGCCCTCGGCGTATCCGTCGATGTCTCCGGAGAACCGATAGTCGGCGAGCCAGGAGAGCGTCTCGTCGTCGAGGAACTTCTCGACCACCGCAAGCTGTTCGGGTCCGAAGGTGAAGTTGGTGAGCTGATCGATCAGACGGCCGGTACCTGCGACGACGCCGTAACGACGCCCATCGGGCAGCCGCCGCGCGAAAACCTCGAAGGTGCACGTTCGATGGGCGCTCTGGTCGGCGAGTGCTGCGGCGACCATGGTGAGCTCATATTGATCGGTCAGCAGCGCTGTGTTCGAAGCGGTCACTATCGGTACCCTAGGGCCATGCGCGGACAGATGATGACCGCACCGCACCACTTCGGCCCTGTGTCGGCAGCGGGCGACGGTCAGCACGAGGCTACCCCGTCGAGTACCGCCGTCGCCGAACGTGACCAGGCAGTTGATCGACCTTGGGTGACCATCGTGTGGGACGACCCGGTGAACCTGATGCGATACGTCACGTACGTGTTCCAGAAGCTGTTCGGATACAGCGAGACACGGGCGGCGGAACTGATGATGCAGGTGCACACCGAGGGCAAGGCGGTCGTGTCGACCGGTGACCGCGACAAGGTCGAATTGGATGTCCAGAAGCTCCACGCGGCAGGTCTATGGGCCACGATGCAGCGGGACAGCTGAGCCGCGTGCGCAATTGGAAACGGCGTGGTTCCGGCGAACGGCTCCGGATCACCACCGAATTGGACTCACACGAATCCGACTTGATCGCATCTTTGGTCACGTCGATGACCGAGTTGCTCGACGAACGACAGTCCACGGCACCGTCCGACGAACTCGCTGATCTCACCGGAATCGAGGCAGGACACTCCGAACCGCCGTCAGACGTGACGCTGGGACGCCTGTTCCCAGATTTCCATCGACCCGACCAAGACGAATCGACGTCGGTGGATGCGGTCACCGGCGATCTGAACGGCGCCCTGCGCAGTCTGCACGAGCCGCACATCATCTCGGCGAAACAACAAGCGGCACAAGCAGTTCTGGACTCTTTGCCCGATGGCGGCGGACCGGTATCGCTCACCGAGGCCGAGGCCGATCAGTGGCTTGCGGCGATCAACGACGTACGGCTCGCGCTCGGTGCGATGATCGGGATCAGCGAGTCGACTCCCGATCAATTGCCCGAGGGTGATCCGATGGCTGCTCACCTCGACGTCTACCACTGGCTGACGGTTGTCCAGGAACTTCTTGTCGTCGCCCTCATCGGGAAATGATCGCGATGTCGGCCCGAACGTGAGGAACAAGCCATGATTCCGGGGCCGACCGACTCGATCGCCGACGTGCGCGGCGTACGAGTCGGACATCACCATCGGGTCGACGACAAGGTCAGCGTCGCCACCGAGGATCAGGCCGGCGCGGGCTGGGCCACGGGCACCACCGTCGTGCTGCTGCCTGACGGTGCAGTCGCGGCCGTCGACGTACGCGGCGGGGGTCCCGGCACTCGCGAAACCGACCTCCTCGATCCCACCAACACTGTGCAGCAAGCCCATGCCGTGGTCCTCACGGGTGGGAGCGCCTACGGTCTCGCCGCTGCCGACGGGGTGATGACCTTCCTGGAGGAGCGGGGCACGGGTCTGGTCATGGACACCCGCGGTTCGGTGGTCCCGATCGTTCCCGCCGCGGTGATCTTCGACCTCGCGGTGGGTGACTGGTCGGCGCGGCCGGATCGCGAGTTCGGGGAGCGGGCGGCCGCAGCGGCGAGCACCGATGTGACATCCGGTTCGGTGGGCGCAGGAGCCGGGGCGCGGGCCGGCGAACTGAAAGGTGGCGTCGGATCGGCGAGCGTCAGCATCACCAACGGGCCGGCCACAGGCATCACAGTGGCGGCGCTCGTGGTTGCGAATCCGGTCGGTGCAGTGATCGATCCGTCCACCGGTGTGCCCTGGGGTGCGGGTCCCTCAGAACTCGACTACTACGGGCTGCGTCCTCCCGCACTCGAGGAGATTGCTCAACTACGTTCGCTCACAACCAAATCGACGGCACTGAACACCACGATCGGGGTGATCGCCACCGATGCCGCTCTGGACCCAGCATCGGCCACAAGGGTTGCGATGACAGCGCACGACGGTCTGGCACGAGCCATTCGGCCGGCGCACTCGCCGCTTGACGGGGACACATTGTTCGCTGTGGCCACCGGCGCGGTGACACCGACCCCGGGGGAGGGCGAGGCGCCGGCGATCCCGATGGGGATGAACCAGCAAGCTGCCCTTGTAGCGGTGATCGGGGAAGCGGCGGCCACTGCCGTTCAGCGGGCCATCGTCAAGGCTGTCCTGTCGGCTGATCCGGTTGCCGGAATACCGTCCTACCGGCAGACGTTGCCTTCAGCATTTGCACTTCGGTGACGGGTGCGTGACAACGGAGGTGGGAGTGCTCAACATCAGTCGATCGCTGGTGGACCAGATGGTGGCGCACGCCCGCGCCGACCATCCCGACGAGGCATGCGGGGTGATCGCTGGACCGGAGGGTTCGGACCGGCCCGAGCGGTTCATCACGATGACAAACGCAGAGCGCAGCCCCACGTTCTACCGCTTCGACTCCGGCGAGCAGCTCAAGGTGTGGCGCGAGATGGATCGGGCCGACGAGGAGCCCGTGGTGATCTACCACTCGCACACCGCGACCGAGGCCTACCCGAGCCGAACCGACATCTCGTTCGCATCCGAACCGAACGCCCACTACGTGCTGATCTCCACCCGCGACGCCGACAGCGAGGAGATCCGCAGTTACCGGATCGTTGACGGCTCGGTCGCCGAAGAACAGATCACGATCGACGACCGCTAGCCGTGTGCCACGACGCACACCACAGCTCGGCCACACAAAAAGGAGTTCGCCATGGCAGTAACCGTTTCCATCCCGACAATCCTGCGTACGTACACCGACGGCAACAAGCGGGTCGAGTCCAGCGGGGCGACGCTCGGTGAGTTGATCGACAACCTCGATGCCAGCCACGAGGGGCTCAAGGACCGGCTGATCGCGTCCGGCAAACTCCACCGCTTCGTCAACGTCTACGTCAACGACGAGGACGTTCGTTTCTCCGGCGGCCTGGACACCTCCGTGGCGGACGGCGATGAGGTCACCATCCTGCCCGCGGTCGCCGGCGGCTGACCGTAACTCGATGACCCGTTACGAATCGCTGATCGACTCTGTCGGTGGCACCCCGCTCATCGGGTTGCAACGGCTGTCGCCGCGCTGGCACGCCGATGACAGCGGGCCGGCGATCCGGCTGTGGGCCAAGCTGGAGGACCGCAACCCGACCGGGTCGATCAAGGATCGACCGGCGTTGCGCATGATCGAGCAGGCCGAGACCGACGGCGCCCTCAAGCCGGGGGACACCATCCTGGAACCGACCAGCGGCAACACCGGCATCTCGCTCGCGATGGCCGCAAAACTCAAGGGCTACAAGCTCATCTGCGTGATGCCCGAGAACACGTCGATCGAACGACGTCAGCTGCTGACCATGTTCGGGGCGGAGATCATCTCCTCACCCGCGGCCGGCGGGTCGAACAAGGCCGTGGCGATGGCGAAGGAACTCGCGGTGGACAACCCCGATTGGGTGATGCTCTACCAATACGGCAATCCTGCGAATGCGCTCGCGCATTACGAGGGCACCGGTCCCGAGATCGTCGCCGACCTGCCGGAAATCACCCATTTTGTTGCCGGACTCGGCACCACCGGCACTCTGATGGGTGTCGGACGGTACCTGCGCGAGGCCCAGCCCGAAGTCCAGATCGTGGCCGCCGAACCGCGTTACGGCGACGAGGTCTACGGACTTCGCAACATCGATGAGGGTTTTGTGCCCGAGTTGTACGACGAGACGATCCTGTCGATGCGGTATTCGGTCGACAGCCACAACGCCGTTCGCCGCGTCCGGGAGCTTATCGAGAGCGAAGGGATCTTCGCCGGTATCTCGACCGGAGCTATTCTGCACGCTGCCCTCGGCGTTGCGCGCAAGGCCGACAAGGCCGGTGAACGCGCAGACATCGCCTTTGTCGTGTGTGATGCCGGATGGAAGTATCTGTCGACGGGGGTCTACGAAGGTAGCCTCGACGAAGCAGGTGAAGGGCTCGAAGGCCATCTCTGGGCCTGATCATCGGACATCGATCGGAGACACATGACCGGATCACTCGGCCCGTACGGCGGTGCCGGTGGCGGACTCACGCCATCGGGGTCCGCCGAGGCCAAGCGAACTTCCTGGCCGTTGTGGCTGCGGTCCGCGGTTGTCATCGTCGCGTTGACCGCCCTGCTGTACGTCGTCGAGGCGATCGACGCGGTGAGCGATCATGACCTGGACAGCGCGGGTATCGAGTCGCGTGAGACGGACGGTCTCTCCGGCATCGTGTTCTCGCCGTTCCTGCACGATGGGTGGGAACACCTGCTGGCCAACACGATTCCCGGGATGGTGCTCGGCTTCCTGGTTCTGATGGCCAAGCGGTTCATCGTCACCACACTCATCGTGTGGGTTGTGTCCGGTCTGGGCGTCTGGCTCTTCTCGCCGACGGATGTCGTCACGGTCGGTGCTTCGGGCATCATCTTCGGCTGGCTCACCTACATCCTGGTTCGCGGGTTGTTCAACCGCGACATCTGGCAGATCTTGCTGGGCGTGGTGGTGTTCTTCGTATACGGCGGTGTGCTGTGGGGTGTGGTCCCCACCGACGGCCGCGTCTCCTGGCAGGGCCACCTCTTCGGGGCGATCGGCGGAGTGCTGGCCGCGTGGTATCTCTCCGGCAAGGACCGTAAACGCGATCACGCCACCGCTCCGACTCCTTACGGCGCCAACGGCTTCGGGAACAATCGGGGCACAGCCCTGTGAGCGCGGATGTGGACGCGCCGATCGGTATCTTCGATTCGGGGGTGGGCGGTCTCACAGTGGCGCGTGCGGTGATCGACCAGCTGCCGTCCGAGAACATCATCTACATCGGCGACACCGCCAACGGGCCCTACGGGCCGTTGACCATTCCCCAGATCCGCGCTCATGCACTCGCCATCGGTGACGAGTTGGTCGATCGCGGTGTCAAGGCTCTTGTCATCGCCTGCAACACCGCATCGGCCGCCTGCCTGCGTGATGCGCGCGAGCGCTACCGTGTGCCCGTCATCGAGGTCGTGCTGCCCGCCGTTCGCCGTGCGGTGGCGGCAACGCGATCGGGCCGCATCGGTGTCATCGGCACCGAGGCCACCATCGCGTCTCGTGCCTATGAGGACTCTTTCGCCGCTGCCCAGAACGCGGTGATCACCTCGGTGCCCTGCCCACGCTTCGTCGACTTCGTCGAACGGGGGATCACCAGCGGTCGGCAGGTTCTCGGCCTCGCCCAGGGATACCTCGAGCCGCTGGCCCAGGCGGGCGTCGACACGGTGGTGCTCGGCTGCACGCACTATCCGATGCTGTCGGGTGTCATTCAGCTGGCCGTGGGTGACGAGGTCACCCTTGTCTCGAGCGCGGAAGAAACCGCCAAAGATGTGTTGCGGGTGCTGACATCCACCGACCTCTTGCGGCCACCGTCCGACGTGCCCGCCGACCGCGTTTTTCAGGCCACCGGTGATCCAGAGATGTTCGCCCGGCTGGCCACACGTTTTCTCGGCCCGGCCATCGGCGCAGTTCAACACGCCTGATCGGCCGTCCGCCGACGGCAAGGTGAGCCGGCGTGGCAGCATGGCTGCATGCGTTTGACCGTGCTGGGTTGTTCGGGCAGTTTGGCGGGCCCGGATTCGCCGGCGTCCGGATATCTGCTGACGGTTCCTGGCGGCCAGCCGGTGGTGATGGACTTCGGCCCCGGTGTCCTGGGTTCGTTGCAGCAGCATGCCGACCCCAACGAGGTCGCGGTGATGCTGAGCCATCTGCACGCCGACCATTGCCTTGATCTGCCCGGTCTGCTGGTGTGGCGCCGCTACAACCCGATTCCCGCCATCGGCAGGGGAACACTCATCGGACCTCCCGGAACAGCGGCCCGGATCGGCGCTGCATCATCGGAGTACCCGGGGAAGATCGACGACATCAGCGACACCTTCGAAGTGTCCACATGGACCGACCAGGAGGAGATCGAACTGGGCGGGATGAGGATCCTGGCCCGGAAGGTGAACCATCCACCTTCGACGTTCGGACTTCGGATCACCGGCCCAGGTGGCGAGGTACTGGCCTACAGCGGCGACACCGGCGTGTGCGATGAGCTCATCGAACTCGCCCAGGGCGCAGATGTGTTCCTCTGTGAGGCGTCGTGGACCCACGATCCGGAGAACAGGCCGCCGAACCTGCATTTGTCCGGCAGGGAGGCAGGCGAGGCCGCGGCCAAGGCCGGCGTCAAGAGCCTTGCCCTGACCCATCTTCCACCGTGGACGTGGCCCGACGACATGCTTGCCGAGGCCCGCGAGGTGTACGACGGCCCGATCCGCGTTGTGCGTCGCGACGAGCAGATCGATATCGGCTGACGAACTTCCGGATGCTCGGACGAGATATCGGGCACCCGCCCACGGTGCCAGGTGGTGTCGATAGGGTGTCGGTGTGAGTAGACGCGCTGATGGCCGAGTAGACGACGAACTGCGGAAGGTCACCATCACCCGCGGATTCACCAACCACCCCGCCGGATCTGTGTTGGTGGAATTCGGACAGACCCGGGTGATGTGTACGGCCAGCGTCACCGAGGGCGTTCCGCGGTGGCGGCGCGGCTCGGGACTGGGCTGGCTGACCGCGGAGTACGCGATGTTGCCCGCCGCCACCCACGATCGGTCCGACCGCGAGTCGGTGAAGGGCAAGGTCGGCGGACGCACCCAGGAGATCAGTCGCTTGATCGGCCGGTCGCTGCGTGCATGTATCGACCTGGCGGCGTTGGGGGAGAACACCATTGCCCTCGACTGTGATGTGCTCCAGGCTGACGGCGGCACCCGCACCGCAGCGATCACAGGCGCATACGTCGCGCTCTGCGACGCGGTCACCTATCTCAACGCCGCGGGCAAGCTGGCCGACCCCCAACCGATCTCGTGCGCGATCGCCGCGGTGAGTGTCGGCGTGGTGGATGGCCGGGTGCGGATCGACCTTCCGTACGAGGAGGATTCGCGCGCCGAGGTGGACATGAACGTGGTCGCCACCGACACCGGCACCCTCGTCGAGATCCAGGGCACGGGCGAAGGTGCGACCTTCCCGCGATCGACCCTCGACCGCCTTCTCGACATGGCGATGCTCGGTACCGAGAAGATCTTCCAGGTCCAGCGCGAGGCTCTGGCCCTGCCGTACCCCGGCACGTTGCCCGAACCCGAGGTGTCCGGCAAGCGCAAGGCTTTCGGTAGCTGATGGCTCAGCGCCCGCTGGTCGCCAGCCGTAACAGCAAGAAGCTCGCCGAACTCAGACGAGTCCTCGAGCGTGCGGGCATCAGCGGTCTGGAGGTCGTCGGTCTCGACGAGGTGCCTGCGTACGACGAGGCACCCGAGACCGGCGCCACGTTCGAAGAGAATGCCCTCGCCAAGGCTCGGGACGGGTTTGCCGCCACCGGATTGGCCTGCATCGCAGACGATTCGGGCATCGAGGTGGATGCCCTGCGCGGTATGCCCGGCGTGTTGTCCGCCCGGTGGTCGGGGCGCCACGGCGACGACGAGGCGAACACCTCGCTGCTGCTCGGCCAGATGCGCGACGTACCCGCCGAGCGCCGAGGCGGGGCTTTTGTCTCCGCGTGCGCACTGGTGACGGCTACCGGGGAGGTGGTGGTCCGCGGCGAATGGCGTGGCCGCATCATCGATGCGCCCCTGGGCGACAACGGTTTCGGCTACGACCCCGTTTTTGTACCCGATGACGAGGCGGCGGGCGGACGGACAGCGGCCGAGCTGTCTGCATCCGAGAAAGACGCGCTCAGCCACCGCGGTCGTGCACTGACACAACTCGTGCCCGCTCTGCAGGAACTGGCACGGAGCTAGCCGCTCCTGGCCGGGCCTCAGACCCCGAACTGTGCCTTGATCTCTTGGGTGCGCTTGTGTTCCACCCAGAACGACAGGAACGGGATGGTGCCGGCGATCAGGGTGTAGACGGCCTTGCCCAGGGGCCAACGGACCTTGATGCCGAGGTCGATGGCCATGATGAGGTACACGAAGTACACCCAACCGTGAACGATCGGCACGAAGTCGAGCGCGTCTACGTCGAAGCCGTATTTGAGGACCAGTTCGGCCACGAGGAGCAGCAACCAGAGGCCGGTGACCCACGCCATCACCCGGTACCGAAGCAACGCGCCTTTGATCTTGCTCGGCGTCGCCGTGGTTGCAGGCGCGGTCTGTTCGGCCGGGGTCTCGGTCACTGATTGCTCCGTTGCGTGTTGTTCGTGTGCGGGTCGGTGTCGACCATCTCGGGGTCGGGATTGGTCTGGCGCGGGTTGTTGCCCGCGAGTTCAGCGAGTATCTGGTTGTACTCGGCCAGCTGGCCGCTCTCAGGGCTGTCGTCCGCTGGGGGACTGGCCGGTGCGGGCCGAGGCGGCAGGACTCCGTCTGGAATCTCCGTCATGCCCTTGTTCGATTGCAGCTTCAAGACTTCGACGGGGTCCGACTCGAGCACCACAAATCGGCGGTATGCGTAGACCACGAATACGGCGAAGGCCGGCCACTGGAGTGCGTACCCCAGGTTCTGGCCAGTACCCGAGCTCGATTCGAAGCGATCCCACTGCCACCACGCCAGCGCGAGACATGCCAGCGCGGCGACGATCACCAGCACGATGAGTGCTGGTCGATGCCGGTGCTTGATGGGAGCCATATCTTGACGGTACCTAAGTACTGCAACGCGCTGGTCAGCCGGTACGCTGTGCTCTGCACGCGCGAGTGGCGGAATTGGCAGACGCGCTGGATTTAGGTTCCAGTGTCTACGGACGTGGGGGTTCAAGTCCCCCCTCGCGCACCATTCGAACATCGAGATTGGGGCCGTTTCTGGTGCCTCACCTGCAGTCGAACGTCCGTGATGCGCGAGTCGCTGTGAGTGTGTTCGAGCCGCTTTCCGTCGCGGATGTGGGCAATTTGTGGGCACGGTCGCGAGGTCTTGTCAGACCCCTGACCTACAGTCGTCGCGTTGGGTAAGGCAGGGAAGGCTGGACCCCAACGACAAAAACGCCCCCCGGCTGTCGATTCAGGCCGGGGGGTGTTTGTCTGTGAATCACCAGTTTTTGCCGAGGGGATTAGGTTTCGAGCTCGATGAGTTCGAGGATCATGTCAGGATGAAGTAGTCCGCCGTCCTCGCGACCAGGTTGCCCCGGGGCGTCCCCAATGCGCATTCTGACGACGGTTCCCGGGTGCGTCGGATGCTTAGGTTTGGTGTGAATCTGCAAGATTTTGGCCAAGACATTGTGCGCGTCAGTGTGCGTTCCAACGAGTCGACCGAGGTGGTGCCCGGTGAGGTCACCAGCCCGAATGTTTGTATTCGCTACCACGCCCGACGTTACGTTCGGATCGTCGAGATCGATCGCGTCAACGGCGTAGACCTCCACTGACTCGTAGTTCTCCGCCACCTCGTCGACATGTGGGTCGAGGCTGCCAACGTGCCCTCGCAGTCTGTATCGCCAACCGAGCTGTTTGCCGCCGGAAGGCTCGGCAAGAAATCTCGCAGTCGGTTGCCCGTCACTGTCGTAGGACCAGTCAATTTCGTGGACGGTGAGCACTTCGCCCGACTTGTAGATCCTGTCGCCCACCCGAACGCTGAGCACCGGAACGCGGACTGGCTGTTCCATTTCGGTCATTGGGAGAGCAGATCACGGTTCGCAGATTCGATCGAGATGGCACGCTGCGAATCATCCGTTCGAACTACGGGGCATCTTCAGCGTTATGGGCGGGCGCAGTGAACTCGGTTCCCGCTTTACGATGATCCGATGAGCGAACGTAATCCCGACCCGATAGCACGGGCGATCCTGTGGGTACGGGAGAAAGTTTTCACCACCCCGATGCGGACGGAATGCGGAAACTGTCATGCGCCCTACCCGGTGCCGGCGCGTCAGGAGTTCTGTTCGGATGAGTGCGCCGACGACTGGCGATTGAAGGCCGCGTGGTGACATGTGGCAAGTTGCGGAACGCGACCGCCAGGCCGACGATCAGCCAGACCGACGACTGATATTGGGTGATCAGCGCGACCGTCAGAAGGGTGGGGATCTGGCCGATGAGAGCGATCTCGGCTGCGGACCCCTTCGCGATCATCACACGCCAGCCCATCACGGCGAGACCGGATGCAAGCAGTAGGACGACGATCCACCCGAAGTCGATACCAATCAGCAGGGGTGTCGAGTCAATGGACCCATATCCCTTGTAGAGCGATCGGCCGACTGCGTCGATGCCGACACCCTGAGCGTTTCCGATGAGGTTCATGTCGGCCGGGACCTGTTCCCACAGATTCACCCGGTACTGAGACGACGGGTCGAGCTCCTCGCTCAACTGGGAGAAGCGATTGAGCAGTGGTGGTGCGACGAACAGCAGTGCCAGCAGCCCGCCGAAGAGCGTCACGATCCGGGTGGTCGACGACAGCCGAGGCATGAAGACGATGACCAGAATAACCGTGAGAAGCGCCGACAGAATCGGCCCGCGGCTGAGAGTGGCCAGCGTGCCCGCGCCTACGGCGGCGACCATTGGCAGTCTCCACCGGAAGGAACTGGTCATCACGAACGGAATCATCATCGAGAGGAACCCCCCGAGGGCGATCGCGTGACCGAATGACGCCTCGCTGCGGTCGACGCCGCCTCGCTGTTGAATGTCTGCCCAGAACGACAGATTTTCGAGACCGGTTACGTCGACAAAGACGTGCCAGTGGAATAGGTATTCGAGAATTGCCCACACAGCGAGAGCGGTTCCGGCGAATGCGAGAACGTCGGCGACGAATTGACGTCCGACGTGGTACCCCAGCGTGCGAGCAGCAACGTACGCCGTCGCCCACTGAACGGCCATTGCTGTAAATGCGTACGACGGGCTGAACTGCATGGCGACCGCGAGTGCACCGATGACCAGCACCGCCGCAAAGAGGTAGTCCGCACCGACCAAGGTGTCGCGGGGTCGGCATTTGAGTGCTGCGGGTAGCGCGATAAGGATTGCCCAGGTGGCAGGCGGTATCGGGATCGAAGGTAGCTGGACCCAGAACGGTACGAGCGCGATACCTGCGACGACGAACGCGAACGCGACCTTTGGCCGGTTGATCATCGAGGCCGCTAGGCCAGCCGCCACGACGGCTCCGATGCCGATAAGCATCGCGGTCACCCACAGAGATTCCGAAGGTATCACCAGCGGTCCTTTGCGTTGATGTACGTTTCTGCGCAATGGTCTGAACAGAATCGCGCTTTGTCGTACTCCTTTTCCGCTCCGCATTGCTGGCAGAAGTTTGCCCGGCCCATTCGGTCGTGGATTCGCCGCGCAAACTGGCCGACTTTCACAATCGTCGTAGCGATTGGGTCAGCACCCCCGTTATCCATAGGCGTGATGATCCACTACCCCGTGGCGGCCCGCAATCGGGGAGGTTACCGGATGTTGCTGACCCAGTTGTCGCCCGTCTTTACCTGAGCGCCGACCGCAACTGCGCCTTCGACGGCGGTGACGATGCTGGTCCACTTCGCGGGCGGCATGACGTTGCCACCCGATGCAGCCGCACCGGACACGATGTCGTGGATGCACAGAATCAATACACTCTTATCCGCGACGACCTTGTTGATCGCCGCTTGGATGTCAGCGAGAGGCTCGAATCCAGCGTTGCATCGCTGGATCGCATACCGACGAGGGGGGCACGCCGATTCGTTGAGCACCCGAGTCGCAGTGAATGCGGCAGTGAAGTACTCGCGGACCGTGTCCTCGGATGCCTTCGAATGGTTGCCAATCGGCCATGCAAATGTCTTCGCCGAGAACCCGTTCGCGTCGAGCCAAGAGGCCATGCTCTCGATCTCCACGATCCGGCGTTCCGCACTCATCGCAGGCATACCCACACCGTGGGCGGCGGCAGACCAGGCGTGAGCCCCTATCTCCCAGCCGTAGTTGTCGTGCATGCTCTTGGCCCACGGGAGATCCCAGTTCGTCGAACTCTGTGTGACCGGTTGGATCTGGTCGAGGATCGGGTACAAGGTCGCTGGCCATCCGCGTGAGTTCAGGTCTGGCGCACAGATCGTTTTCTGTGTGAGAGACGTGTCATCCATGGTGAAGATGATCGTGGGGCTGACGGTTTGCGGTGGTGCGATCGCTTCGATGCTCGCGATGTGGAGGGTGCCTGCTACACCACTTGGCCCGGTGAAGCCCACTTGGATGCGGGAGATGTCTGTCCAGGTCGGTGCTGTTCCATTCGCACCGAAGTCCGAGAGCGGGATGTCTACGATCTCCCAGCGTCCGGCCTGCCACGGGAAGTTCGACCCTTCCGCGTTGCCGCCGCCCGCGAGGATGGTGTTCTTGTTGAAGTAGGCCGAGAAGTTCGACTTGCCCATGTATAGATCAAGGCTCTGGCCCGCTCCGTACTGGTCGTACTTGAGGTATAGGCGGATCGCGGTTGCCGCGGACAGGTCGACAGCTGTGATGTTCTTGAACAGGCTGGCAGAACCGCCCGACGACAGGGTGACCACTTTCGCCGACTGGCTGCCACGGATGACGTCGGCGGTGTCGTTGAGGTTGCTGTTCGCGGCGTCGAGGCCGGCGCCTTCGAGGCCGAACCCGTGGCCGGCGGTGTAGAAGTACCAGCCCATGATCGTCTTGGTAGTCGACAGCCGGCGTTTCTTGAACTCGGTGGGAGTGACCACTTGAGACTTCAACGGATATTTGCCGTCATACCGGCTGTCCAGGGCGGTCAGCGGATCGTGGCTACTGATGGTGCGCCACGTCTTGGTGCCGCCGACGGTCACTACCTGGAGCGTCCGCAGCGACCCCGACATCCGCAGGACCACCGAGGTTGCTGCGGCGTCGATGATGTCGGACCCAGCACGGCTGACGGTCACCGTGTTCGCGGTGACATCAGCATCATCCTTTTGGATAGCGACGACCGCGCCGTCCGCCAGGCCCGACAGTGCGGGAAGGGTGACCGCGAGGTTACCGGCGGTGGCGTTGTAACGGTTGATCTTGCCGACCACCGGAGGAGTGGTGGTGGTGAGAGCGGCGGTCGAAGTGAGCGGAGCGAGGGCTTTGGCCATGATCGGGATTCCTTAACTGAAGACGAGGGTGCCGTCGCCGGCATCGGTGACGGTGGACGAGCCACCGGAGGTCAGGGTGAGAGTGCCGTCGCCGTTGTCGGTGACCGTCAAGCCGCCACTACCGCCGCCGCCCGATGTGACTGTCCACGCGGCGATCTCTGTCGCATCGAACGATGGACGTGACGTGCCGGAGGTGGTGCGCTTGCCGATCGTGCCGTTCGGGAGGACAACAGGAGCGCCCGCAGAGTAGGTCGTATTCGCCTGCCAGAGCGGGGCATAAGTGTTCGCAAGTCCCGCAATCATCCCGGACACCACCGAGACCCAAGTGGACCCCACCGGCGGCGTCACGGTGGCGGCCTCGATCAGCGGACCGAGGTCGGCGTCTGCGTTGGGCATCTCGATCGTCGCCTGGATCATGCCGACACCGCTGAAGTACTTCGTGCCAGGCCGACCGAACGTGACGAGGACGTCGTACGGCCCGGGCTCGAAGTCGGCGAATGAGCCCGCCCCGGTCGCCGATTCCTGTGTGACGGTGTTGGTCGACACCGTCTTGCCCGGCACCAGGACTGACGGACGCACGGCCGGGGGAGTGAGGCGCACGCGGACACGGGGCGGGTCGCCGCCGTCGCCGTCGCGCCAGCCGTAGTTCAGGGTGGGCATCAGGACTCCTCGGAAGGTAGGACGTGCGCGTTTGCGCGCAGGGCCGGGTTGAGCTGTTCATCGCAGGCGCGTTGCCAGTCGCCACCCCATTGGTCGATCCAGGGCTGCGAGCGGGACATCAGGTACAGCGCATTCGGTTCGGGTGGTGTGCGTTCGACGGTGGTTATGGTCGAACCGTCTGGCAGCAGCCACCACACTTCGCCCCCCGTGATCAGGGTTGCCAACTCGTCGCCGTTGATCGAGTACGTTCCGTCTTCGCCGCGCATCACGGTCCCACCAGAGGCGCGACGGACACCGCTGCCCACGGGACCATGTCGTTGACCCGCTCCAAAGAGGCAAGCGAGATCGAACTCGCGATGCCCGAACGGCCGTTGTTGGTGCGGTAACTCGACGCATCCAGCAGAAGGTCCGGGGGTCGACCGACGCCAGCCTGGGGCATCATCGCGAAGGCACGCGGCCCCTGCGCCAGGCCGGGCGCCACCTGCATGTGCGCCACAAACAGCAACTGACCGGGCGTGCACTGTTGGTCGATTCCCATGTCGATCCATACCTCTTTGAGATCCGTCGCGGCTGGCTGCGCGTCCTTGAGATTCCCTGAGTCCCAAACCTTTTCGAGGTTCCCGTTGGCCGGGTTGTAAACCATCAGGCCCAGGCGATAGTCGTCGATGGACAGGATGGAGCTTTGGGAGCCGACCACCCACCGGATCTTCTCCACCGTGCCAGCCCGGTCAACGATGATCGGGGTGAAATAGACACGGCCCGTTGACGAGAACGCATATGTCTGCGGCAGGAACGTAGGAAACACCACGTCACCGTCGCTGTTGTACTTCACCAGGCTTCCCCGCGGACACGACGCCATGTCCTGGATGTCGGCGATATAGGCAGGGGTGACCGCAAAAGTGGCTGCCACATCTTCGAGTTTGGTGATCGCCTCGGTGTGCGCCTCAACGGTCTCCCATTTGGTGTTGAAGAACTCGAACAAATCCTGGATGCCGTCGATGGCGCCCGCCAGAATGCCGCCACCGTCGCCGCGCAGTGCGGCGAAGAGGTTGCCGAACCAGTAGTTCAAGAGCTGCTCGAGCAGAGTCTCGTCACCTCGCGGCCGACGACCCTTGCCAGGCCTGCTCGGAATCTCGACCGGCATTACGGCATTCCTGCCAGGCGTCCCGAGCCGCCTGCACATAGGTGCGGCTGTCGCCAGGCATGCGCTCGGAACCATAGGCGTTATGGCGCCCGCCAATGAGGTACTTCTTGGCCCACTCGATTGTTCCGAACGCATCCCACCACCGCGCCGGGTCGGGCTGTCGCCGACCAGTCACGCCGTTCGCGATCAGTCGCAGCCCATTGTCGGCTGGGCATGAGCTGATCGGATCGTCAGGTATTGCGAACGAATGCACCGGTACACCAGAGATGAAGCGCTCACCGGCCAGGCCGAAGCGGTTCGTCGGCACGCCACCGTGCGCGATCTGATTGCGGGCCCGGAGCGGATCAGCCAACAGGACAATGCCCTTCAGGTTCTTCGGACGGTCCAGCATGACGTACTCGCCCAGGATGTAGGCGCCCAGTGAGAACCCACTGGCCTTCCATGGGCGCCCGAGCGCATCAATCGACCGCAGAGCTGCACGCCCAATCACCACCGACTCGGGCAGCCTGAGTGTGCCGATGGGCCGGATCTCGGGTCGGAAGTCCAAGTCGATGACATCCGACATGCCTTGGGTGACGCCGGCCAGCATCTGGTTTGGGCCGACCGGCTCACCAGCCCCACGAACTCGCACCGTCAGCATCAGTCGTTCATCCCTTCGGGCTCCTCTGGCAGCTCTATCTCGTGGTCGATGAGCTTGCGACGCAGCCGGGCAACGAATGCGCGCAACGCCAGAACAACCCGGTCCAGGTGGGTGATCGTCTTATCTCGCTGACGTAGCCGCTCTTTGAGGTCAGCCAGTTCGGCCTCGTAGTCGGCGATGGTCCGTGAGTGGCGGGCTCGAGCCTCGTCGCGTCCCGGTCCCGGGCAGCCTTCTCCTGTTCGAGGTCCTGTTCCAGCTGATCGATCTTCGCGTGGAGCTTGGCGATGTCGTCGAGCTTGACCTTGGAACGTGTCGCCAGGACGCCTGTGATCAGCGCGCCGATGGCCGCGAGGAGCCCACCGAAAGATGCAATCAACTCGGGACTCACTGACCCCGAGTTCACTGACGCGAGCAAATGGGGGCTCACTGAGTCGGAGTTCACCGATGACCCCTTTCCGCGTCGCCCCGGGCGATCGCAATATTGAGTACGGCAACGAACGCCGCATAGGTTCCGTGCACGATCGGCACGGGAGGCTCGGTGAGGAAGGCGGAGAACAGGATGCACCCGCCGTAGAACGCGCCCATCGTTCCTGCCGCAATGTGCGCAGCAACAAACCCTCGTTGACGCACCGCGGCAAGCAGGAGCGCCAGACCAGTGAGCACGAATCCGAAGAACCACAGCGGGCCAACCGATTCCACCCACACCACCGCAGAGACTTGGCCGGGCTGCAAAGGTCGGCGTACCAACTCCTCCGGGGAGATGTACAGCACGCCGACCGTCACGTTCATGCAGCCGGTGACCGCGGCCGCCAGCCGCGCACCGAGCATCAGCCGAGGTAGTGTTCGCGCTCGATGCCGTCCGCAGGCACCTCGATACCGAGCGATACCTTCGGCGTGACCTGGGGCCGGGTGGCGATCAGGGTCAGGAACAACGATGCGGCAGCGAGGATCGCGCCCTGTTGAGCTTCGGTGACCTGAAAGCCGAACGCGACGACCAGGGGAAGACCGGTCTGCACGACGCCGAGGATGGCGGGGAGCACGGTCTCGCGGACACTGATCACCACGATCAGCGAGAGCACCGCGTTGACTGCAGCCTGGATGAGGCCTTGTGTCTCGGTGGTGATGTTGAGACCGAAGGCGACGAGCAGCGCGACCGCTGCCATGATCGCGCCTGCCCAGGCGGCGGGCTCGCGTCCGAAGATGAGGCGGGCGGTAGGGGTGTGTGTGGTCATGACTTCTCCTTGTCGGGGTGTTCGCCGGGCTCAGCGGCCGGCGGGGATGTAGAGCTTGTTCGGGTCGCGCTCGACTTTGAACGTGCCGTCGGGATCGAAAGCGAGCGAACCGTTTTCGAAGTCCTGGACGATGACCTCACCGGCGTTGTACTCGTCCGAGATGGGCCAGCCGAGGTGCCCCTTCTCGGCGCCCTCGAGGTTGAACCAGCGATCACCAATCCGGCCGCGCACCGCGAACCCGGGCTGGCCGTACCGCGCGTAGATGGCGCCACCCTCGAAGCCCTGCGCGTCGCCGATGGCCTTCGCGTCGGGTGCTCCGGGCTTGTCGAAGATGACCGCGTGGTACTTCAGCGGCATGCCAAGGAATCCGGCCTCGAAGTCGTAATTGGCGTAGACCCGCATGATGTTGGCCGGCACCGGGATGGTGCGGTTGACGTCAGCGCGCCAGTAGATGTTGCCGTTCTCGAAGTTGGCGACCTTGCCCTTGATCTTGCGGGTGTCGAACTCGCCAGGCTTGGTTCGCTTTCCGAGCCACGGGCTGAACCCGTAGATCCGGTCGATCTGGTTCTCAGGCGGCTTGGGCGGTGCCTGTGGTGCGCGGAGGCGGGCCTGTTCGGCGGCAATGTCACCGCGGAACTTGTTCATGTCGATGCCGCCCGGATCCCATTTGCCCTGCGCGGCACCGGCCCATTCCTTGTGGCCGATGACGTGGGCGGATGTCTTGCCGAGCCTGTTGAGGATGACGGCGCAGGTCTTGACGTAGGCCCAGTACTGCGCGGCCGACCAGCCTTCGGTGCCGTTGTTCTCGGCCTCGATGCCGATCGTGACGGCGTTCGCATTGTCCCGGGCAATGCCGGGGTAATAGCCGCTGCCGGCGTGCCAGGCGATACCCGCGCCGACAACGAACACCGTGCCGTCGCGTCGCAGGAAGATCTGGGAGCACAGCCCGAGGTCAGGGTGGTTCTGGATCGCGTTCGCGCTCGAGTTGCCACCGGTGTGGTGAGCGACGATGCCCCAGATCTCTCCGAAGTCGCCGTGCCCGATGTCTTTCCAGTCGCCGTACTCAACGACCGTGAGGCCGCCGCGACGAAGCTCGTCGGCGAGCCAGATGGGATCTGCCATGGTCTATCTCCCTTGTCGAGGATTGGGTTTGTTGCGCTGGGCAGCTCGGCGGTCGAGCCACTGACACAGGAGTGCGAGCAGCTCGAATGGCAGCTCGTACAGGCGGTTCACTAGACCGAGTTGGCGAAGGCCCGGGACGTTGCGCCGAGCCCGATGAGGCCGGTGATGGTGCGATCCCACGGGCCCTTGAGGCGCTCGGACTCACCGAGGGTGATCTGCTCGACCATCCGGCCGTCGTTGCGATCGGCGACCGCCACCTTCGACACGTACTGCTCGACGATGTTGCCGTGGTCCCAGAACTGGATCCGATCACCGACGTCGAACCGACGCGCTGTGCCGTTGTCTGCGCCGAAGCTCATGCCGCGGCCGTCAGCACCACCGGAGGTCGCGTTGATGGTCAGCTTCTCGCCGCCGCCCCGCTCCTTCAGACCGGTCATGCCGGTGGCGTACGAGTCGAGCGAGTGCGCCGCAGTGTTGTCGACGAAGTCCTCGGGCCACAGGTCGTCCTCGCCGACGTCGTTGATGAGGTCTTGGTCCCAGAACTGTTGGTAGGCAAAGAAGATGTCGTCGAACAGGTCGCCCACCACCGCGCCGAGGCCGAGGCCTGGAGCGATGAGGTTGAGTAGCAACTGGATGGCGAGGTTCGCGCCGATCTCGATGACGTCGTTGAGGATGGCCGGCGACTTACCCCCGACGATCACCTTGCCCGCTTCCGGGTGTGACTCCTCGTAGTCGTATGAGTCGACCTGACCTGGTGCGTCCGTGCGGAACTGGACCTTGAGGTTGTCGCGCTGCGTCTGCGTGTCGAACACCATGCCCGCTCGGTCCATGCTGTCGGACCACAAACCGTTGTTGATCGGCTTCATCAGCTGCGACAGGTCGAGGAAGTGATCGGACGATGCGTCGATAATCGATTGCAGCGCACCGAGGGTGGACGTGTTGAACACCTTCGGGGAGGTGCCGCGCCCGTCCCACAAATCGACAGAGATGCCCATCTCCAGGCGTTTGACCGTCGGCTCGAACAGGTCTGCACCTCGAGGGAATCGGGCCTGCAGGGCCGCGATCGGATCGGTGACGTCTGCGATGAGGTCGAGTAGGTCGTCGAAACTGTCGATGTCGCTGAGATCTGGCATGGTCCACTCGGCCGGCCAGTGCAGCGGGAGCTTGCAAAATGCCGGGAAGTTGAGCCGCGTCATGTTCTTGGCGAAGTAGTACTTGAACACAGGGTCCGGGGCTCCGACGATGACGTCCTGCTTGCCTGTGAGGCCTACCTGGATCCACGGCGGCAGACCGGGATTGACCCAGGCGAGCCACCGTTGCATCAGGTATTTGTTGCCGATGCAGGTATAGGTGCGCCGTTCTCTTGGGGTCCCACCGGCGATGATGCCGCGCTTCATGATTCGTCCGGTCCATGGCTTTCCGTTACGCATGGTGCGGACATGGAAGCAGCGGCGCTTCACGTCGGTGATCTGCGAGACCAGCGGGTGGTCAGGGTGCAGCGAGAACGCACCTGCGTTCGGTTCGAGACCGAAGGTCCAGTCGAACGCCGCCTCTTGGTAGCCGCCCACCGGCCGCCACTCGATGACCGGATTGTTGCGTCGGCCGATCTCGATGGGGAACGGGGTGACGGGCGTCGTGTTGGGCCGGGCGTACCCCGGCGTACCCATGGTCACAGGGCCGTCTCGAACAGTTGCGGCAGAGTGACTTTCAGCTTCGTGGCTGCTGATGCCCCGGAGCCAGTAAGGGTGATTGGCACATCGTCTGTCTCGGCGGGGACCTGGACATACCAGCGGTTCCCGATCCACGACCGGTCGAGGCCCGCCTGATCGGTGATTGCCCACCAGTTGGGGTCTGTCTCGATCTCCAGCCATTGGCCGGTGGTCAGCGATGGCAGAGACACTGCAGGCTGACCAGCCCATGACAGCGTCGGCGAGGTGATCGGACCATCTAGACGGAAGTGCGGCCACACCGGTTCGGTGCCAAAGTTGGTGATCTTCGCACCTGCGAACTGCGCGACGGTGAACTCCTGCACAACCGGATCGGTCCGCCACCACGTCTCGTCCGACCGCAGGTCAACATCCTCGAACATCCAGCCGACATTCGCCATCTGCTCATAAGGCGACTCGAGCTTGTTGATCCGTCGCATCCACTGATACCGCCCGGGCTCGCCGAGCTCGTTGATGACCTCCAGCTTGAGGAGCAGGCCGCCAGGCAGCAAACTCGTCGCGCGGCCCAGGGTGCGACGCCACCGGCGAAGCAGGTCCATACCCTCGACCTTCGGGACCGGACCCAGGTTCGCGCCCAGCGTGACGACGTTGGGCTTGTCGTTGCGGGCCACGAACGTGACACCGGCTTGGCCGACGCCCTCGTCGGCGTCCTCCACTTCGAAGTCTGCGCCGCCCAGCCCCTTCACGTACTTGAGCCGGACCGGGCACTGAGGGTCGCCGAACTCCCACGTCTCACCGTCGACACCGGTGAGGATGACCAGAGGTCCGGCCATCACCGACCGCTCTTCTGCATGATCATGCTGGCGGGGCCTTCATCCGATTCGACGGTCACGGTGATGTTCTTGCCCTCCCTTACGGCTTGGACGATGGCGTCGAGCTGCTGCGAGATCTGACCGGCGTAGTCGCCGATCACGCCCGACAGACCGGGGATATCGTTGGCGCCCGTGTCGAAAGTGGGAGCGAGGTTGCCCAGATCCAACTTGCCGCTCTGGGTCATGCCGAGGTACGGCGCGATGCCCGAGGCGGCGGTGAAACCAAGGCCGGTGAGCAGCGCGAACGCATCGCTGGCATTACGCGGCTTCATCGCATCGCGGGTGTCAACGGTGTAGCCGCCGAACCCACCCTCACCGAAGCCCTTCACACCCAGGCGCCGGCCGATCTCAGCCAGATGCGCAGTGAACGGGGCCTCTTGGCAGGACTGAGGGGCACGTAGCCTTCGCCGCCCGTTTCGGGCTCGGCCCACACGCGGTAGTCACCCGGGCGTGCGATCTGTGCCTGATGCTCTTCGATCCCACCGTGGGCGAACAGTTTGATCGGCGCGCGGCCACGCATCAGCGGAGAGGTGATCTTGACGCCGCGCCGCTGTCTGCCGGCGGGGCCGCCTCCGCAGGGGTTGACGAGTCGACTGTTGCTGCTGACGTGGCGGATGCGCCGTCGAGCTTGCCTCCGACGACGTAGACCTGCTGCACACCAGCTGGCGCGCCGGATGCTGTTGTCGAACCCGCTCCTGCGGCCGATTGCCGGGCAAGGCTCGCCGCGATCTCCGCATCAGCCTCGTCGGCCTTCGCCGCATAGTTCGATCCGTCCGCGGTGCCAGATCGTTGAACCGCCTGCGCCATCTGAGCTTCGCTCATGCCCTCGGTGTCGCCGACCTTCTCCAGAGCGTCGTAGTAGGCGTTGACCGCGAAGGCGGGGTCCATCCGCTGCTCGCGGGTTCCCCAGCTGTCTCGCTGTTGCAGGATGCCGGCGTTGTCGCCGTCCATCCCGTGATCCAGGTTCTGCGCGTCAGTCTCGGCGAGCGTCGCCATGACTGCGGACTTGATCTCTTTGTCGGACTTGCCCCGGCGCTTACCCTCAGCGACGACCGTGTCGATGATCTTCTCGCGCTCGGTTCGGTTGTCTGCTGCTACCGCGTTCGGGTCCTGTGTTCCCGACGCGCCAGGCCAGTGCCAGACCGACGGGAAGTTCGTCGGGTCCTGCGCGCCCTCGCCGTACTGGATTCCGTTGCCGCCGGACTCAACCGGCACACCGAAGAGGCGGCCGGACATATGACCGTTCTCGCCGCTGCCGTTGTTCGTTCCGATCGTCCAGCCATTGGGGTCATCACCCGGGACCCAGCCCAATGCAGCGAAGTCGCTGTCGGTGGTGAACCGGACCTGCTGGCCGGTGCCCTTCGAGTGAATCTCGGACAGGTAACCGGAGCAGTCGAGCGCGCCGTAGACATACGGCTCGTCGTCGTGGGCCTGGGCGGTGGCGATGGCAGCGTTGCGGTCGAACATGCCACCCTCAGCCATCTTGAAGATCTTGTAGCCGAACCGATCTGCTACCTCGGCGAGGATGTTCGTCGCCCGCGCCCGCTTGGATGCAGCGCCCGGGATGAACGCCTCCCACGGACCCGCGTCGGTCTCGGCCCACTGGACCAATCCGCGTTTGCCGCGAGTGGCCGGCTGGATGATCGCCTGATCGGGGAGTGACCCGTCGATGCCACCCTGGGCGTACTGGCGAATCGAACCGTCGGCGTTCTGATCGCGGGGGACGAGCTGCCCACCGGGGCCGATGCGATACCCGGGGGTGGTCGGCGGCAGCTCGCCTGTCGTGGTCATGTTGAACACGATGTTCTTGACGCCCGCGATGCCGTTGATCGAGTTGTTGAGGTTGTCGATGTCAGCCTTGACCACGGGCGCATTCGAGGTGACGAGGATCGTCTTGCCGTTGTTGGTGACAACTTCGATGCCCAACCGCCGCAGATCCTCCAACACGGCAGGCGCAAGGGGTGATTCGACAACGATGTTCTTGTAGTTGTCGGTGGTTACCTTCGCGCCGATGTTGGTCAGGATCTGCAGCGCCAGCTCACCACCAGGCGTGGTGACGTCAATCGGCTTCTCGCGAGGCAAGGTGTTCAGCGTCTCGACGAGTTGCTCCGACGCGGCGGCCTCGCGGAGGATGGCGGCAGCATTCTCGTCGACCCCGTCACGCATCGAGGTCAGCCCCGGGACGACCGTGTCCGCGATCGTGTTGGCCATGCCATGGAGCGTGTCGCCGGTCTCGTGCATGGTGCTGCGGAAGTTCTTCGCGGACTGACCGGCCTCCTTGAGGAAGTCGCCAACTCCACCCATGCCGGGGATCGCGCCGATCAGTTCACCGAGGACTTCTGTAGCTCCGCCAATGGTTTCCATCATCGTGCCCATGAAGTCGCCAACAGAGGTCGACATCCATCCGAGCGTGTGCAGAGCGCCAGCCGCAACGTTTCCGATTCCGATGCCAAATGTGAGTGCAGCGGAAACGATTTCGGAAAAGAAGAGAATGATCTCGTCTTTGTTCTCGATGAGTCCGGCCGCCATGTCGGCGACTGCGGGACCGAAAGCCTCGGCCATCGATTGCTTGATGCCCATCGTCGCTTCTTCGACGGTGCGGCGCATGCCTTCCCACGTGGTGGACGCGTTGTCGCCCATGGTCTTCGACGCATTACTCAGCGCATCGGCTGACCCTTCGAACTTCTTTGAGGCCTCGGATGGATCCCAACGGGCCATTGTGTCGATGAAGTCACCCGAGGTGTCACCAAGAAGCGCCTGAGCGGCGGCGGCGCGCTTCGCGGGGTCCTCGATCTTGCGGATACTGTCGAAGACTTCATCGAACGCGGCCTCAGCATCCGGTCCACCTTCGACGAACTTGCGGTACATCTCCTCGCCGTTGAAGCCAAGGTCGGTGAACGTCTGGGTAAGCGTGTCGCCCTCTTCCACCACGCGGCGGCCGAACTCGCGGATGGAGTCCGCTGCGCGGTCGGAGTTGTCGGCGCCGTTGTCCATCGACTGGCTGATCAGGCCGAGCGTGAACTCGGCGGAGAAGCCAGTCTGCTTCCAGCCCGCGGAGTACTCAGAGATCGAGTCGATCAAGTCGCCCTGGGCATCGATGCCGAGCTGCTTGGCCCGGACGATCATGTTCGCCGCGTCGTCGATGTCATCGGCGAGACCCGTCTTGACCAAACCGTTGACCGCGCGCAAGCTCTCGCTCGTCTCAGTCCCGAGAACGCCGTTCAGCGTCTCGACCGTGGCGAGGAGGCGTTCCATGTCGGCCTGGGAAGCCGAAGGATCGATCAGCTTGAACTCGGCCAGCGACCGCAGCGACTCCATGTTGCCCTGGACTGATTCGCCCCAGACGTCCATGTACGCCTCGCTGGCGGCACGGCCCATGCGAGCTGCAGACTCGGCGTCGATACCGAGCTGCCCTTGGATGGTGTCCTGGATCTTCTCGCGCTCGGCGCCCTCGGCGATCGCGTTGGCGAGCATCTGGCCGGCCGCGAGGCCGATGGCAGCGACGCCCACGACGGCGGCCGCGATCGGTCCGCCTTTGCCGGCGAGTCCCTTCAGTTTGCCGGCAGCACCAGCGAGGAACCCGCCACCGAAACCGTCGCCGCCCTCCTCGCCGGCGGCAGTCGTCTCGTCGGCACCGGGCAGAGCGGACTCCATGTCCTGACCAGCACGGCGCATGTCATCCGCTGCCTGCTGAGCGACAGCGCCTGCACGGCGCTGTGTGACTGTCAGCTGATCAGTGGCGCGCTCTGCTCGACGAGCTGCCTGCTCGGTCTCACGGTGTGCGCGAGCCATGTTCTCTTCAGCACGGCGCGCCTGAGCGGACTCGTTGCCATACCGCTGGCGCGTCTCAGCCAGACGGTCGACTGCAAGACGTTCTCGATCGGCAGCGTCGACAGCGGCTTGCGCCTGCGTGCGGGCCTGGCGCTGCGCCTTTTCGAGCTCCTTCTGGACCTCTTGGTACGCCGTCGACGTACGCAACGCGGCCCGGCGGACCTGCTCGCTCGACGAGTCGGCGGCCCGACCCATCTGGACAAGGTTCTGCCGGCCAGACTCGAGGCGCTGATCGAAGTCCTCGCCACCGCGGATCGAGATGTCCGCGTAGAGATCTGCTACGCGCTCAGACATCGGCCTTCACTGCTTCACGAGCGGCGTCGGCGTTGCGCTTCTTGTCGCGCTCGGCGCGCATGAAAGCCAACAGTTTGGGTGCGTCGATGCGCTCGGACAGATGCGCGAACGCCCAGTGCGCACGGCCAAGCTCGGGGCCCTGTGGCCCAGAGCAGAAGTGGATGAGCGCGGTGCGGCCCGCGTGGTTGACGTACGGGGCCGGAACGCTGTTCGTCGTCATCTCCATGTAGGCAGGGCCAAGTATTTTCTCGACCTCGGCCTGCTCGAGCTGGGGGTCGAACTCTTCGGATTTGTCGCCCCAGAGGAACGGTCGGATCCGATCAACCTCAGCGATGGGCGGCGCCGGGATCTGGTACACCACGCCGTCAATCGGCAGGTACAGATCGGGGTCGTAGTGCTCATCGAGGTCGTCATACCGAGTTGCCACCAGGGACCGCCTTTCGCGCTTCGATGGTGCGGCGAGCCCGTGAGGTGGGTTCGCCGAGAATGACTTGCAGCCGGACAGCGAGCCACTGCCACGGGCGTTGCTCGAGCACTCCGGACGAGAGATCGATATTCCAGGGGTGCATCTGAAAGTCGATGCAAACTGCGTCCCAGGCGCCGAGGATGTCTGCCCATCGGATGTCGAGGTCGTCATCTTTGGCGGCAGGTTGGTACGCGGGAGCGTCTTTCGCCGGCCGATACCAGAGCCGGTCGCCGTATTCCGGGCGGTATGGGCCGCCGCCGGGGTCCATCTCGTTGATGGTTCCGGGAGGGTCTTCGACGTTCGGGTCGGTGGTGTCGACCATCCACACGGTGGGTTTGCGGCGTGGCGTGGCCACTGGCGGGACGCGATCGGTGGTGGGCTGAAACTTCCACGTTGCCAGCGCATTTGCGGCGCTGTCGGCGAAGTGGGTGATGGCTGTGCGACCTGCGTGAATCGCCTTGAGTTCAGGGATACCGGCGGCGACCATCTCGCCCCACGTGGCACCGAGGAAGCGTTCGATTTCTGCGCGCTCTTCGGTCGATGTCCAGGAGCGATTCTCGCCAGCAAGTCGACGATGTAGCCGCAAGACGGTCAGAGCCGACGGTGGCTCGACCCAGAACTCACGCCCGCCGATCGGCAGGATGAGCCCAGAGTCGAGCCACTCGTCGAACTGGTCGAACAACTACCCGGCCGGCTGACCCTCGGTGGTCGCGTAGACCACCACGTCACCCGGGTCGCCATCGACGATGTCGGTGACCAACAGGGTCGGCACGTTCAGGCCCGCCAGGGCGCCGCCGAACGTGATGCTGTAGCCAGCGGCGTTGCTGCCGGTGACCGTGACGTTGCCATTGCCGATGGCAGGCAGTGCAGCGAGTGCAGTCTGCAGCGCGGCGGCCGTCAGCCCCGAGACCGTCAGCGCGGTTGTGGTGCCCGAGAGCAGCTTCAGCTTGAAGCTGGTCACCAGCTCGTTGATCTGCAGACGCTGGATCTCGTTGACAGCAGCGGCGGTCGGCTTCGCGACAGCCAACCGTCGGCCGTAGCCCGTCAGCGTGATGGTCGCGCCCTGCAGCGATGCCTTCTCGCCACCGGCCGAAGAGAAGTCGACACCGGCCCGACCTTCGTACGAGTCCGGCAGGCCATCGGTGCGCCACCACCGGACGTAGACCAGCTCGTCGCTACCGAGTTCACCGTCGAGTGAGCGGAGCAGCTCGACGCCGGGATCGGGCAGGCCAGCCGCGTCGAGCTTGCGGCCCACGCTGACTTCGAGGCCCCACGACGCTTCGGTCGCCACCTGCTGGGTGTAGTTGCCCGAGTGGTAGTCGCCGCCGTCCTGACGCGTCTTGCTCACAGTCGGGTTCAGCGACTGGATCGAGCGGACGGGGGTCCATGGGTCAGACGGGCTCTTGCGGACGTCCATTCCCCAATGTCTGGCGAGAGTGACATCGAGATCAGAGGTGTCCGTCGGCTGCTTTGGTGCAGTCATTTCAACTCCTTGGGTTGAGGGTTATGCGGTAGTCGTCGGGACGCATCCAGCGGCCGTTCGAGTCCTGGGTGGACGGCGCCCGCACAATGCGGCGGACATCAATGACCCGGATGCCACCGGGCCAAACTTGGGGGCGGTACTGGTGGTCGGGCACGTGCAGGTGCATGTACACCGCGTCCGCGTGATCGCTGACGGACGAGGCGGTCTCACCGACGGCCCGGAAGCGGAGCCGGATGTCGATGTCCGGGTTGTACTCGTCGCGGTCGCGTCGGTCGGCCAGGATCTTCACTGCGAGCGCAGTGTCGGGATCGGGAGGCAGATTGCCGTCGATGAACGCTGGCAAGGTGGGATCGTCAGCGCCATACGGCTCGGTCAGGCTGTAGCGCACCAAGCCGAGTGCGGCGAGCCGCTGGGCCAGCGAATCGACCAGTTCGCCCTCGGTCGGTTCGCTCATCGGCCCAGGCTCCTTCGGATCTCGTCTGCAAGGATCTGCTCGATGCGCGGGGCTGCCGTCTCCGTCGCTTTCAGGAGGAACAGGCGCTCGCCGTTGTCGTGGCGGTTCTTCTTGCTGTAGTGCTGGCGCACTGCGTATTCCGTGTTGAAGCTGACCCGGATCGAGTCGTCGTCGAGGAGGTCTTCGCGAACGGACTCGTCGAGGGCGCCCGTCTCGTCGGGTGACAGCGCTTTGGCCTCATCGGCGAGAACCTCGCCAGCGCGACGCAGGGCGCGTCTACGTCGCCCGCCACCGAACGATGGCCAGGCCCGGAAGCTGACGGGCATCAGACGAGCGAAACCTGGTAGTACGCAGGCATCCCGGGGATCTTCGTGTCGTGCAGCCCAGCGATCTCGACAGTCGCCTCCGCGCCGCCGAGTTCGGCAGGCAGGGTGACCTTCGACCCCACGGGGATATGCGGGGTATCGGCAGCCATCGACGCTGTTGCGATCGACATCACCTCACGCCCATCTGCGTCGGTCGCGAGCTGGCTGACCATCCGAATACGCGAGAGCACGGTCACTTCTGGCTCGAAGGTTGACCCCTTCGCGGTCTGACCGCCTTTGCGTCGAATCTTCAGCGGCCAGGTGTAGAACACCGCCAACGGATCGGTCACAGCGAGTACCTGCGGAGGACGTGGCCGTAGGCACCCATCAGCCCTCTCCGAATCCCTGCCGAGTCACTGTCGCCGTAAGTGATTGCTGCGCCGTCCAGCGACGCCGACTTGATGGACGACACGCCCGAGCTGGCCCGGGCCCGGTCTCGCAGGATGTCAGCGACCACCGCGATGATCGACGGGGGAGTGGCCTGCAACCCGTGCGCCAGAGTCACTTTCACGGCCCGGAAGCCGCTCGGCCAGTTGCATGCCCGGTACAGCTGGCCAACCTCGGACCAGGTCCAGTCTGTGATCGGAACGTCGTTCTTGTCGGTGATCAGGGTCGGCTCGCTGATCAACAGCGACGGCAGCGTGAGCAACGCGCCGCCGTCGCTGTCGACGACCAGCGTCTCGGACTTGCGAGGGGCAATGTGCCACCCGCATGCGCCCCGCACGTCGTCACACGCGGACTCCAAGTCGGAGTCTTCGACCGTCAGACCGTCGGGCAGATCATCGGGAGTGACGAGCGGGTCGTAGTCCGAGAAGTCGATCACTTGGTGTCCGACCCCGCGGCCTTGTTTGCCGGGGCAGTGCGAGCCTTGTTCGCGGTCTCGGACTTGGCCTTGGCGGCGGCCTCGGCCTTCTCCTTGGCTTCGGCGTCCGCCTTGGCGCGTGCTTCGGCCTCGGCTTCGGCGCGTCGTTCTGCCGCCTCGCGCTTTGCCTCGACGGTGTCCGACTTCTTCAGACCACGCAACTTGGCGTCTTCTTCCGTCAGCTGCAGGGTGGCCGGATAGCCGTTGATCTCGACTTCGTAAATGTCCAGCATGTGAGCCTCCTCAGGCTGTGGAGCCCCACTCGGCCGGCGAATGTCACCACCGGCCGAGCGGGAGCTGATCAGTGCCATCAGGCAGCGATGTCGACCTTGACGAACGCGGTCGGTCGGGTGACAGCGAACGCCAGGCGCTCCTCGGCGAGGATCGCGACCAAGTTCCGGATGAAGAAGTCCGCGTGCGAGTCGGTCATGGTGACCGTGGTCTGCTCGCGATCCCACACGACGGCCTTCGAGAAGTCGCCGAGGAGTGCCTCACCGGCACCCTGGGTCTCGGACTCGACGACCGGCAGGCCCCACAGGGTGCGCTGGCCGATGACCTGCGGGCCGCCGTAGCGGTACACGCCGTTGAGATCCTTGGCCAGGTCGATGACCTCAGCGTCGGACGGGTTGACCACGATCGCGGTCGGGTTGACGCGGCCGACCGTGCGGGCCTTGGTGATGGCCTTGCGCACGGATTCGAACAGGTCGGTCGAAAAGGCCTGGGTCTGCACGCCGGACCAGTTGTTGATGCCGGTGAAATTCTCGCCGGAACCGTTGCCGTTGAGGATCTGGCCCTCTTCGGCCTCTGCGACATCCAGGCGCAACTCGTCGTTGATCAGACCCTCGAGAGCTGCGACGTCGGCGAGGGCGCGCTTGGTGGCCGGCACCCACTCGGCGATCGTCTTGACGACGGCGGTCTTGCGCTCGTACGCCCAGGCACCCTCGGGCTTGTAGCCGCCGTTCGGGTTGTTGATCAACGGACCGGACAGGGCCGAGCCGGTGGTGGGCGGAGCCGAGCTGGTCGCCTCGGGCACCACCGCGGCGGCGTTGGTGTGCGAGGTCTGCGCGACGTACTCGACCGTGTCAGAACCTGTGCGGCGCACCGACACCAGATCGCGGATCTTGAGTTCCTTGCGACCCAGGGGCTCGATGATCCCGGTCTGCTCGTTGACCACGAACGCGCCCGCCGAGGTATCGGCGCCACCAACGAACAGGCCCTTGACCTGAATCGGCGAGGTGTGCACGCGCGAACCCTCGGGGATCCGACCGTCCTTGAACTGCTCCATTGCCGACTTGAACTGCGTCGACTCGACAATCTGCAGGCCGAGCGACTTTGCGCGCTCGCGGGGTGGGAGCGTCTGGCCGTCCTGCGACTCCAGGTCGCCCTTGGCATCCGGACCGATGTCACCGGCGAGGGAGAGTGCGGCGTTGATGACATCTTCGTCGGCCTTGGCGGTCTTGAACTTCTCGACGAGTTCGGAACCCTTGGCGAGCGCGTCGTCGAAGTCCTTGCGCTCGGTCTCGGTCATGTCGCGGTTCTCCGCGGCGGCCTTCTCCGCGATGCCGCGAGCGGACTTCGCTGCGGCCTCGGCCGCTTCCTTCAGTTGTACGAGTCGTGTCTTCATGATTCTCCTTGGTGAGGTGTTATGCGCTCGCGGCCAGATCCAGCTCGAGCGCGTCCAACTGCGCCAGGGAGACGGACGAATTGGGCGTGGTCACACCGGCTTTGGTGCCGGGGACGGTTCCCTTACCGCTGGTCTGGTCCTGGTCTTCGTTCTCGTCCGACGAGTCATCGTCGTCGGCCGGAAGTATTGATTTCAGAGCGTCGAGACTGTCCTCGAGACGCTCGATCGTGTCGCGGATGACGGTCTCGTTCTTGGCCGAGAGCGCCTTGCCCGCCTTCATGCGCAGTGCGTCGGTTGCCGACTTCACTGCCAAGACCTCGGTCTCTTGGTTCGCGCCCAGCGGCACGACAGACACCTCGTGAATCTTGAGCTTCTCGAGTGACCAGTAGCCCGGGGTCACGGTCTTGGTACCGTCGCCGTTGTCCTGGTACTCGGCCTCGACGTAGGTTTCCTTCTCGACGTCGAACGCGAATGACATCTGAGCCACGCGGCCGGACTTGAGTAGCCGGTACACCTGGGCCGACTTCGGGGATTCCAAGTCGAGTACCGCGTGAACCTTCAGACCGCGGTCGTCCTCTTCGGACTCCTTGACGAAGCCGAGGTTGTAGTCCGGGTCGGCGAAGTTGTGACCCCAGAGCAGGGGGATTGGGTTGTCGCTCTTCGCCCAATCGGCGAGCGACTCGGCGAACGCGCCCTTCTGGACAACCTCGCCGTAGCTGTCGCGGTTACCGAACACCGAGGCGTAAGCGATGAACTCACCCTCCTCGAGTCCAGCGTCCGCGCCTGCCTTGAATCGAGCCTTGACGTTGATCTGACCGGGGCCGGCCGTTCGAGTCTTCATTCGTCCTCCTGGTCAGGGTCGACGTCCTCATCGGGCTCGTCATCAGGTGTGGGCGCCTCTTCGGCGGGGATGGGTTCCTGGGTGCCGTTTTGGGTGACGTTCAGCGGGCGAATCAGCTCGTCGCCACCGTCGATGGGTGCTCGGTTGTCCAGGGCGCGGGCCTCGTTGATGGTCATGTACGGGCCGCCGACGGCCGCCATGACCGACGCGGCGCGCTGCTCGAAGTTGCCAGACAGCTTCTCGCGCAGGTTGAACTCGACATACAGTTCATCGGCCTCATTCGGCGCGAGGTCTGGAATCAGTTGCAGTGCAATCTCGTCGACGATCATCGTGAGCCACGGACCGAGGGTGTCCTGGTAGAGCATCTTGTGCTGCTCGGTGATGTTCGAGAACGTCGCTTTGTCGAGAATTCCGATCATCGGCGGTGGGATGAAGTACGCCGCGGCGACCTCTTCACGGGTCAGCTTGCGGCCCTCGATGTACTGCAGGTCCTTCGACGATTGGTTGGCATCGACGAACTTCATGCCATCTTCGAGAATCGGTGTGCCGCCGGCCTCCGCGCCACCCCGGGCGTACTGCGCCTGCCAGGACCGCCGGAACCGTTCACGTGCCTCCGCGCTCCATTTCGAGCCTGAGACGTCAGCGGGGCGCTCGAGGTAGCCCGAAACTCGCGCACCTTTGTCGAGAACCTCTGCTCGCGCCTTCGATGACAGGTGCTCTTCGGCGAGAATCTGACGCAGTGACTCCAGCGGCGACTCGCCGTAATCAGTTGAGCCGCCGTAACCACGGAAATAGACCAGCTGCTCACGACCCAAGACCTTCTTGCCTTTACTGCCCTTGAGTTCGAACTTCTCCGGGGTCAGCCAGTTGTCGCCCAGCGGGGTGATCATCGCCGGCGGCACCCGCACCAGTTGCGGCTGAGCAGCCGTGCCCAGCTTGAGGAGATAGCCGCGGTCGTAGATCCCAAGATCGTGGACGAGCGCATCGAACAGCCGGTACTTTGTCGTCACTGCGTTCGGCTTCCACAGCACCCGCGCCAGTGGGTGGTCCATACCCAGACGCTCGCGGTCGGTGTCACCCTTGCGACGGAAGGCGTGGATGCCCAGCTGCCCAATGTTGCGCGCCAGGAACGACACCGCGGTCCGAACCGAGCGTTGCTTCCGCCACATCTCGTAGTAGTCGACAGCCAAGTCGTTGGCGAACGTGACCGGCGTTGACAAGTTGAGGGTGGTCGCAGACGGCAGCGATGGCCTTGACAGACCCTGCAGCGAACCTTCGGACACGATGAACGACATCAGGGCGCCTGGATGTAGTCGATGTGATCGCGATCCACGAGGATCGCACCATCAGCCGGCACCGGCGCCGACGCGCCAGGCTCGATCACCGCGGCACTCTTGAGAACCAGTCGGTCCGGATTCTCGGTGGTCACCACACCCGTGACTGCCGTACCGGACTTGAGGTTCACAACAACGCGTTGCAGAACGACCAAGGATGGCTCATGCGCTGCTTCCAGTGCTAGCGCCTGCCGCCGCTCCCGTCGGGAGTAGGCCAGCGTCGCGACGCCGACAACTGCAGCCATCACGGCCCAACTGGCCACCACTGCAAGAACTTCGAGCACCAGGTCTCCTCACACGATCATCAGGTCGTTGTCTTCGTAGGCACTCTCGACATCAGGTGCAGCCTCGATCGCCCGGGCGAGGCCCATGATCAGTGAGACGACCGGGTCGATCTTGTCGGCCGCATCCTTCTTCGACGGCTTCACGTTTCCGGCGTCATCGAGCACCACTGCGAAGTTGTCGACCGTCCAGCGCACCAGCGGGTTGCCGCCGTGCCGCAGGATCGGAACCTCAGGCGTGCCCTGCAGCGACAGCCGTTGCGTCTCCTTCGTCGGGCCGGACATCGATGCGAAGCCCTGGCCCATCGCGACCATCGGAGCGCCGTCGGCAGTGAGGTCGTTGACGAGCTGGGTGGCATTCCATCGGTCGTAGGCGATCTCCTGGACGTCGAAGAAGTCCGAGTCGCGTTTGATCTGGCCCTTGATGAAGTCGTAGTCCGCGACGTTGCCCGGGGTGACGGTCAGAATGCCCTGCTTCGCCCACACCGACGCCTCGCCAGCGGTCCGTGCGTCCAGGTCCTCAAGGTTCGCTTCGGGAGTCCAGACGCGCCACACGAGGTCAAACCCGCCGCGCTCCTCGTCCGGCAGCACCCAACACAGCGCCGCCAGGTCCGACGTCGACGCCAAATCCAGTCCGCCATAGGCAGTGCGGCCCTTCAGCCGGGTCTCGTCGACGATCGACGCGTTGTCGTCCCAGGCCTCGAGCTTCAGGTACTTCGTGTCCTGCTTGGTTCGCCGGCCAATGTGTAGCCGCAGGTAGCTCGCCATGTCGGCCGGTGAGTTCCGTGCCTTCGTGGCAGCGTCCCGCAGGTACGCCCTGGTCGGCGAGATCCCATATCCGGGATTCGCAGCGCGCTGCGCCTCTTCACTGAGCGGGTCCATCTCCGCAGGCGCCGCGAACACCACGCCGTACGTCGACGGATCCTTCAGCGCGCCCCGGGCGAGCTGCTCGATCATCGTCCGCTTCCGGTCATACGGCGTGTGCCGCTTGCCCGAGTCCGCGGTGGTGATGAACAGGATCAGCGGCTGAGAGCGAGAGCCCGTGCCGGTCTCGATCGCCTCGACCAAGTCGTAGGTCTTGTGCAGGTGCAGCTCGTCGACGATGCCGCCGTGCAAGTCGGCGCCGTGCTGCGCGTCGCCCGCCGAGGCCACCGCCTGGAAGTAGCTGCCTGACTTCGGATGAGTCACCTTGCCGGTGAACGTCTTCGTGTACGGCCGCAGCGCGGGCGACTTCTCGCAGATCAGCTTGATCGGGTCGAAGACGAACTGCGCCTGTTCCTTCCGCGTCGCCGCGGCGATCACCTGAGCGCCAGCCTCACCGTCAGCACACGTCAGGTACAGGCCAATACCGCCGGCCAGCGTCGACTTCCCGTTCTTTCGCGGCAGGTCCACGTACAGCGTGCGGATGATCCGAACCAGGATGCCCAGATCCTCGTCCATATGGACCCAGCCGAACGTCGGTGCCAGAACGTACGCCACCTGCCACGGGTCAGGCTTGAGCGGCTTGCCCGCCAGCCGGCCCTTCGTGTGGCGCAGTAGCCCGAACGAGGTCAGCACCTTGTCCACCCGGGCCGCATCGAACCGAGCGCCAGGCACATCCCGAGGCTCGGGCGTCTTGATCAGCGGCGGACAATCCGGAAGGGGAATGCCACGACTCGCCAGATACCAACCGACCTCGGGGGAGATCTTCAGCCGGTCGAGCTCCTCGAGATCAAGCTCAGGCGAAAGGGTTGGCGTCTTCGTCATCCGGCGCCCCTTCGACCGCACCGAACGCCGCCGACAGCTTCCCTTCGGCCGATGGAGTCAGCCCGAACTCGCCGGCCCACATCCGCAACTGCTGAGACGCGCGCTCAGCCACCGCCATCGCCGGATTCTTGGTCATCCAGGTCGTCTCAGTCCCGTCCTTGCGAAGCGAGTGGTTCTTGACGACGATCCCGTTCTTGCGGACCTCTTGGATCGCGTCCTTGTACGTCGCCCACGTCTCGCAGTACGCCGTCAACGATGCGCGATCCTCTTCCTTCGTCAGGTCCAGCCGAGACAGGCCAGGCACCACGCGCTTCCACTCCGCCTTCGCCTCGCGAGACAGCCAGGTCGGCGGCTTCGGCGGGATGCGTCGGAAGTCGGGAGGGGGCGCGACCGGCCGGCCACCGCTATCGCGACCCTCGGCCCTGCCGTTCAGGAGCTTCAAGCTCGGAGGTGCAGCCGCTGGACCAGGCATCATGCACCTCCTCGACGAAAGACGTTGGTTTTCAGTGACTTTCGTGTCTGAAAGTCGTTGCGCTGGTGCGCATTCCGGGATACCCCCCATGGCGCGCAACATGAGCGGCAAAAAAGAAGACCAACCAGTCGGGCTCCACCTTCACCCCGGCTAGAGATCTCGACCCCCTACCCCCCGCTGGGCTTCTGACCTGGTCTTTTGCTCGTGGTGGGGAGTGCAGAGGGATTGGTAGTTGGCGAAGTCGTACTTGGCTCCGCCGGCCTTGACGTTGACGATGTGATCGCCTTCGGTGGCGAGTGCTGTGCAGCCTGGCCATTGGCAGATGGGGTGTGCTTCGAGCTGGGCGGCTCGCATGCGTTGTTGCCGGCGGCTGGTGCCGCTGTTGCCGTAGCTCGATCCTTCCCATGCTGGTTTGCATGGGCATCGTCCGTTGGCTGGTGCGGGCTTGCGGCAGCGGTTGCAGACGCGTGGTGGTCGGGTTGGCATCAGGCAACGATGGACATGGGGTCGACGCCGCGTTCCTTCATGGCTCGGGCTGTCTGTGTGTCGAGCCTGGGCTTCCAGTCGGGGCCCATGATCTTGATGAACGTCTCGCGTGCGTCAGCGACAGCACGCACCAGCTGGTCGCGCTTGCGTGGCTTACCGCCAATCGCCTTGATGTGCTGGATGCGGGGGAGTAGCAGTCTTTGCAGTTGCTCGAGCTGTGCTCGGTCGCCTTGCTCTTCGACTGCGCATGCAACGCCAGCGATGAGGAGGCGGAACTCGGCCATGATGTCGGACTCGGGTAGGCGCTGGGTCACTGCTCGGCCCCGCACGTGGTGCAGGTCTTCAGGTCATCGCTACCGATCTCGGGTGTGTCGACCCAGCTGTGCTCGATGAAGGGCGACGTCGAGCAGTCCTCGCCTCGGTACACCGCGGCCTTGGCCACCAGCTCGTCATAGCTCATCGCTTGCTCACCTTGTCGGGTCGCCAGTTGTCGAGGTTGCCGGCCACGATGGCGCTCTCGCCGTAGATCGCGGCGAGCTGGTCGAACGCCTCGCTCGTGGTGCCTGGTGTTGCCGTGATGGCGTCGAGGACGGGGAGTGGATCAGCACCTGGTGTGGGTACGACCTGGAAGCCGATGGTGCGTTCGTTGGTCCACAGGGTTCCGTGGCACAGGCCTCGCACGATGACCCATCGGCCTGGGCCTGTGCGTTCGGTGGGCTCGGCGAAGCGGGAGCAGAGGTCAGCCATCACGCCGCTCCTCTCGTGGGGGCCTGATCGCAGCGCGCAGCGTCACCCTCGCCCTGAAAGGTGAGGGTTCGGACGGGCCGGTGCATGACCGGTGTCGCAAGGGGTGGGCTTTGCTGGCGAGTGCGCGAGTACCAGCGTTCACGCGCTGCGATGAGGGGGTGTGATCCAGACTGGAATCCTGCACCTGGGCAGGGGTCGTCAGTGGCGGATTGAGGTCCAATATACACAAAGTGCTGGTCATCGGCGTGCACCCACTTTCGGCTTGTCGCTGGTGCGCCTGAGCCTGCGAACGTCATCGATCGAGAACATCGGGGTGTCGTTCTGGTGGATCCAGTAGTTGACGATCCGGCCGTCGTGACGCCAGCCCCGCGGCTGCAGGCGGTGGGTGTCGCGCCAGTGGTAGAACGTCGACTTGGCAACGGGCTCACCGAGTTCGCGCATCACCTTGAAGATCTGACTGGCCGGCATCAGGTACTTGCCGACGTCGTTGAGCAGCTGCTGTTCGAGTACGCGGGTGTCGTGGTCGACCTTGCATCGTGGGCAGGTGATGCGGTCGACGATGGGTGAGTCAGGGTCGGTGTCGTTCTGGCGTGGCGCGTACAGCGGGATGCCGCAGGTTTGTGGTTCACCTCGAGGGCCATCACCGATGGGGGTGGGGCAGGGTCCTCGATATGCGGGTGGCACACGGGGGTTGATGACGGTCAGGGCTCGGCTGATGGTGGTGTGAATCTCGTTGGCGCACATAGCCGCGTCTTCGTGATTCATGATCGACAGGTAGTTCGCCGACAGCCATCGCGAGAGATCCTGGGTGGTGGGGTTGTATCCGGCGGCGGGTAGCCGGCGGATGCCGCGCTTGGGTAGTGGGCCGATGAAGTCGTGGGGGACTGCATCGATGGGCCAGAAGCCGACGCCGTTGGTGTCGCACAGGTCGCGGACCCAGCGCATGCACACGGTGCGCAGCTCGTCGTAGAGCCCGTGGGCCCAGCTGTTGAACGGGACGGGCGATTCTTCCTCGTCCTCGGTGACCTTGCGTCGGGGTGGGCTGACGGTCTGAGCGAGGGCGGTGAGCTTGAGGGCTGACTCGCCGAGTCGTGTTGCGAGCCAGGGGACGAGGCTCAGATCGTGCAGGAGGGCTTGACCACAGTTGGTGCAGAGGAACGCATCAGCTCGGCCGCCGCACTTCCGGCATGGGGTCACGCGCATAGCTCCTTCGGCCAGGCCACCACATCGAGCCCTGCGTGGTGGCGATCCTTGATCTCGAACGGCAGAGTCCATCCGAGCTTGAGTGCGCCCATCGCGGCCATGGTCAGCGCGTCGGCGCAGTCGTCGTTGGGGATGCGGATGTTGGGCCACTGGTCACGCACACAGGCCAGAACGAGCTTCTTGTCGGCGTTGCCAGAGCCGGTGGCCCACTTTGCTCGGGTCTTCGGATTGCACACGGCGACCTCGGTGTCTCGGGCACGAAGTGCCGAGTACAGGCCACCCCAGAGGACGCACCGGTCACGGAAGCTCGGCAGGAGCCTGACGTGTGACGGCAGGTCTTCCATGACCACGAGGCCTGTGGCCCGCGGGATCTTGCTCAGCACGAGGCGTGTCTGGCTGACGATGCGGTTGCTGCGGTCGTCCCAGCTCGCCGAGTCCTTGCCGGGATGTCCAACTGACAGCAGCTGCGCGACGTAGGCCATTTCGACGTATCCGTCGGACGGGATGTGCATCCGGGTCTCCTGGCGTAGCACCGCGATTCCGCAGCTGGTGAGTGATGGGTCCAGGCCCACGATGGTGCTCACAGTGGCACCACGGAGCGGATCAGGTCGTGGACGCATGTCAGGCGCTCGTGACAGCCGCCGCACTCGATGTGGTGGCCGGCGAAGCGCTCGAAGACGGCGCGGTGCCGATCGACAGATGCGTCGAAGCACTTGCGGCAGAGCAGGTACAACCGGCCGGTGTCACAGGTGGCGGGGTCGTCTTCCATGTGGAAGTACCTCGCTCGGAGGTCAGCCGATGCGTCACAACTCTCGACGTCGCAGGCCGGGGACGTGTCGACCGATGGCAGGTCCAGGTCGACGGGGGACTCGGTGGGAGCGGTCATGATTCGTCCTCTCGCTCGGACTTGCCGCCGATGGCGGCCCGGACCATGGCCATGCCGCGAGCAGCGCGCTCGTCGTCGGCCGGGTCGTGGGAGCACAATCGGCCGGCGCGGTAGCCGTCCTCGTCGCACAGGTCGCAGTTGGCGATCGCCAACGCACGGGTCTCGGCAGCGGTGCGGGCCGCTTCGGATCGCGCCAGGCCCTCACGCCGAGACTGGCCGAGGTCCCACGCTTCGCGGTCTTGCCGTGCGACGCCGCAGGCTCGGCACGGGGCGTCGGTCGGTTCGTGGATGTGCTTCGGGCAGCGGGGCGGTGGGGGTCGTTGCTCAGCTCGCCCGTCGTGTCGGTGTCGGCCTCGCGCGTACGCGACCCCCCAACCCAACCACCTACAGACGTAACCTCTCCCACTCCCTCTCCCACTCCCGGGGGTTCCGAAACGGTTTCGGAAGGGTTAGACGGTTCGGGAACGGTTTGCACAACGGTTTCAGAACCGTTGTGGGAACGGTTCTCTGACGGTTCGATGGGATCGATCTCGTCAGCCACCTTCGTGGCCTCCGCTCGACGCAACCGCCTCAGCTCGACCGCCAGCTCGTGACGCAGCTTCTCCGAGGCGACCATGGTGGCGCAGCGCAGAGCGTTCTTGAGGATGTTCGGGTAGCGGGTGATGTCGCTCTGACGCATGTACGAGCGCACGAACACCTCATCGGTGTCCTCGTCGACGAACACGAAACGGGCGGCTTCCAGCTCCTTCAGATCGGACCAGACGTCCTCGCTGGTGATCGAGTCACAACCCTTGGCCCACTTGGCGACCTGGAGCGGCTGAATGCCCGCGCGGTCGAGCTCCTTCTGGCTGAGGAGCTGACCGTACGTGGTCTGTGCGGTGCGGCTGATGGCGCGGAAGTCCTTGTCGCGCCAGATCGATTCTTTGAGCATTCCTGCAGAGTTGGCCATCAGGTACCAGTCCCTTCGAAGTCGAGCGTGGCGGCCTGCAGCCGCGTCCGTAGCGACAGGTCGAGGTACTCGCGGTTGATGTCGATGCCGACGTACTTCCGCCCATGGCGGGCTGCTGCGAGTCCCGTGGTGCCACTTCCGCTGAACGGGTCGAGGACAGTGCCGCGGGGTTTGCATCCGGCCTGGATGCATCGTTCGGCCAGAGTCACCGGCATGGTGGCGAAGTGTGCGCCCGGAAACGGTTGCGTTGCAATGGTCCACACATCACCCGGGTTGCGACCGCGTGGATGAGCGGCGGTGTGCCGTTCCCCCGTGGGGCCACCATTAGTTTGCGGATTCGCGCCTGGCGGCGTGGCCTCTGGCCGACCCCATCGACGCGCGATGGAGTTCTCTTTGTTGACGCCACCAGACCTAGATCGGCGGGAGAGATCACGGTCGCCGTCGTACTGCACCCGAATAGCGTCGAGGTCAAAGAAGTAGCGTGACGATTTTGTCAACAGAAAGACGTGCTCGTGCCGCTTACTGAGCCGATCTGTAATGCTCTCCGGCATACCGTTCGCCTTTGACCAGATGACGTCGTTGCGCAGAATCCAGCCGTCGTCCTGGAGCGCGAACGCGACGCGCCAGGGAATGCCGAATAGGTTTTTCGCAGGTGGGCCACCAGGGCGAATGGCGCCGGTGCGTGACGCCGAGTGCCTGAACGCGTCGGCCGCTCGCTGTTTCGTATGGAAGTCGTCGCGATGGGGGTTGTGCCCCTGGTTGCCCCAAGACCCGGCATAGCTGTCACCGAGGTTCAACCAGAGTGTTCCGTCGTCGGCAAGCACACGACGCAGCTCGGAGAACAACGCTCGCAACGTCTCGGCATACTCGATGGGCGACTCTTCGAGCCCGTATTGCCCATCGACGCCGTAGTCCCGAAGTCCGAAGTATGGCGGGCTGGTGACGATGCAATCGACAGATTGCGCCGGCAGCTCGCGCGCGACGGCGAGCGCATCGCCGAGGTAGAGGGTCGCGGAGTCGTCTCGGTAGTGCAGGCTCATGTCGGCGCGTCCTCCCACACCACACCGCACCCACAGATGACAGCGGGTGGCTGGGCACCGTTGAGCCGGGATCTCTGCCAGTGGCGGAGGGCCCAACGGTGCCAGCACATTTCGAGGTAGGCGATCACGCGTCGGGCTCCCTGTCCTCGTCGCGATCGCAGATCCAGCACGGCTCAGTGGTCATGAGCCATCCGCCAGGGTGATCTTGATGCGAGGGCTCGCGAGCAGACCTTTAGCCCGGGCTCGGTACTCGTGGGCGTACTGGCTGGGCCACGCGGCGGACGTGCCAGAGTTGTTGTGCATGACTTCGGCGACCGTCTCGATCAAGTCGCCGCGCTCCTCGATCTTGTCGATCAGGTCGAGTCCTCGACCTCGGACCAATTCGCCGAGACCTTCAGCGCCGTCAGTCCACTGGCGTTCGCCGCCCAGCTCTTCGTCTGAGACCTGACCGAACCAGTCGCGCACGAAGTTGCCGTGGTCGGCGTCGGTGATGTCAGGTGCGGGTAGCGGGCCGTTCTTGGTGAACTCACGAATGGCATCTGCTGCGCGTGGAATCCAGTAGTGCTGCGCCGTGACCCAGTCATCGGAGTCGGCAGCGCTGTTCGCTGCAGTCCTGGGGCCCTGGTTGTTTCGGCCTCCCCACATCGCCTTGGCGACGGCCTCCAGGTGGGGCGCGCTCACTGGATCTGCCCGATCCAGTCGACCGTGCCGTCACGCTTCTCGACAACCAAACGCCACGGGGTGACGGGGGCCTTACCCAGGTCGAAGAAGGTCGACCGTGTTCCGAAGAGCGAGTCGAGTGTCGACAGGCAGCGGTCACGGCGCGCGTATCCCTCACCCTGAGCCAGGGTCGAGCCGTTCCTGGCCTTCGCCCGCCAGTACCAATCGGCCATCCCTGGCCCAGCGATGACGCCGGAGTAGACAACAATGGTGCCGCGCGTGATCTTGCCCGCGGGATTGTCGTGGACGATCACGCTTCATCACCACCGTCGGAGAACATCGCTGCCTTGCGCTCCTCGCCGTTCGGCTGCTCGTCGTCACCTGGCAGCTCGGGCACCGAGACGAGGCCCATGGCGTCGCCGAGCGTCTGGGGCTCGTCGCCCTCGCCGTCGGTCCTGGTCTCGTCGTCGGCGTCGAACAGGCCCGGCTGCTTCTCGTCGACGATCGGTACCTTGCCCTGCTCGTACATCGAGACCTGGCACATGTCGACGACCATGCGGGGCTCGCCGTCCACCTGGTCGAGGTGGACCTTCTTGCACCATGCCTTGACGACGTAGGTGCGGTATTCGCCGTACTCGGGCGGATCGTCGAGGGCGTACTCGCTCATGCCGCCGACGATCTTCACCTTGGCCGCTTTGACGAGCGGGTGCGGGTTGCGACGGCCAGGTTTTCGGGTGCTTCAGTAATGTGTCCCATGGTGTTTCAGTCCTTGGTGTTGTCGGAGGCAGGGGATTAGTTCTGAGCGTCTTTGGCCTGGGCGTCCTCGAGGAGCATGTTCTCGACCGTCTCGACCAGGACTCCCTCTGCTTGAAGGCCGCCCAGCGTGGTGATGAGGTCTGCGACTTCGTCACGGGTAAGGGTTCGGATGTCGGTGACGGGCTCCGCCCGGTTGACCGTCCTGTTGATCACGACGTACCTGGCAGCCCAGTTGTTGGTCTCGAGGTTGGCATCAGCGAATAGTCGGTCAAGCTCGTCGGCCTGCTTCTTCGTCGGCTTGGCTGGTGCCTTGACCTGCGTGGTGTCCTGTTTCTCGACCGAATCCGAGGTGGCCTCAGGGCCGACGCCAAGTGCGTTTCGCAGTCCGTCGACGCCACTCTCGTTGCGGACCCGACGAATGGGCGTTGGCTGGTCTTCGAGTTCGAGTTCCTCGCGGCTGTACGGAATACCGAGCAGCACCTCGGGGGCGATCTTGCGGCACACCTCGGTTGCAGCTTTGGCGTACAGCATTGCCTGAGGGTCGCTCTCGTACTTCTTGTTGGTGAGGTAGCCGGCCTTTCGGGCACGGGCGATGTCCCATGTCGACGCTTCCTCGATCCCAGTCTTCAGGTCGACGGCCTTGACGGTCACGGACTCATCGGTGGAAGAGACGGTCTGCACCGCGTACCCGCGGGTCTTGACCAGAGCGACCATCGTCCGGGCGTAGATGGCTGGCTTGCCGTGAACAACGAAGATCTGCTGGATCGACTGAATGGGGGACAGGCCCAGTTCGGCGCCGTACAGAATCGCGACGGTCGCGTTGCCAGCCTTGCGCTTGTAGTCCACTGGGGCCAGATCAGACGCGGCGAGCGCCTCACCGAGCTGGCTGGCGGCCTGCATGGCGGCGGCCTGTTCAGCCAGCTGCGAGATGGCGCCGCTGCTGATCGGGTTTTGCTGGGCGGGAAGGGTTGTGATCTCGGTGCTCTGTTCGATTGTCATGCTGCGACGCCTTTCGTAAGGAGGGATTGCGGGTCGATCTTCGGATTCGGGTAGAGCGCAACGGAGTCGCCACGGGCTGGACGACGATCCGCGATTCGTTGGTCGCCGACGACGGCGTAGTGGCTGCTGCCCATCGCGTCGAGCAGGCGGGTCTTGAGGCCCTGCTCGCGCTTCTTCGCCGCCTTGAGAGCGGCGTTGGTCGCGAGGTAATCGGCGGCGAGCTCCGGGTCGATCGGCGCGTCGGTGTCGTCAATGTCGGGGTGCAGTGCCTTGACGGTCTCGTAGCAGCTGATCGAGTCATCGAGAGGCGGACGGACCAGCTCAGTCAGTGACGTCATCCACTGCTGGCAGCGCTCGATGATGGCGGTCGCGATCTGCTGGTCGTACTCGATGACGTAGATCTTCGGCTTGCCGTACTGGGGCCAGAGGACGATGTTGGCGGGGTCGGTCCACCCGGTGATCAGTTGCTGGGTGATGACCTGGGCGGTGTAGTCCTGCGGGACAATGCCTGACCCGTCGTCGCCCCACTCCAAGAGGTCACGCGCGGTCTTCACTTCGACGACCCGGCGGAGGCTGCCACGGACGCCGCGGCGATCGACAGTCGCGAGGTTGGCGAACGGCAGCGCGGGGTTGCTCGTCTGGACCTCACCCCGCGAGATGAGCCATCCGGGGTTCTTGTACTTCCAGTACTCGGCGGCCGCCATCTCGGCTGCGTGGCCGTAGTCAAAGTCGTCCTGCTGGGCGTCCTTGATCGGCGTCTGCTCGACTATGCCGGCCATCTCGTGCCACAACGTGAATTGCGACTTGAACCGCGAGACGCCAAGGATAGATGGCACTTTCGACGGCGTGATCAGCTTGAGCCATTCAGCTGACCCGGGCGGAATGAACGTCACTGGGTGTCCTCTTCGTTGGTGGGATGGGCTTCGACGATGTGAATGACGCGAGCCCAGGGGATGTAGTGCGAGGCGGTCTCGGTGACGACGTAGACGACGTTTGGGTCCTCCATCAGCACCTCGCCGTTAATGGGTTCCTGCTTGCCGCCGACGCCCTTCTCGTAGAGCACCTGGCCCCTCATGACGCGAGTCCGTACTTCAGGCCAAGCGCGGTGTTCTGGTCCGCCTTCTCTACGGCTGTGGCCCAGGGGTCCAGGTGGTCGCCGTAGTGCTGGGACCAGCGGAGCCAGTTGATATCTGCTTCGTCGGCTTCGATCCCGAGCGAGACGATCAGGTCGCGGATGCTCAGCTCGTTCATGAACCGGCGTTGGATCGTGGTGTCGATCAGGCCTAGCTCCCAGAGCGCCATACCCTCAAGCGAGCTGGGCTGGTCGTCGTACACGTAGTAGCGCTCGCCGCCGAGGGGCACGCGGTAGTAGCGGTGGGGTTCACGGGCGGCGACCTCGCGCACCTTGGTGACGATGTCGGCGGCCGTGATGGTGGTCTCGGTCATTTGCGTCGACTCCTGGCTGCTTTGCGGAACTCGTCCGCGTTGGGGCAGTTGCGAAAGTGGGCCTGGTACACGGGAAGTCCCGCGTAGCGCATGCCGAGTGCCTGGCCCTTGCGGAGCACCACAGCTGTCGGCAGGGGACCGTCGCGGCCACGAGTCGGCGGGGCCTCGGTGATCGCGAGGTTGCCGTCGGGGACCGGGGCAACGTCGACGGGCATCTTCTCGGAGCGGTCGGTGGACACGAAGAAGATGCGGGCCTTGCAGCCGCGGCATCGGGTGATCGACCGCGGGTTCGGAATGAAGGCGTCCTGGGCGCTCATGACGCCTCCGCCAGCCACCGGATACGGCTCCGGTATCGCAGGACGTGGCGCTCCGAAATGCGGAGTCGAAGGCCGATCTCGCGTGCCGAATGACCCTGCTCAGTGAGTCGACGAACCGCCTCGGTTCGTTCGGTAGTGGTGATTTCAACGCGGCGCCCGGCCATTGCGCGCTCGATGGCGAACTCGTCAACGATCTCGTCACCTTGCGGTGTGCGGTACACCCAGTCCTGAACCATGTGCACTGAGCAGAATGGTCCGCCGCCGCTCTTCCGCCGTGGCCGGTCGCAACGAATGCACTGCATCACTCATCACCGCCCCGCGAGCAGACGACGATCTTGGCGCCGACGAGATCGGCTTCAGTGATGTGGCCCTCGGCGAGGAGCCAGTCGATGACTTCCTGGACGGTGTCAGCTCTGGCCATTGGTGACCACCTCCGGCGCGAGATCATGCTGGCCGACGAGGTAGACCATCTTGGTCATGCCGTCGTGGCTGTACTCGAGGTAGAGCGTGGGTGCGGCGCTGCGCTCGGCCAGGCTGTATCGGTCGTAGGACACGACAGTCCAGGCGTATCCGTCAGGCGCGGGGATCGCTTCGGCGACCTCGGTGAGGTTCATGAGCGTCCCTTGCGGTTCAGCTCGTCGAGCGCCTTGTCGATGACGTCGGAGACGTCCTCGCCCATCTCCTGCACGTTGAGGTCCCAGTCGACGCCGTAGAGCGTGACGCGGACCCGACCGCCGCCGATGAACGTGATCGTGGCGTCGATGAGCTGCTCGGCACAACGGGCCTGCAGATCGAGCAGGAGCTGGCCGGCCTTCATGCGCTCGCGGTCGAGCTGGGCCTGGCCGGCCTTCCGAACGCTGTCGGCGAGGTTGCCGTAGCGGGCCTGGGTGGTGGTCATCGGATCTCACCCCGGTCGACCTCGGTGACCTCGTAGCGGTCAAAGTCCTCGTCGGCCTTCTTGTCTCGACGGCAGGCGATGACGAGCGCGGACAGCGCTACGAGCACCACCATCGCGAGCACGAAGTAGATGCCGAAGACATCTGCGTTATCGTGGTTAATCACTGGGACTCCTTGTCAGTCCTTCTCGGGAACCCGTCGAGCTGGCACTCGGCGGGTTCGTTTTCTTGGTTGGTCCCCGCGCCGCCAACCCCAGGCGGCGCGGAAGTCATGCAGAGCGCCGATCGGGCGTCTGTCGTAGTGCGCGCATGAAGCGGTCAATGTCGTCGCGGTGGATCTTGTAGACGCCGCCCCGTTTGCGTTGTGTCGCAGGCAATTCCCGCGATGCGCACCAGTCGCTGACTGTGCGCGGGTGTGGGCTGGTGTGGGTGCCGGGGCCTTCCCAGCCCATGTAGCGAGCGGCACCCTCGATCGAGAGGTATGGAGAGTCGGTCATGACGCCGCCTTTACTGGGTGCCCGTTGCGGTTGGTGACTGCCAAGTCGTCAATCACTTCGGCCAAAAAAGAGAGCCGGGCGGGGCGTTCAGAACCTTCTCGATCTTGGGGCCTACCGCAGGCTTGCAGTAGGTACGCGCGCCGCGTCGGAGGTGCGCAATAACCGAGACGCTGACCCCAACTTTCTCGGCGAGGGAGCGGTTCGATTCTTCTCGAAAGACCATGTACTGGTCGAGGACTTGGTGGCTGATGAGCTTCACCAGGAGCCTCCTGTGGCTTGTTGTCATGTTGACTTCCTCACGGTAACCGAGTGATTGATGACTGTCCAGCTGTCAATCAATGTAACCGGTAGCGGTTACCGGCGCAATCGGAAAGGCTGGGCCTGACGTGCAGGTCAGGAAACTACATGCGCGTAGTTTGTAACTGGGTCAGTTACTCTCCCACTATTCGAACAGGCTGAAAAACAGGGAGCGTCCGTAACCGTGAGCGCACTTTCCGACCTACTCAACCGACGCCGCGGCGACCGCAGCGTGCGGGAGATCGGCCGCGCTGCCACCAACTACGGGGTGGGCGAGAGCACCGTCATTCCGTACTTCAGTGGCAAGCACGGCACCCGACCTCCAGAGAAGGTCTTGGCTGCGCTCGCGGCGGTGCTGGATATCCGGATCGAGGAGCTGCGTGAAGCAGCCGGCAAGCCAGTCGGGGAGCGGGAACCATACCGCCCGCCCGAGGAGGCGAACCTTCTCGATCAGCGCCAGCGCCGCGCCGTAGACGAGCTGATCCGCAGCATCGTCGCGTCGCGAGGAGCTACTGATGCCGAAGACCTACAAACGCCTGCGCCGGCACCGCGAACACCGGGCGAAGCGAACGAAGACCAGGAGGCTCGGCGCAAGGGCTTGACCTTGATACCCGGCGATCAAGGCGAGGACCTTGCCGAGGACGAGGACCCGCCGTTCCCTGAGGACTGGGAAGAGCGCGGCGCAGCGTACCGGCCGAAGATCGACGATGCGGGATACACGGAGCAACCGCCAGACTGAATAACAATCGTGTTATTCGGTTGTCCCACAACGATTGTCGTAGGTGTCCGATATGAATTCGGCCCATGACGACCGGGACTATGCCAAGTCAGCGATGGCACCCTTGGCGCACGCTACGCACGAGGTACCCGGAGGTCCGGGTGATCACCACGGTCAGGCTCCCGAAGGGTCTGCACGGGTACCGGGAGGGGGCCACCATCTGGATCAGCTCAGCGCTCAACCAGCGCCAACGACGCTGCGCCCTGACGCACGAGCTGTTCCACTACGAACGGGCCGCGTTCCCGATCACCCACGCCGAGGAACTCATCGTCCGCAGGCTCACCGCGTGCCAGCTCATCACGATCGACGAACTGGCCGCCGCGTTCCGCTGGCGCCACGACAGCTGCGAGCAGATGGCCGAGGAGCTGTGGGTGACCCGGGACATCCTGGCCGACCGGCTGCACTTCCTGGATCCGATCGAAGTGGCCGAGCTCGAGGACGCGCTGGGCGACGACTGGACGCAGGGGGCGTTGTGACAGACCTCGATCGCCAGATACTCGAATTCGGAGGGGAAGTGGTGGAGGTATGCCGGCAACAAAGAGGCGGCGATCCGCGACCAGTTCGGATGGGGCCCCATTCGGTACGCGCAACGTCTCAACGCAGTATTAGATGATCCCGAAGCTCACGCACACGATCCCCACCTGGTGAAACGTCTTCGTCGGATACGAGACGGCCGAGAGGCGGCCAGGCGACAGAGGAGAGACCTACGATGACCGGCCCGTACAACCCGCCACCGCAAGGCCCCCAATGGAACCAGGGGCCACCACCGGTTACGGACGCCATGATCAACGCAGAGCTGGAACGCCAGCGACGTCGTAACAAACGCCTCCTGATCGGGGGTAGCTGCGTTGCGCTGGTCGTGATCATCGGTCTGGTGGTAGCTGTCGTGATGCTGGCGGCGAGCAACTCGGGCTCGAAATCGGCCGGCGCAAGCCGCACTTTCCAGACGTACACGCCACCCGCGGCCGCCGAGACGACCGCCGCTCGGACGACAGCGCCTTCTCCGACTAGACCGGTTCGCGGTCTCGGCGAGGTCATCACGCTGACTGGTGACGGCACCGAAATTCTCGACTACGCCGTTACGTCAATTGAGGTCGACGGCGACTGCACTGACTCGTACGTCAGTGAGCCCAAGAATGGGCATCTGATCGTCGTGACCCTGGATGTGCAGACCACGGCGAACTACACCGAGGACTACGCGTCAATACTCGACCCTCAGGACTTCGCGATCGTCGGCCCGGACGGCGTGACCGAGACCGGCAACTGGACTGTGTCGTCTTATGGCTGCACGAACAATCAGGTGCCTGATGGCTTCTCGCCCAGCTCGAAGTACACGTACAAGATTGCGCTCGACTCCAAGAACACCTCGGGCACGTTGCGGTACGAGATCGGCAACGCCTCGTCGAGCTGGACGTTCTGAGGTTCAGCCATGGCCAGCATCCAGTCCTACTCAACGGCGAAGGGGAAGCGGTACCGCGTCCGGTATCGCAAGCCTGACGGCACGCAGACCGACCGCCGCGGCTTTCTCACGAAGAAGGCGGCCGAGGCATGGGCGGCAGACAACCTCCTGAAGCTGATGCAGGGGACGTGGATTGATCCGCTGGCCGGCCGGGTGACGGTAGGGGAGCTGGGCGAGAAGTGGGTGGCCCGGCAGTCCGGGCTCAAGCCGTCGGCGCGCAAACCCATCTCAATCGCGTGGCGGCATCGGGTGGAGCCTCGGTGGGGTGATGTGTCGATCGGCGAGATCCGGCCAACCGAGGTGCAGGACTGGCTGTCGACGCTGAAGAAGATGCCGCGCAAGGAGACGGCGGCCGAGGACCTCGAGCCGCTGGCCGCGACCGGCGTGATCTACGCGCACCAGGTGCTTCACGGCATCCTGGCCGATGCGGTCCGAGATCGACTGATCGGCATGAACCCGGCCGACGGGATGGATTTGCCGCGCAAGGGGTCCAAGCGCAAGCTCTACCTCACGCACGAGCAGCTGCACGCGTTCGCCGAGGCGATCGAGCAGACGTCCATCGACGCTGAGGCCCGCGCGGTCCTGGCCCTCACGCTCGGCTACACGGGCATCCGGTGGGGTGAGGCGACAGGTCTGCGGGTGCGCGGTGTGAACGCGCTCCGCAAGCGTTTGGTGGTTCGGGACAACGCGGTCGAGGTCGACGGCACGATCATCGAGGGCACCACGAAAAGTCACCGCGAGCGCACCGTGCCGGTGCCGGCCTTTCTGATGGGCCGCATCGCCGCACTGTGCGAGGGCAAGGGGCCCCACGAGTTGGTGTGGTCGAAGGATGGGAAGCACCTGCCGTTGCCGCCGTACACCCGCGGTTGGTGGCAGCAGTCGATCATCGCGGCCGGCCTTCCCCGGTTCACCCCGCATGATCTGCGCCACACTGCAGCGTCTCTCGCGGTCCAAGCCGGGGCCAATGTGAAGGCGATTCAGAAGATGCTCGGGCACTCGTCGGCGGCGATGACGCTCGATGTGTACGCCGATCTTTTCGACGATGATCTCGATGATGTGGCGAATCGTTTGGATTCAGCCGTGGGCATTATGTGGGCAAAACGGGCTGAGTGACTGGCTGACCTGCATGAAAGCCGGGGTTCAAGTCCCCCCTCGCGCACCACAGATCTTTGCGCCGGCTGCCGCCGGAGTTTCGTACGCAAACGTCGGCGTCGTCGTAACTGACGCAGATCCGCGGCGAATTGGTTCGAGGCGTACGCGTTGCCGATAGACAGGGCGGCTCCTCCATGTCCGAAATCCACGTCCACAGGTGACCGCCCCGCCGGGCTTGAGACTAGCACCGATTCGAACGTATGGTCGAACCATGAAGACGGCCGGAATCGGAGGAGACAGCGGGCAACCGCGCCGTCCGGCCTTTGTGAGGGTCGGGCATATGGCGGTGACGGTTGACCTGATCACGCTGTACGCCTACCAACCCCACCACTCGGGGTCCTATCACCCCGACGGACTCCAATTCCGGAAGAAGACGATGGGAGTGCTCACCGAGTGGGGCATGACCGAATGGGGTGAATGGTTCGGCAAGGTCACCTACACCATCCCGGCCAAGGGGAGAGAGGAGAAGGTGACCCATTGGGTTCCTGGATGGGCGCTTCGACCGGCGGAAGGGGTTGTCGGCGAACGTGATCCGTGAGTCTTCTGGCCGGCGACGTCGCGCGACGGCCTGACTGCCGTGGCGTCGGCAGTCGGTCCGCGTTGTCTCTCGCAGACAACGACACGATGTCGCTGGACTCACGCGGGCAGCTCCACTGATGTGTCGCACAGCGACAACATCTCTCGGACATGTCGCGACTGCCACGGATTGAGCACCAGGCGTCGGCTGAGCTGTGGTGTGACGTCGATCGCCACCGGGAACGAAACCGCCGGCACGGATCGTTTGCCCCACAGACCAAAAAGTGCAGTCTTCGAAAGGTGTTTGTTGTGAGTCCGTTTCCGCCCCCGCCGCCATGGACGAGTGGATTCCGTGCACTCAACAGACCTGAGCCCGAACGGAAGAACAGTGGAGACAAGAACGGCGGCGACAAGTGGGAGTGGCTCATCCTCGCCGCGATCTTGGCGGTTGTCGTTCTAATACTCGTCCTGAAGTAGCCGTCGACACGTAACTCCCGGCTGCCAGAGCAGTCCGCATAACCTCCGGAAAAATAGACGAGCGGTTGGCACCTGTGGGTGCCAACCGCTCGCGTGGTCTCTGCCGCTACTTGGTGTAGAGGCCCTCGATCTCGTCGGCGTGGGAGTCATGGATGACGTTGCGCTTGAGCTTGAGGGTGGGCGTCAACTCGCCCGTCTCGATGGTGAAGTCGTTCTCGATGATCCGGAACTTCTTGATGGCCTCGGCCTTTGACACCTGGTCGTTTGCGGTTTTGATGGCCACGTCGATGTCGGCGATCAACGTCTTGTTATCGACGAGATCCGCGACCGCGGTGTCGGCGGGGAGGTTGTTGCGCTCGAGCCAACCGGGCAATGCTTCGGGGTCAAGGGTGACCAGAGCGGCGATGAAGGGCTTGTTGTCACCGACGACCAGCGCCTGACTGACCAGCGGATGCGCGCGGATCGCATCTTCCATCTGCGCGGGGGAGACGTTCTTGCCGCCGGCGGTGACGATGAGTTCCTTCTTGCGGCCGGTGATCGACAGGTAGCCGTCATCAAGCGTCCCGATGTCACCGGTGTGGAACCAGCCATCCTTGATGGCCTCGGCCGTGGCCTGCTCGTTCTTCCAGTACCCGCCGAAGACCACGGGGCCCTTCAGTAGCACCTCGCCGTCGTCGGCAATGGCGACCGATTGTCCGTACACCGGACGGCCGACTGTTCCGATGCGTTGTGCGCCTTCGGCATTGACCGTGACGGCAGCGGTGGTCTCACTCAGGCCGTAGCCTCGTAGATGGGGATTCCGATGCCCCGGAAGAAGTGTCCGAGTCGGGCGCCGAGGGCGGCCCCGCCGGAGACTGCGCTTGTGCACTCGCCACCGAGCGCCGCGCGGAGCTTGGAATAGACGAGCACGTCGAACACCTTGTGCTTGGCCTTGAGGACCAGCCCGGCTCCGCCGTTCTCCAGTGCCTTCGAGTACTCGATGGCGGTGTCGGTGGCAGCCCCGAAGATCTTGCCCTTGCCGCCGTCCTCGGCCTTCTGCTTGGCGCTGTTGTACACCTTTTCGAACACGCGGGGGACCGACAGGAGGTAGCTGGGCTTGAAGGCCGCAAGATCATCGAGGAGTGTCGGCCCCACGGTGGTGTGGCCGAGCTGAACGAGGTGCACGATCGAGGCGACCGAGATGATCCGGGCGAACACGTGCGCGAGCGGCAGGAACAGCAGGGTCGAACTGCCTTCGGACATCAGGTCGCCGAGTGTGACACGCACGCCGTGGCATTCGTGCAGGAAGTTCGCGTGGGTGAGTGCGACGCCCTTGGGCTTGCCCGTGGTTCCGGATGTGTAGACCAGAGTGGCGATGTCGCTCGACAGGGTGTTGGCGAGACGCTGATCGAGCTCGGAATCGTCAACGGACTCGCCACGGCGAACGAGCTCGTCGATGGCACCTTCGTCGATCACCAGGATCTCTTTGAGATCCGCACTATCGGCGAGTACCGAGCTGTGTTGCTGCTTCTGGGCGGATGTTTCGACCAACAGCAGGGAGGTCTCGGAGTTCTCGACGATGTACTGCACCTGCGACGGGGCGGAGGTCTCGTAGATGGCGACCGTGGTTCCCGCGGCGCGCCACACGGCGTAGTCGAGGACTGTCCACTCGTAGCGGGTGGCCGAGCAGATCGAGACCCGGTCGCCGTGCTTGATGCCGGACGCGATCAAACCCTTGGCAACCTTGTCCACCAGGTCGGCGAACTCCTTTGTGGTGATCGGAGTCCAGGAGCCGTCGTCACCGCGACGCTTGAACAGCCCCTTGGTCGGTGACTCGTCGCGGTGCCGCAACATCGAGTCAACGATGGACGCCTTTTCCGGAACGACGAAGTCGGACGGCACTGAAACTTCTTGCACAAGGGCCTCCTGCGGCAGGGGAGTGTCGGAGAGGCGGGTAACCGAGGCACTCGGAACCCGTCAACTGTGGGTTAGGTTACCTTTCGAACCTACTCGTCAGTAGGGCACCCTGACAGCGATTCCCCTGCGGCGGGGTTTTGTCGTGCGAATAACGGATTTGAGCTGTTCACGGCTACAGTAGGTAGTAATGACAGACAGTATTGATGGGCCCCCCGTGCGTGACGCGGCCCTTTTAAGCGAAGACACCGTAACGTTCGCCGACCTCGGGATGGATCCCCGAGTGTTGCAGGCACTCACGGACGTGGGCTACGAGACCCCCTCTCCGATCCAGGCGGCAACCATCCCGCCTCTGCTCGAAGGTCGCGACGTGGTCGGTCTGGCACAGACCGGCACCGGTAAGACCGCTGCATTCGCCGTTCCGATCCTTTCGGGCATCGACTCGTCGGCGCGCAAACCGAAGGCGCTCATCCTGGCTCCGACGCGTGAACTCGCGCTGCAGGTGGCCGAGGCGTTCGGCCGCTACTCGGCACATCTGCCCGGTGTGAAGGTGCTGCCGATCTATGGCGGTCAGAGCTACACCGTGCAGCTGTCGGGACTTCGCCGTGGCGCACAGATCATCGTCGGAACGCCTGGCCGTGTCATCGACCACCTCGACAAGGGCACCCTCGACATCTCCGAGTTGGACTACCTCGTCCTCGACGAGGCCGACGAGATGCTGAACATGGGTTTCGCCGAAGACGTCGAGCGCATCCTGCGCGATACGCCGGAGTCCAAGCAGGTGGCGTTGTTCTCGGCCACCATGCCCAAGACGATCGGCCGGCTGTCGCAGAAGTACCTCAAGAATCCGGTCGAGGTCACGATGAAGGCCAAGACCGGTACCGCGTCGAACATCACGCAGCGGTATCTCCAGGTCTCTCACCAGCGCAAATTGGATGCGCTGACCCGTGTCCTCGAGGTCGAGCAGTTCGACGCGATGATCGTGTTCGTACGCACCAAGCAAGCCACCGAAGACCTGGCCGAGCGGCTGCGGTCGCGTGGGTTCTCGGCAGCTGCAATCAACGGCGACATCGCTCAGGCGCAGCGTGAGCGCACCATCGCGCAGCTGAAGAACGGGCAGGTCGACATCCTCGTGGCCACCGACGTGGCTGCGCGCGGTCTCGACGTCGACCGGATCTCGCACGTCCTGAACTACGACATCCCGCACGACACCGAGGCGTACGTGCACCGGATCGGGCGCACCGGCCGGGCGGGTCGATCGGGCACTGCACTGTTGTTCGTCTCGCCCCGTGAGCGGCATCTGCTCCGGGCCATCGAGAAGGCCACCCGTCAGCCACTCGACGAGATCGGGTTGCCCAGCGTCGACGATGTCAACGCGCAGCGGGTCACCAAGTTCGCCGAATCGATCACCCAGAATCTGAGTTCGGACAACCTCGACCTCTTCCGCAAGCTGATCGAGGACTACGCCCGCGAGAACGACGTGACGATGGCTGACATCGCCGCCGCGCTGGCTCTCGAGACGCGGGACGGCGGGTTCCTGATGTCGCCGGATCCGCCCGCAGGCGAGCGCAAGGAACGCGACCGCAAGGAGCGTTCAGAGCGCTCCGGTCGCGGCGGTGACGTGGAGTTCGCGACGTACCGTCTCGCAGTCGGCCGGCAGAACAACGTGACCCCGGGAGCGATCGTGGGTGCCATCGCCAACGAGGGCGGCTTGTCCCGCGGCGACTTCGGTCACATCAGCATCCGCAACGACCACTCACTCGTCGAACTGCCCCGCAACCTGGATCGCGAGACGCTGACACGGCTTCGCGGCACGCGGATCAGCGGGGTGCCCATCGGCATCAAGAAGGACGACGGCGCACCGCGTCAGCAACGTTCTTCCTCGTCCTCCGCGCGTGGCGGCAGTGGAAAGTCGTTCAGCCGTGACCGTCGCGGATCGCAGAAGGTCGCCGGCCGCGCTCGGCCCTGATAATCGCTGATCACACGCCTGACCTGCTTGTCTCACTCGCCTACACCATGACCTGTGAGCTGCGCAAATCTCGACTGGAACATCACGTCGACGGCCAGTAATATCCGGCATCGGCATGACCTCTGCGGGAATCGTGTTCAATTCCCGGCCACCCTCTCGTAACGCCTGCGTTGCGGGCGGCGACGTACCAGAGGGACGAGAAGCAGAAAGCATTAGGAAACGGTGATGAGTCCAGTAGCGATGGCTGATCCGATCTCGGCACAAGACGCGGCCGAGCATCGTGATCGCGGCGAAGCAGTTGTAGTCGACATGCGGCCTCAGGTGGTCCGGCACCAGGGCAGTCTGCCCGGAGCTGTGGTGGTGGAGCCGAGCGAGCTCACCACCGCATTCAGTCCCGACTCCGACAAGCGAATACCTGCCATCCGCGGGCTGGACACCGAAATCGATGTGGTCTCGGTCAATTCCCAAGCTGCCCGCATCGCCCAGCAGATCGCCGCGATGGGGTACACCAACGTCCACTATGTCGACGGTGGATTCAGGGCGCTGCAGTCAGCCCTCCCGCGCTGACCGTTCGCTTTACATGCCACCGAGATCTGTCCGGGGCAAACGACGCTCAAATTGTGAAGCTCGTGGCCGCAACGGGTAGCGTTCACGTGAACAAGAGTGTCAACCTGAGGCTGAACTCGAGGACGTGATGACCGAATCGGTGCCCGGCGACGACCGGCGTGCGCGAGTGCTGCGCCTGCTGCAGTTCCTGCACGAGCTGATTCGCGCCAAATCCACGGTCATCCGTGATGTGTCGGACCACGCTGCGACGGTCTGGCTCGGAGACGACCACAACATCCCGATCATCCGTGACGCCGCAGTCGGCCAGGTGATCGTGGAGATCGCTCGCGACAACACCTTGCAGAGCAGCGGATACGACGCGCTGGCCCAGGCCATCGACGAACTCGCTGAACGCCCCGAGTCGCTCGAACTGGTCATCGCGTCCGGACTGCTCACCGTGCAATCACCGGTATCGATCCGCGAGCACCTTGTCACTCAGGCGGTCGTCGCCGAACACGATCACGCCGCGGGCATCATCCGGGTGACACTTGCGGGCGAATCGCAACCCGAGTTGCACGCAGGACACCTTCTCACCGGTGTCGACGGTTTTGACCTGGCTGGTTCGGCCGACCTGGCCGAGCAACTCGCAACCACGCGGTCCCCGGTCGCCGATTCCATCGAGAAGTTCTTCAGCAAATGGCGTCGCGCGGTGGTCGACGACCCGGCGTCGGTCTCGGTCGACCTCGCGCCGGCCCTGGTGCTGCGCCGCCGTGGCTCAGCACCGCTGCTCGACTACTACGAGGCCATGATGGCCGCCGTTCGCGACGAAAAGAACGACATCCCGATCGGCCTGGCGCAACTGGTCGAGCCTGTCGAAGCCTCCGAGCGTGTGCTGCGATTGCACGAGAGCGGCGCGATGTCGGCGGAGGAACTGGTCGAGGACGCTCTGTACCCGTTGCCGTCGAACGTCGAGCAACGAGACATCCTGGCTCAGCTGGGACTCGACAGTGGTGTTGTGGTCGAGGGCCCACCCGGCACCGGCAAGACGCACACGATCGCCAACCTGATGTCTGCACTGCTGGCCAAAGGGCAGCGCGTGTTGGTGGTCTCGGAAAAGGCTCAGGCGCTGCATGTCTTGCGGGACAAACTGCCCGCCGAATTGCAGGAACTCGCGGTATCGATCACCGACGTGACCAAGGACGGTTCGCAGTCGCTCATCGACAGCGTGGAAGCAATCGCGAACCGCAAGGGCAGTTTCCAGTCCCGGGTCGCGACGAGCGAGATCAAGAACGTGCGGTCCAAACGGGATCAGGCGCGGGCCAAGCGGGAGCAGATCCTTCGCGAGATCTGGCAACTGCGCGAGTCGGAGACAGAGAAGCACGAGTGGGTCGCCGCTGGATACAGCGGGACGGCGGCCGAGATCGTCCGTCAGTGCAATGACGTTGCCGCGGAGTATGATTGGCTTCCCGGGCCACTACACAGCGCCATCTCGCCACTGGAACCGAGCGAGTTCGAACGGCTCTTGGATCTCCTCCGCAAGCGTGGCAAGAACTGGTCTGACCGACTGGCCCAGCATCTGCCCGACCTCGACGACGTGCTGCCCGACACCGTCGAGCTCGAACGGATCTGCACGCGCGTCCGTGACCGTCCGTCGGAGGAAATGGTCGGCAGCGGTTCGCTCCTGGCAATTCTCGCCGACGTCGACAGCGCCCGCCTGCTCCGGGTGAAGACTCGGTGTGACCGGCTCGGTGCCGCCGTCCGTGAGGTGCGCACCTTCCCGCCGCATCTGCAGCAGATGGCGCAACGGCTGCTCTCTGGCGAGGCGTCGTACCTGTGGAACAGGGTGACGGCGCTGTCCGAGGTGATCGACGACGCGACCGAACGTGACAAGAGGATCGGCACCCACACGGTCGAGGCGAGCGGCGCGAACACCGGTGACTCGTTGGTGTTCGAGAAGGCTACCGACTACCTCGATGCAGGTGGTCAGTGGCGCGGTCGCTTCCGGAAGGCGCCCGAGCAGAAAGCGGTCGAAGAGCTGCCGGGACAGTATCTGGTGGACGGCCGGCCTCCGACCGACGCCGCATCGATGCGCCTGGTCGCCGACCACCTCGGTGTACTGGACGCCGTCGCACGCGTACAGGCGATCCTGGCCGAGGTGAACGTACCGATGGACACCACCGGTACCCGCTCGGTTCAGCTCGGCCGACTGGTACAGCTCGACGGTCAGCTCGCCTGGGTGTCCGAATTGCTCACCGGTCGCGACCAATTGGTCCGGGAACTCAACGCGATCAGTCCCGGGGGTCCGCGACCGAAGAGCATCGACGAAGTCGAGGAGGTCGCCCGGCAGGCCGGTGCCATCGCCGCCGCCAACGACGGCACGTTGGCCCGTCGTGAACTCGACGACATCGCCCGCGCGCTCTCCACCGAGATCGAGAAGGGCCCCTCGCCTGAAGGCGATGCGCTTCTCGCTGCGGTGCGTGCCGCCGACCCAGACGCCATCCTGGAAACCCGTCGCGCCTGGCACACCGCAAGTGCCGAGCGGGAAAGCCAGGGCGCGCTTGATCTGCTGGAGCTTCGGCTCAAGCAGAAGGCGCCCGCTCTCGTGAAGCTTCTCGAGGAAACAGCAGACGACCCGGTCTGGGACGAGCGACTGGCCGAGTTGGACGCCGCGTGGTCGTGGCGACGGGCCTATCAATGGGCGCAGGACCGCAGCGACCCCCAACGGGAGACGCGGCTCGAAGCCGACCTCGACGAGGTCGAGGCAGACATCACCCACTTCACCGCCCGGCTCGCCGCCGCGTGTGCCTGGCGCGAATGTCTCGAGCACATGACGGTTAGTCAGGTGCAGGCACTGCAGTCCTACCGCGATCACATCACCAACATCGGCAAGGGTTCGGGCAAGCACGCCGAGCGGTTCAGGCTCGCGGCCCGATCCGCCATGGCGCAGGCACAGACCGCAGTCCCGGCGTGGATCATGCCGATCTCCCAGGTCCTCAGTTCCGTTGCGCCGGCGCAGAATTCGTTCGACGTGGTCATCGTGGACGAAGCGAGCCAGGCGGACATATCAAGTCTGTTCCTGCTGTGGCTGGCGCCGCGGGTGATCGTGGTGGGCGACGACCGTCAATGTGCACCCGGAGGTTTCGGTGGTTCCGGGATGGACGAGGTGTTCACCAAACTCGACACCTACCTGCCGGACATCCCGCAGTACATGCGGGACAGTCTCACGCCGCGGTCGAGTCTGTTCTCGATGCTCCGGACGCGATTCGGACATGTGGTCCGGCTTCGCGAGCACTTCCGGTCGATGCCCGAGATCATCGAGTTCTCCAGCCGGCAGTTCTACCCCGATTCGCCACTGATCCCGGTACGTCAATTCGGTGCGGACCGTCTGGCGCCGTTGCGTACCCACTTCGTCGAAGGCGCACGCAGTGCAGGATCGAACTCGTCGCTGGTCAATGCCGACGAGGCCGGTGCATTGGTGGGACTGCTGGCCGGATGCATCGAGGACCCGCGGTACGACGGGATGTCATTCGGGGTGGTGGTGCTGCAGGGCCAACGTCAGGTGGAGCTGATCTCGCAGGCCCTCCGTGAGGCGCTGGATCCGCAGGTCTGGCGTGACCGCAATCTGCGCGTCGGAACACCCCCGGACTTCCAGGGAGACGAACGGCACGTCATCTTCTTGTCGATGGTGGTCTGTCCCGACACCAATGTGAACGCGTTGACGCGCAGCGAGTCCCAGCGACGCATCAACGTCGCGGCGTCACGGGCCATGGAGCAACTCTGGCTTGTGCATTCTGTACAACCCGACGACCTCAAGGCCAACGATCTCCGGTACTCGCTGCTGACCTACATGCAGAAAACCGAAGGCGCGCTGGTGGACCCGGTCCCCACCAAGGTCAGCACCACGTCTCGTACCGAACCGTTCGATTCGCTGTTCGAGCAGCAGATCTTTGTCGAACTGGTGGATCGCGGGTACTACGTGAACCCCAAGGTGGTGGTGAACAACCGGACGATCGATCTGGTGGTCACCGGTAGCGACGCACGGCTGGCCGTGGAGTGCGACGGCGACGAGTTCACCAGCACCCCGGAGCAGGCCCGCGCAGACATGGAACGGGAACGGGAGCTCCGCCGGTGCGGATGGCGTTTCTGGAGGGTTCGCGAGTCGGAGTACCTGCTCGACCCGATACATGCCCTCGACGGTCTGTGGGACGAACTCGAACGGCGAGGGGTGCAGCCGAACTCGGTCGGTCCGGACTTGGCGGGCCAGGAGTCTGCTGAGCCCTGGACTCCGGTGACCTTATCCGGCGCGGACTAGGCGTCGTCTGCGATCACGTTCAGTAGCGCGGGCAGCCCGACCGCCGCGGTGGTCTGAAGGAAATAGGTGACGTTGCGGCTCAACGGCGTTGGCTCAGGGTTGATCTCGATCACCGGTATTCCCGCGGCCAGTGCGCGTTCGGGGAGTGATGCTGCCGGATACACCATGTTCGACGTGCCCACCACGATGAGGAGATCGCAACCGGCGCTCGCGTCTGCGGCACGCTCCCACGCGTCCTGGGGCAGCGACTCGCCGAACCAGACCACTCCGGGTCGGACAGGGGAGAGGCAATTGGGGCAGATGGGCGGCTCCACCCGGAGGGACTCGGTGGCGCTGTCAGGATCGGCGTCGGTACCGGCGTAGGGCAGTCCACAATGCGAGCACCGGGGTTCGAAGAGGCTGCCGTGCAGATGGGCGGTCACTTCGCTGCCGGCCCGTTCGTGTAGATCGTCGACGTTCTGGGTGACCACCATCACCGTTCTGCGCCGGGCCCACTCGGCCACCGCATGATGCCCGGGGTTGGGAAACGCACGCCGCACGAGATGAGCACGCCATTGGTACCAGGCCCACACGAGAGCCGGGTCGTCCGACCACGCTTCCGGGGTGGCCAGCGTGGTCGGGTCGAAACGCTCCCACAGGCCCGTCTCGGCGTCGCGAAACGTCGGTACATCACTCTCGGCGGACATCCCCGCGCCGGAGCACACGGTCACCCATTCGGCGCCTCGCACCAACGCCACCAGATCGCTGTCCAGGTGGAGGTCACTCATCGGCGGCGTGGTCTTTCAGCTGTGCGCGCAAGATTGCCGCAGTCCCGGGAAGATCATTGTCACGCCTGGTCAGGAGGCCTTTTGCCAAGGTCAACTTGTCGCCGTAATGCCTCGGGACCACATGCAGATGTGAATGAAACACGGTCTGGAATGCGGCGCGACCATCGTTGACCAGCAAATTCACGCCGTCGGCGGCAATCGCGGATGCTCGCTGAGCGGCTGCCACGAGCTGGCCGGCCCGGAACAGTCTGGCGCCCTGTTCGGGTTCGAGTTCCGAGAGGTCGGCGGCGTGGCGCTTGGGCACCAGCAGAGTGTGGCCGGGCCGGACCGGGCGGATGTCGAGGAACCCCAAGATCTCGGAGTCCTCGTAGACGACGTGGGCCGGGGACGTCCTGGCGACGATGGCGCAGAAGATGCACTCGTTCATGCGCCAAGCCTAGTGGGCGCGCGAGAGTCGGCAAATTTGATTGTAACAATTCAATAACGACTTGAATTGGCTGCTCAGAGCCCGGGTGAGCGCTCGTTCGGGGTGTCTGAGCAGGTGTTTGGCGGCAGGTCGGCACAAAGGGCGGAAGCGGCGATGTGGCGGCCTCGGGGGTTACTCGCCGGTATACCCACGGGTCACATTGAAACATGAGGAAAACCTCATTTTCGTGTGCAAACATGGTCATCGTGCGCATCAGGAGACCGCGGCATCGACGCCGTGCGTCCGGGGATGAAAAGGAGTGCGTCGCAGCGTGATTCGAGAATCGGGTCATCGCGACCGCCAACGGGTGGACTCCAGACGTCCACGCGCCGCCACAGACATCGAGTGGCCGACGAAGACCTACCGCGGTGTCACGCCCGCCGACCGACGAACACCACAGCTACATGAGGGAGCCTCGTGACGATTCACCAGTTCCGCACCGGATCCGAAGAAAACTCAGCGTGGGCCGCACGCCCCGACGGAATCCTGATCGACCGACTGCGAGAAGGTGAGCCGTACGCGGTCAGCTTCGGGGGACAAGGCGGACCCTGGCTGCCGATTCTTGCCGAACTGGTCATCGACGCAGACCTCGACCGCAGCATCGCCAACATCGTCGATGCCGCCGAGCGGCTCATCGAGCCGGTTGCCGACCGCCTCGCCGCGGTCCGGCCCGACGGCTTCCATCCTCTCAGCTGGGTGCACGCACACAACGCCGAAGAATCGGTACCTGCCGACAATGCTCTCGCCGCGGCGCCGGTGTCGGTGCCGGGCATCCTGCTTGCTCAGCTGGCGGCCATCAGTGCCACTCGCAAGCAGGGACTCGATCTCGGCGAACTGACCCCTGTTGCGGCGATCGGTCACTCGCAGGGTGTGCTGGGCACCGAGGCCATCAAGGCCGCAGCCGAGGACGGCGGTCTGGGCGACGGCGCGCTACTGGCCGTAGCGCATCTCATCGGCGCGGCGGGTGCTTTCATCGCCCGTCGACGAGGCCTCACCTCCGACGCTGCCGGAAGCCCGATGCTGTCGGTCGCGCAGGTCGATCCGGCCCGCATCCAGACACTCGTCGATGACTACGCGTTGACGCTGCGCGAATCGGACCGTGAATCGGCTCCTGTGCTCTCGATCGTCAACGGACGACGCTCCGTGGTCCTCTCAGGAGCTCCGCGCCACCTGTCGGCATTCGTCAGCCAGTGCGAGACGCTCGCCGCCGCAGAAGCCGCCGAACGCAAGAAGAAGACGACCGGCGGCACCGCCTTCGCGCCGGTCTTCGATCCGCTGTCGGTGTCGATCGCCTTCCACCATCCGGCGCTCGAGGCCGCCTGCGATCTCGTCGCCGACTGGGCTGCCGTGTGCGGCATCGACCCTGTGGCCGCACGACGACTCGCCGCGGCAGTGCTGGTCGACAAGGTCGACTGGGTCGACGCCCTCGACGACGTTGTCAGTGCCGGCGCCAAGTGGATCCTCGACCTTGGCCCCGGCGACGTCGCCACCCGGCTGAGCGTTCCCGTGGTCCGCGGGCAGGGCGTCGGCCTGATCTCGGTGAGCCAACGCGGTGGGCAGCGCAACCTGTTCGCGCCCGGAGGCATCCCCGACGTCCAGCGCCCGTGGAGTACTTACAGCCCCAAGATCGTTCAGCTTCCCAACGGTCGCCACGTGGTGGAGACCGCGTTCACCCGTCTCACCGGGCGATCGCCGATGCTCCTCGCCGGAATGACGCCGACAACGGTCGACCCCGCGATCGTGGCCGCGGCCGCCAATGCCGGGCACTGGGCCGAGCTGGCCGGTGGCGGACAGGTGACCGAGGGCATCTTCGCCGACAACGTCGCCAAGCTGACCGAACTCCTCGAGCCGGGCCGTCAGGCGCAGTTCAACACCCTCTTCCTCGACCCCTACCTGTGGAAGCTGCAGATCGGCGGCAAACGCCTCGTGCAGAAGGCACGTGCAAACGGCGCGCCGATCGACGGTGTCATCGTCTCGGCTGGCATCCCGGAGCTCGACGAGGCCGTGGCGCTGGTGTCCGAACTCGCCGACGCGCAGATCCCGTACGTCTCGTTCAAGCCCGGCACCATCGGACAGATCCGCTCGGTGATCCGCATTGCTGCCGAGGTACCGCACTACCCGGTGATCGTCCAGATCGAGGGGGGCCGCGCAGGAGGCCATCACTCCTGGGAAGATCTCGACGACCTCCTCCTGGCCACCTACGCCGAGCTGCGCGCCCGCCCCAACGTGGTCATCTGCGTCGGCGGCGGAATCGGGACAGCCGAGCGGGCCAGCGAATACCTCACCGGAGTCTGGTCAGCTGCCCACGACTACCCGCTCATGCCGCTCGACGGCATCCTGATCGGGACCGCCGCCATGGCCACCAAGGAGGCGACCACGTCGCCGGCGGTCAAAGAACTCCTGGTCAACACCCCGGGCTGCGACGAGTGGATCGGCGCAGGCTACGCAACAGCCGGAATGGCCTCGGGCCGAAGCCAGCTCGGCGCCGACATCCACGAGGTCGACAACGCGGCGTCGCGATGTGGCCGACTGCTCGACGAGGTGGCCGGTGACGAAGAGGCCGTGCAGGCTCGTCGCGACGAGATCATCGAGGCGCTCACCGGAACGGCGAAGCCGTACTTCGGCGATGTGGCGCAGATGACCTACCGCCAGTGGCTCGAGCGTTATGTCGAGCTCGCCGTGGGTGAGGCCACCGGGCCGGCGACATGGGTCGATGTCACCTGGCGTCAACGCTTCATCGAGATGCTGCAGCGCGCCGAGGCCCGCCTCAACGACGCTGACCGCGGTCAGATCCCGACGCTGTTCGGTCACACGTCGGCCACCGACAATGCCGGTGCAGCGATCGATGCACTGGTCGCGGTGTATCCGGCTGCCGATACCGACGTTCTGCACCCGGCCGACCTGATCTTCTTCCTCGATCTGTGCCGTACGCCCGGCAAGCCGGTCAACTTCGTCCCGGTCATCGACAAAGACGTGCGTCGCTGGTGGCGCAGCGACTCCCTGTGGCAGGCCCACGATCCGCGCTACGGCGCAGACGAGGTGTGCATCATCCCGGGACCTGTCGCCGTCGCAGGCATCACCCGCGTCGACGAACCGGTCGGCGAGTTGCTCGACCGCTTCGAAGCCCAGGTGGTCACCGATCTCCACGGCATCGGCGTAGAGCCCTTCCCGGTCAGCGCGCGACTTCGTGCGGGCCTGGTCGACGTGGAAGGCGTGCTCGGTACCGTCGTCGAGTCGCTGAGCGTGCAGTGGTCCGGGCGTCTCGTCGCGAATCCTGTTGCCTTGCTGGGTGACCGGGATGCGTGGGAGTTCCCCTCCACCGAGCGTGGTGAGCACGAACCGACCGGGGCCGTCCTGGAGCGCACCTCCGACGGGGTCGTCCTGACCGTGCCGATCGGCAAGGCGACCGTTGCCATCCCGATGACCGTCGACGAGTCGATCCTCGACGGTGGGTCACCCAAGGTCACCATCGAAGGTGCCGCAGCGCGATGCGCCAGATCCTGGCGGTCGCAGCCGGTGGATCCCTGGCGTCGGTAACCGATGGCGCGGCCACACGCAACGTCACGTGGGACCCGGACCTGGTCGCCGACCACGCCGCGGTCACCGCGTACACCCTTCCCGAGCATCTGAGTGCTTCGGTCCCGCAAGGCGTCACCGGGTTCGCCAACCCCGACACGCTGGTCGGATTGTGCTGGCCTGCCGTCTTCAGTGTCATCGGATCAGCGACGACCCAGTCCGGCGAGCCTGTGGTCGAAGGCCTGCTCGATCTGGTCCACCTCGATCATGTTGCGTCCACCGTCGGCGAACTGCCGCGCGTGGCAGCAGATTTGACGGTCACTGCAGCGCTGTCGGGTGTTGTCGACACCGACCTGGGCCGAGTGGTCACCGTGGTGGTCACCATCTCCGACGCCGACCGCCAGATTGCCGAGATGACCGAACGGTTCGCCGTACGCGGACGCACCGGCGACGGCGAGTTGACCGATCCGAGCCGGGCCGGTGGTGCACTGAGCGCCAAGTCAGGCGAGGCGACCCGCAAGAAGATCCGTGAAGTCACCATCGCAACCCCGTCGCGGATGCACGGATTCGCCCTCGTCTCAGGCGATCACAACCCCATCCACACTGACATGTCGGCCGCGAAGATGGCCGGTCTGGGCAGCCCTATCGCTCACGGCATGTGGCTGTCCGCGGCTGCACAGCACGTCGTGACCGCCACCGACGCCAAGAACCCCGTCCCGGTGCCTCGCGCACTGCTCGGCTGGACCGCTCGCTTCCTGGGCATGGTGCGCCCCGGTGACGAGGTCACCATCCGCGTCGACCGCGTTGGTATGGACGCCGGCCGCGATGTCATCGAGGTCAGCGCGAAGGTCGGCGACCTGCTCGTGATGAACGCGACCGGTCTTTTGGCGCCTGCCAAGACCGTCTACGCGTTCCCCGGGCAGGGCATCCAGAGCAAGGGCATGGGACTCGACGCACGGTCGCGGTCCAAGGCTGCCCGCAAGGTCTGGGACCGGGCGGACAAGCACACCAGGGATGCTCTCGGCTTCTCGATCCTGGCCGTGGTCCGCGACAACCCGACCACACTCTCGGCAGGCGGCACCACCTACCACCACCCTGACGGGGTGCTGTTCCTGACGCAGTTCACACAGGTGGCCATGGCCACTCTGGGCGTCGCGCAGATCGCCGAACTCAAGGAGTCGGGCGGTTTCGTCGAGAACGCCATCACCTGTGGTCACTCGGTGGGCGAGTACAACGCGCTCGCCGCGTGCGCCGGGGTGCTGCCGTTGGAGGCTGTCCTCGAGGTCGTGTTCCAGCGTGGCGAGGCCATGCACCACCTGGTCCCGCGAGATGCGAAGGGCCGCAGCGATTATCGCATGGCTGCGATCCGGCCGAGTCAGTTCGGACTGGCTGACGCCGATGTCATGGACTGGGTCTCGCAGGTCGGCGAACGCGCCGGTGAGTTCCTGGAGGTCGTGAACCTCAACCTGCTCGGCTCGCAATACGCGATCGCAGGCACGGTCCGAGGACTCGAGGTGCTGGAGGAGGAGATCGAAGAACTCCGTGCCAAGGCGGGCGGCAAGCGCTCGTTCATCCTGGTTCCCGGGATCGACGTCCCGTTCCACTCCACCGTGTTGCGTGCGGGTGTACCCGACTTCCGGCATCGCCTGCAGGACTTGCTTCCCGAGCACATCGACCCCGACATCCTCGTGGGTCGCTACGTACCGAACCTGGTCCCACGCATGTTCAACCTGGGCCGCGACTTCGTCCAGGAGATCGCCGACCTGGTGCCGTCCGAACCGCTCGACGATGTGCTGGCCGACTGGGACACCTGGAGTGCCAAGCCCGGTGAGCTGACCCGCGTGTTGCTGATCGAGCTGCTCGCTTGGCAGTTCGCCAGCCCGGTGCGCTGGATCGAAACACAGGACCTGCTGTTCACCCCGGTCGAGCGTGGCGGAGCCGGAGTGGAGCGGTTCGTCGAGGTGGGCGTGAAGTCGGCTCCGACACTCAGTGGCCTGGCCGGCAACACCCTCAAGCTGGACGATTACCTTCAGTCCGCCGTTCAGGTGCTCAACATCGAGCGTGACTCCGACGTCATCCTGGCGAAGGACAGCGCACCGGATGTGGAGGAAGACGAAGCACCTGCCGTCGAGGCATCAGCTGCCGCAGCGGCGCCTGCCGCCGAAACAGCGGTCGCGGCACCGGCTCCCGTCGCGGCCCCCGCGGATTCGGGTCCCCGTCCCGAGGACATCTCGTTCGGCCCGTCCGACGCGGTCGACGCTGTCATCGCGCTGTGGACAAAGATCCGCATCGATCAGATCGGCGCTGCGGACACCATCGAGGCACTGTGTGACGGTGTGTCATCTCGACGCAACCAGTTGCTTCTCGACATCGGCGGCGAACTGGGCCTCGGTGCCATCGACGGCGCCGCAGAGGCCGAGATGCCCGCGCTCGCTTCGACGGTGAACGCGCTGGCCCGCGGCTACAAGCCGCTCGGCTCGGTGCTCACCGACGCCGTCGGCGACCAGATCCGCAAGGTGTTCGGACCGGTTGGCAAGCGCGCGTCGTACATCGAAGACCGCGTCACCTCGGTGTGGCAACTCGGCCCCGGCTGGGCGCTGCACACCAGCGTTGCGGTCGCTCTCGGTAGCCGCGACGGCGTCAGCGTCCGCGGTGGCGACTTGGGCGACCTGGTCTCGGAGGCGCCTTCGAACGCCGACGGTATCGACGCTCTGATCGATGCCGCGGTTGCGAAAGTCGGCTCCAACAAGGGCATCTCGGTGAGCAAGCCTGCCGTCGGCGGGGGCGGCGGAGGCGGAATGGTCGACGCTGCTGCTCTCGGGGAGCTCACCCAGCAGTTCACCGGACGCACCGGCGCTCTGGCCTCGGCCGCGCAGACAATCCTGCAGAAGCTCGGCCTGGCGGACGAGCCCGAGCTCGCTGCACCTGCCGAGGACAACACCGCGGTGCTCGAACGTGTCAGCGCCGAACTGGGTTCGGATTGGCTGCGTGTGGTGGCCCCGGCATTCGACGAGCGCCGCGCGGTGCTCATCGATGACCGATGGGCCAGTGCTCGCGAGGACCTGGCACGGCTGTGGCTCGAGGACGAGCACGTCATCGACAACGAGTTCTACGACATCAGCGCGAAGTTTGTCGGCGCGGGCGAGACCGTCTGCCATCAGGCCACCTGGTGGCAGGGCAAGGCGCTCGCGAACGGACACCAGGTGCACGCCCGGGTCTACGCGCAGATCGCCCACGCGGCCGAAGATCCGCAGCCCGAGACCTACGCCGACGACATCGCCGTGGTGACCGGAGCCAGCAAGGGTTCGATCGCTGCCGCAGTGGTCGAGCAACTGCTCGCCGGCGGGGCCACTGTGGTCGCGACGACCTCGCGCCTCGACGACAATCGGCTGGCGTTCTTCAAGTCGCTCTACCGCCGTAGTGCCCGCGGGGACGCGGCGCTCTGGGTTGTCCCGGCGAACCTGTCGTCGTACACCGACGTCGACGAGCTGGTCGAGTGGATCGGTAGCGAGCAGACCGAGAACCTCGGCGGCAAGACCGGAGTGCTCAAGCCGGCGCTCAAGCCGACCCTGCTGTTCCCGTTCGCCGCACCGCGGGTCGCTGGCGACCTCACCGACGCGGGCGGCCGCGCCGAACTGGAGATGAAGGTGTTGCTCTGGTCGGTGGAGCGGCTGATCGCCGGTCTCGGCGACATCGCGGCCGACCATCATCTGGCGGCTCGGCTGCATGTGGTGCTGCCAGGCTCGCCGAACCGCGGGATGTTCGGTGGCGACGGCGCCTATGGCGAGTCCAAGGCCGCGCTCGACGCACTGGTGAAGCGCTGGGCCGCGGAGGATTCTTGGAACTCCAAGGTCACCCTGGCGCACGCGCTGATCGGGTGGGTCACGGGCACCGGGCTGATGGGCCACAACGATGGACTCGTCGAGGCTGTCGAGGCCGCAGGTGTGAAGACCTGGTCAACCCACGAGATGGCCACCGAGCTGCTCACGGCGGTGACGCCCGAGAGTCGGGTCCAGGCCAGGACCGAACCGTTGCACCTCGACCTGACCGGTGGACTCGCCGACGCGACGCTCGACATGAAGGCGCTGGCACAGGCCCAGGCTGACGCGCTGGCCGCAGCTGATGACGAGGACGAGTCCCACGAGCCGACACTGGCCGCCCTTCCTGCCCCGGCGCGGGCGCCCGAGTCGACCACCCCTGCGTGGGGCAAGATCGACGCGCGCCCGGAGGACCTGGTCGTGATCGTCGGTGCCGGTGAACTCGGACCGTACGGCAGCGCACGGACCCGGTTCGAGATGGAGGTCGAAGACGAACTGTCGGCGGCCGGTGTTCTCGAACTGGCTTGGAGCACAGGCCTGATCACGTGGGAGGCCACACCGAAGCCCGGTTGGTACGACGCCGAGTCGGGTGATCCTGTGGCGGAATCGGAGATTGCCGATCGCTACCACGACGCCGTGGTCGAACGCTGCGGCATCCGCCGGTACGCCGACGACGGCGACATGATCGACAACTCGTCACCGTTGCTGACCTCGGTGTACCTCGACAACGATCTGACCTTCTCGGTGGCGTCGGAGGGTGAGGCACGCTCCTTCCTCTCGGCCGCGCCGGACAAGACCAAGATCAAGGTCGACCCGGACAGTGGCGAATGGCAGGTGACACGTCAGGCCGGTACCGAGATCCGCGTACCGCGTCGATTCAAGCTCACCCGCACCGTGGGTGGTCAGATCCCGACCGGGTTCGATCCCACCCGCTGGGGTGTGTCGGCCGACATGGCCGAGTCGATCGATCGGGTCGCGCTGTGGAACCTGATCGCCACCGTCGACGCCTTCCTCGCTTCCGGATTCGAACCGTCGGAATTGATGCGGTGGGTGCATCCAGGCCTGGTCGCCAACACTCAGGGCACCGGCATGGGCGGCATGACGTCGATGCGATCGCTGTACCTCGACACCTTCACCGGTGAGGCCAAGGCGAACGACATCCTGCAGGAGGCACTGCCGAATGTTGTTGCAGCGCACGTGGTTCAGTCGTACATCGGTAGCTATGGCGCGATGATCCACCCGGTGGCCGCCTGCGCCACAGCGGCGGTGTCGGTCGAAGAAGGTGTTGACAAGATCAAGTTGGGCAAGGCGTTGTTCGCGGTCGCCGGTGGGTTCGACGACCTCGGTATCGAGGGCATCGTCGGGTTCGGCGACATGTCGGCCACCGCCGAGACGGCCACGATGGAGGCCAAGGGCATTGATGCCCGCCGGTTCTCCCGGGCCAACGACCGTCGTCGCGGCGGATTCGTCGAGTCGCAGGGTGGCGGAACGATTCTGCTGGCCCGCGGTGACGTGGCTGCCGAGATGGGTCTGCCGGTTCTCGGTGTGGTCGGATGGGCACAGAGCTTCGGTGACGGCGTACACACGTCCATCCCGGCCCCCGGCATCGGTGCACTCGGAGCCGCTCGCGGACACCAGGATTCAGGTATCGCCCGGTCGCTCCGTCAGCTCGGTGTCAGTCCTGACGACGTGGCTCTGGTGTCCAAGCACGACACGTCCACCAAGGCCAACGACCCCAACGAGGCGAATCTCCATGAGAGGCTCGCCGAGGCGATCGGTCGTAGCGACGGTGCGCCGTTGTTCGTGGTGTCGCAGAAGTCGCTGACGGGCCACTCCAAGGGCGGCGCGGCAGCCTTCCAGCTGATCGGTCTGTGCCAGGTGTTGCGCGACGGCGTCATCCCTCCCAACCGCAGTCTCGACTGCGTCGACGAGGTGATGGCCGAGCACAAGCATCTGGTGTGGCCGACCGAACCGTTGCGATTCGGCGAGAGGTTCGCCCTCAAGGCCGGCCTCTTGACGAGCCTGGGCTTCGGGCACGTGTCCGGCCTCATCGCCGTGGTGCACCCGGAAGCCTTTGTGGCCTCGCTTGATCCGGCTGAGCGTGAGCGCTACCGCGCTGCGGCAACCGAACGTGCGCGGCTGGGCCAGCAGCGTCTGCTCGAGGCCATGTGCGGCGGCAAGCCCGCCTACCAGCGGCCCCCGAACCGCCGGTTCGACGACAGCTCCTACGAGGGCGATCAGGAAGCGGCAATGCTGCTCGACACGGAGGCTCGTCTGTCGGCGAACGGAACCTACGGCGGATGACGGTCATCGGAGTGGGGATCGACCTCGTGTCGATCCCCGGCTTCGCCGAGCAGTTGAAACAGCCCGGCACCACATTCGCAGATCGGTTCACGGTGGGGGAGCGGCGTGATGCCGCCTCGGGCACCGGGGACGAGGCGAGGCATCTCGCTGCCCGGTGGGCGGCGAAGGAAGCCGTGATCAAGGCGTGGTCGGTGAGTCGTTTCGCACGCTCGCCCCTGCTCCCGCTGATTCGGCATGGCGACATCGAGGTCGTCACGGATGCCTGGGGCCGACCGGCCATTCGACTGGGCGGTGAGATCGGTACCCATCTGGCAGGAACGGCGGTACACATCTCGCTGACCCACGACGGCGACATGGCGGGAGCGGTCGCGGTGATCGAAGAGGCTCCGCAGTCGCAGACTCAGTAGTTCTTGCGCCTGTGAATCACTGTGCGTTGCGGTTGTTCTCGGGATCTTCCAAGAGCATGTAGCGTCCCAGCATGCGCTTGAGTTCGGTGACCGTCGCGGAGTGGTTCTGCCCTTCTTGCACCGAGAAGCTGAGCAGCGAGTACGCCGTGTGCACCAGGAGTTCGGACATCAGCGCCCGGCGCCTGCGATCGGGGGTCAGCGGGGCGATGATCCGCGCGACCAATTCCGCCAGCGCACGCTCGTGCACGGTGGCGGTGGCGCGAGTGGCAGGCGTCGACTGCACAGCGAGCCACACCGCGCGTCGAGACGGATCGTCGTGCCACAGTTGCGCCAGGTGATCGATGAACTTCTCTAGTAGGCGAGGCCAGTCCAGAGACGGAACTTCCGCGGCAAATCTGGCCAGTTCGCTCTGTACCCCAGCAGCGTCTTCTCGATCGAGTTCGCAGACCACGACGTACTTGTTCGCGAAGTACTGATACAGCGTCCCGATCGGGACGTCGGCGCGCTGGGCGATGTGCTCACACGTCAGCGACTCGAAGCCCACCTCGATCAGCAGGTCGCGCGCAGCGGCAAGCATCGCATCGAACCGCAGTTGGCTGCGTTGCTGTGTGGGCCGTTTGCGCGGAACGAGTGGTTCGGAACTGAGCAACCGAGAGGCACCGGTCTTGAGGGCGCCGGAATCCCCGGTGCCGGTACCGGACTGCCGCTGGGCCATGGCCACAGGTCGCTTCGGCTAGACCGAGAGGTCGCGGCGAAGTTTCGCCACGTGCCCTGTGGCGCGCACGTTGTACTGTGCCACAGCGATTTTGCCCTCGGCATCCACCAGAAAGGTGGATCGGATCACTCCGGTGACAGTTTTGCCGTACATCTTCTTCTCACCGAACGCACCCCAGGCCGTGAGGACTGCCTTATCCGGGTCGGACAGAAGCGGGAACGTCAGCTCCTCCGCGTCGCGGAACTTGGCCAGTTTTGCGGGCTTGTCCGGAGAAATGCCGATCACCTCGACACCCGCGTCGTTCAGCTCGCCCAAGTTGTCACGGAAGTCGCAGGCCTGCTTGGTGCAGCCCGGAGTGCTGGCAGCGGGGTAGAAATAGACGATCACCTGACGTCCCCGATAGTCGTCGAGCGAGACAGTGTTCCCGTCGGCGTCTGGCAGGGAAAAGCCTGGGGCCTTGTCGCCCACTGCGAGTCGTGTGTTCTCAGTCATCGGGTTCAGGCTAGCCGAGGACGCAATCCGTGTGGCGGAACACTGGCAACCCGGACTGTGAACTACCGTAGAGTCCGAGAACTGACCGGCCGCTCCGCGCCTTCGTACGAGCGCGGGGAGTGGACTTCACCGATGGAGGACCTTGTGGGACGCGATACCGACGACATCGAGCGCGAGATCGAACGGGCCCGCGACGAACTCGCCGAGACCCTGGACGCCCTTGCGACTCGCGCCAATCCCCAGCGGCTGGCCGAAGATGCCAAAGCCACCGCGCTCGTGACCCTCCAGAAGCCGGCGGTTGCGGGAACGTTGATCGCGGTCGGAGTCGTCGTGGTCGCGATCGTCATCAAGAAGATCGTCTCCTGAGCATCTGACTGACTGATCAGCTTCAGTCGAGCGGCCGGGACCCCGACCGCTCGACCGAAGCCGCTTCCCGGTCCTCGCGCTGAGCGCGATAGATCGAGTCCCCGCTCCGCAACACCAGCAGGTAGGCGATACCCACGGCGACCATCCCGCCGGGGAGCAGGGTGTAGCCGCCGGTCATCTCGGCCACCATCAGCATCACCGCTACGGGCACTCGGGCGATGGCGCCGAAGCAGGCCATCATCGCGACGATGACAAACGCCGCCGGCGCCTCGGGGACGCCGGGCGCGAACGGCTCCATCAGTCGCCACACCGCAGCGCCGACGAACGCGCCGATCACCATGCCCGGACCGAAGATGCCTCCGGCACCGCCGGATCCGATCGACAACGAGGTCGCGAGGATTTTGGCGAAGGGGAGTGCCAGCACGATCCACAGCGGCATCGAGGCCAGTGTCTGCGCGCTCATCGCTTCCTGCACCCAGCCGTACCCGCTGCCCAGTATCTCGGGCATCGCCAGGGCGAGCAGGCCCACCAGGAGACCGCCGACGGCGGGTTTGACGATCCGGTTGCCGGGCAAGCGGGCGAACACGCTGACTGTGCCGTAGAAGAAGCGGCTGTACAGAATCCCCACGCCGCCCGCGAGTAGTCCGATCACGGCGAACCAGATGAGCTGCGTGGGTGTCTCGAATCTGTAGTCGTCGGCGACGAATCCGAACAGCGGCTCGTAGCCCTCGACCGAGCCGAACACGCTGTAGGCGGTGACAGACGAGATCAACCCGGGGATGAGCGTCCGGAACTCGAAGTCGTTGCGGTACAGGATGGCTCCCGACAGCACCGCGCCACCCAGAGGCGCTCCGAAGATTGCCCCGATGCCTGATCCGATCCCGATCGCTACCGCGATTCGGCCGTTGTCGTCGGTCAGATTCAGCCATCGCGTGAACAACGATCCGAATCCTGCGGAGATCTGTGCTGCCGGTCCTTCCCGGCCCGCAGAGCCGCCGGATCCGATGGTCAACGCGCTCGCGACCATCTTCACCCCCACCGCCCGCATCCGGATGCTGCGCGGACCGGAATGGACGGCCTCTATTGCGGCATCGGTGCCGTGTCCTTCTGCCTCCGGTGCCAACCGTGCGACGAGAACTGCCGAAGCAAGCGCGCCGCCGGCGACGACGAGGGGGATCGCCCAGGGCCGGCTGAAACCGTCTGAGTGGCCCGTGTCGCCGTCGCGCCCGGCCTGGGGAGGTTCGTAGCCGCCGAGGCCCTCCAGGAGGAGTCGGCCGGCCAGCTCGAGCATTTCGAAGAAGACCACCGCGCCGAGTCCGGCGACCACACCGATGGAGATGCCCAAGACCAGCCACCGGACGGCATAGCTCGAGCGTTCGAGTCGGCTACCGATTCTGGCGCCGAGCGCTACGACAGCAGCCCCTCGCGTCATTGGGATGACAGTAATGGGAAGAGCGTGTCCAGGTGTGACAGTTGACGATCGATGACGTGCGACCGGCCAGGTGGCTGTCGATTGTTCAAATGATCTTTGGCCGTGGCGGCCCGAGCAGGAATTGAAGTGGTGCAGTCAATCCGAGAAGTGCGCCATCAGGGACTCGAACCCCGAACCCGCTGATTAAGAGTCAGCTGCTCTGCCAATTGAGCTAATGGCGCGCGTTGTTGCGACTTGGAACGTTAGCAGGCCTCATGCGGAAAACGAAAATCGCGTGGTCGCAGGGGCGGAAACGGTCGGTTTTGACCGCTCGTCGCGTTTCCTGTCCGTCACATATTGCCCGTAGACTCTCCTCAGTTGTTTGGTGCCCACTCGTGGGCTTGAGGGGATGTTTGGAGTGTGATGGGGTTCACGCAGACCTCGGTAGGACAAGGGGCTCGAAAGTCCACTGTTTTCATGGTTTTCCTGATCGCACTCGCCGCGGTGATGTCGGCGTGTGCCTCCGATGCCCCGACGCCCAAGTACAGCGATCAGGTTGTCAGCACCACACCGTTCGACGATCTCCTGCAGCCGGCGGTGAAGATCACCGGTTTCGCGGACAAGCCGGTGGTCGACGGTGATGTGGGGTTCTCGCCCGGTGCGCCCGTGAAGGTCACCGCCAGCGACGGGCGTCTCACCGACGTCCAGATCACCAACTCGGCGGGCGCACCGGTGCCGGGCACGCTGTCGCCTGACAAGAAGAGCTGGACCGTGGCCCCCGGGTCGTTCGGTTACAACAAGACCTACACGCTGACCGCTGACGCCAAGGGCATCGGTGGAAGCACCAAGGCGACCACCTCGTTCACCACGAGTTCGCCCAACAACCTCACCCAGGCCTATCTGCTGCCAGAGGACAATTCGACTGTCGGCGTAGGGATGCCGGTCTCCATCCGATTCGATGAGGCGATCCCCAACCGCAAGGCTGCGCAGGACGCGATCACGGTCCGTACCGACCCACCTACCGAGGGTGGCTTCTACTGGCTCAGTGACACCGAATTACGTTGGCGCCCGGCGCAATTCTGGAAGCCCGGCACCAAGGTCGATGTCGCGGTCAACACGTACGGCATCGATCTGGGTGACGGTCTCTTCGGCCAAGAAAACCTGAAGACCAAGTTCACGATCGGTCGCGAGCTCATCGCCACCGCCGATGACAACACCAAGACCATCACCATCACGGAGAACGGCAAGGTCATCAAGACGATGCCGACGTCGATGGGCAAGGATTCCACGCCCACCGACAACGGCACGTACATCATCGGTGATCGTCTCGACCGCATCGTGATGGATTCGTCCACCTACGGTGTCCCCGTCAATTCTCCAGCCGGTTACCGGCTGGACGTCGACTACGCCACCCAGATGTCGTGGAGCGGAATCTACATCCACTCCGCGCCGTGGTCGGTGTACGCGCAGGGCAGCGAGAACACGAGCCACGGATGCCTGAACGTCAGCCCAGAGAATGCTCTGTGGTGGGTTCAGAATTCGTTGCGAGGCGACGTCATCACCGTGAAGAACACTGTGGGTCCCGAGCTGTCGGGTACCGACGGCCTCGGTGACTGGAACATTCCGTGGGAAACGTGGAAGCAGGGCAACGCCTGAGGCTCAACGCGTCCCCGTTATGGGGACGGCTGGATCGACTCCGAGGCGTGAGCCCGCCTGGTGATCGCTTCGCGCGAGGGTAGTCCTACCGCGCGCCTGCGTCGTCGGAGCTGCCAGGCCCAGGCCAAGCGGTGGCTCGCACTCGGTGACGGCCATGTGGACCACGGACCGGACGACGCCAGCCCTGTCCTCCTCAGGGCAACTCGTACGTGAGAGGCCGACCCGCGGCCTTCTCGGCCTTCTCCGGGCCCGTATCCGTGGCGCTGTGATGTCAGCGAGGGTCGGAGGCAGCCGCACGCCACCGAGTTGTCCTGGTGGACAGTCTGAGTGACGAGGCGAGCGGAAGATCAATATCGCGGCGAAGATATGGCCGCCCGACGGTACGACGTCGGCAGCGGTCGAGAACGACTGGAAATACAAAGGCCGGTGCTTGCGCAGTCAGCGCTCACACCGGCCCTCGTGTTGGGGTGGACGACGGGACTCGAACCCGCGACAGCCAGAATCACAATCTGGTGCTCTACCAACTGAACTACGCCCACCATCGGTTCCGCGTTAGCGGAACCAGGAACTTACTCTAGCGGCTCGCCGGTCCGGAATTCCAATCGGTTACCCGGCCTGTCGCCATCAGGCCGGACCGAGCGTTTTGGTCACTTCCTCGATGGCCGACGATTCGGGCCCAGGAGGGGCGACAAACGCTGTTGCCCGGTAGTACTTGAGCTCCCGAATCGATTCCCGGATATCGGCCAACGCACGGTGTGCCAGGCCCTTCTCTGGCTGCCCGAAGTAGATGCGCGGGTACCACCGGCGGCACAGCTCTTTGATCGAACTGACGTCGACCATCCGGTAGTGCAGGTACGCGTCGAGTTCGGGCATGTCCCGGGCGATGAAGCCGCGGTCGGTGGCGATCGAGTTGCCGGCAAGGGGGACTGCGCCGGCGGTGTCGATGTGCTTGCGCAGGTAGTCGAGGACCTGCTTCTGCGCCTGCTCGATGGTCACGGTGGACGCACGCACTTCTTCGGTGAGTCCGGATGCTGCATGCATCTTCTTCACCACCGCAGGCATGGCCGCCAGGGCGTCGTCGTCGGCGTGGATGACCACGTCGACGCCGTCACCGATGATGTTGAGTTCGCTGTCGGTGATCAGGGCTGCGATCTCGATGAGCTTGTCGCTGCGCAATTGCAGCCCGGTCATCTCGCAGTCGATCCACACAAGTTTGTCTTGCACCCCACAACCCTAGTTGAGCGGTTCGTGGCGTCATGCCCTGACCTGCGCCCGCCCGGGGCGAACCTAGTCGCCGAGCTTGCGATAGAACGAGCCGACGATCGGTGCGGTGAACTTTCGGGGGGTGTAGCCACCGGCAACCGACATCGCCTTGGAGAGCGCCCCGGGGACCACGCGCATCTTGTTTCGCTCCAGGGCGTCGAGGCTGAGTTTCGCCACTGACTCGCTCGAGTTCCACATGAAGTCGGGGACCACACGATCGACGATGCTTGCCTCTTCGGGCGTCGGAGTGTGGGTACGCACAGGTCCCGGCGCCAGCAGAGTCACGTGCACACCTTGGTCTGCCACCTCACCCCGGACCGATTCGGAGAGGGTGTTCACAAACGCCTTGGTTGCCGCATAGGTGGCGTTGTTCGGGATCGGCATGTTGCCCGCCGCCGAACCGACCATGAGGATCCCGCCGGCTTTGCGTTGCACCATCTGCGGCAGAACCGCGAGTGTGAGGTCGTGCACCGCAACGGTATTGAGCCTCACCTGTGCCCGCTCGTATTCTGGGTCCAGCTCGGACAACGGTCCGAAGGTGGCGATGCCCGCGTTGTTGCACAAGATGGAGATTTCACGGTCGCGGAGCTCGTTGCAGAGGGTGTCGGTCGCGGTCGGATCAGAGAGGTCGGTGGCACGCACCTCCGCCTCGACGCCGAACGTCGCGCGCAACTCGGTCGCGGTCGCGGTGAGGATTTCCTCGCGGCGGGCAACCAAGATCAGGGAGTGCCCGCGTCGGGCGAGCTCGGTCGCGAGTGCTGCGCCGATACCCGACGATGCGCCGGTGACGACTGCCCTGGCTGACGGTGTCGGATGGGGGATAGGCATGGCGCCGATCGTATCGGGAGGATGCCTTCAGATGGCCGACAGCCGGAACATGCGGATGTCTCGCGAGGTCTTGCTGCGATAGATCGCGTAATTGCGCGCCACTTTTTCGAACTCGCGATAGAGGCGTTCCTTCTCGCTGCCCTCGACAAGCGTGGCAGTCGCCGCGATCTCGGTTCCGTCGATGTTCACCGACGCCGCGGGGTTCGCGAGGAGGTTCGCCGTCCAGGCGGGATGGTGAGCCTGTCCGAAGTTGGACCCGACCACGTAAAGGTCGGGGTCCTCGCGGTAGTAGAGAAGGGGCGATACCCGGTGTTGCCCGCTCTTCGCGCCGATGGTCGTCAGCAACATGGTGGGGGCCCCGACCGGACCGGCGATGGTGAACCGTCCTCTGCTACGGATCAGAAGTCGCCGGTCCAGCGGAATCATCTTGCGTGCCAACCACGTTCCGGGTGAGGTGGCCGCCACCGCGAACATGACCCGGTTCAGCGGCGAGCTACTCGAGCCCCAACGCCTGTCGGGAAATGGTGCGGTCACGGCTTCACCCCTCGTGGTTTGGCTTCAGACGATACTTGCGGCGACCTCGGTGCCCTGGCGGATCGCCCGTTTCGCGTCGAGTTCAGCGGCCACATCGGCGCCGCCGATGACGTGGGTGCTCACACCCGCGACGGTCAGCGGGTCGACGAGCTCGCGCACCGACTCCTGACCGGCACACACCACCACGGTCTCGACGCCGAGCACACGCGTGGTGCGCTCGCCGCCTTCCTCTTTCGGAGCGAAACTCAGGTGCAGACCTGCATCGTCGATCTTGTCGTAATTGGCGCCGGAGATCTGCTCGACGCCTTTCATCTTGACAGTGGCACGGTGCACCCAGCCTGAGGTCTTGCCCAGCGATTTACCTTGCCGTCCCGATTTGCGCTGCACGAGGTACACCGTGCGGGCAGCAGGGGTGGGACGCGGTTTGCCGACAAACCCCGGCACGCCCAGGTCGTCGGTGATGCCCCACTCTTCTGCCCATTCCTTGACGTTCAGGGTGGGGGAGTCGTCGACGGTGAGGAATTCGGTGAGGTCGAAGCCGATACCGCCGGCGCCGATGACAGCAACGGTCTTTCCGATTGTCTTGTGGCCGAGCACAGCCTCCGCGTACGACATCACCTTGGGGTGGTCGATACCGGGGATGTCGGGCATGCGCGGAGTGACGCCGGTCGCCACGACCACATCGTCGAACTTCTCGTCGATCAGTTCTTCAGCGCTGACCCAGGTGTTCAGGTGGACGTGCACACCGGTCGCCTCGAGCTGAGCTGTGAAGTATCGGATGGTCTCGGAGAACTCTTCTTTCCCGGGAATCCGTGCTGCGATCGAGAATTGGCCGCCGATGTGCTCTCCCGCCTCGTACAGGTGCACCTCGTGCCCCCGCTGTGCGGCGGAGACTGCCGCCGAGAGTCCGGCCGGTCCAGCACCCACCACGGCGACGCGCTTGGACTTACGGGTGGTGCCGAGCGTCAGCGTTGTCTCGCGTCCTGCGCGGGGATTGACCAGACATGACACCTTCTTGCCGACGAACGCGTGGTCGAGGCACGCCTGATTGCAGGCGATGCACGTGTTGATCTCGGCGGCCCGCCCGGCCTCCGCCTTGTTGGCGAACTCGGGGTCGGCCAGTAGAGGACGCGCCATCGAGATGGCATCGACTCGTCCACCCTCGAGGATCTGCTCGCCGAGTTCGGGGGTGTTGATGCGATTGGATGCGATGAGCGGAATCGACACCTCTTCGCGCAGGCGCTCGGTGTAGCTGACAAATGCACCGCGGGGAACGGACGTCACGATGGTGGGTACCTGCGCTTCGTGCCACCCGATGTCGGTGTTGATCGCGTCGACACCGTGCTCTTCGAGTTTGCGTGCCAGCAAGGCGATCTCGTCCCACGTCTGGCCGTCTTTGACGAGATCGGCAATGGACTGGCGCATGATCACCATGAAGTCGGGGCCAACTCGTTTACGGATCTCTTTGACGATCTCCACGACGATGCGCTGGCGGTTCTCGGTGCTACCGCCCCATTTGTCGGTGCGGTCATTGGTGCGCTTGCACAGGAAGGTGTTGAGCAGGTAACCCTCGCCGCCCATGATCTCGATACCGTCGTAACCTGCTTCGCGAGCAAGCTTCGCGCAGCGCCCGTACGACCAGATCGCATGTTTGATGAGGGCATCGTTCATCTTGATCGGCTGAAACGGGTGCACCGGCGACTTTTCCCAGCTGACACTGAACTTCAACGGTGTGTACCCGTACCGGCCGGCGTACAGCACCTGCATCGCGATTTTGCCGCCCTCTTTGTGCACCGCACTGGTGAGGCGTCGGTGGCGGATCACGTCGAGCTTGTTGGTGAGTTTGCCCGCGAACGGCGACAGCAGGCCCGCACGGGTCGGTGCGATTCCTCCGGTGATGATCAGTGCCGCACCGCCTTTGGCTCGTTCGGCGTAGTAGGCGGCGAGCTTGTCGACGTCCCAGAGGCGATCCTCCAAACCGGTGTGCATGGAGCCCATGATGACGCGGTTCTTGAGTTCGACCTTGTTGATGGTCAACGGCTCGAACAGCTTTGGGTACGGGTTGGTCATGGGTGGAACCTTTCTTGTCACGGGGGCTGGCCGCGACGCTTTCAGTTGCTGGGTGGTTCGTCGAGCTGAGCGCTCAACGCGCCGATCACTTCGTCACACCACTCGATGAACCCGATCTCGATACGCACTCCGCCGCGCAAGACCAGGTATTGCTTGAGCTTGCGGAAGTTGAGGGCGTCGGGGTCGGGGTAGTCGTTCTTCTCGAATTCCTGGTAGAGCCTCAGCCTGCCTTCGTGCAGGTCGCGATGGCGCTTCAGTTCTGCGATGAGTCCGGGTAGGTTGCCGAACTCGGCGGCCCTGATCTTGACGCCCAGTTCGTCGCGTAGCTGCTGAGGTTCGGTGGGGGAGCTGACCCACTCCCTCAGCGCCACACGCCCTTTGGCTGACAGCGTGTAGACCTTTTTGTCCGGTCGGCCGTCTTGCGCAACGGATTCGAAGCTCACCAGACCGTCGGTGTGCAGCTTTTTGAGCGTCCGATAGATCTGCTGATGTGTGGCCGACCAGAAATGGCCGATGGACCGGGTGAACTGTTGCCCGATTTCGTAACCGGTGCCCGGACGCTCGGCAAGCGAGGTCATGATCGCGTGTTCGAGTGCCACGTCAGCACCATACCTGTGCAACTGCGCGCTATGCAACAGTGTTCATATGCCAGTTTCTACTAGGTCTGAACTGTGAAACAGGCGCTGCCTGCCGTTCAGTGGGCGGCGTGATGGTGCTCGATCACGCGGATTTCACCGGACCGCTCGCACGTTGCGTACCCCTGCCGTTTCGCGAACAGCTCCCACGACGGCCCTCCCGGGTCTGCCGGAACGTCGATGCTGCTGCCGTCGCCGAACTCCATGTGCAGGTCCCCGTTGTCAGTGCATTCGGCCACCGAGCATCTGCTGCCCAGCATGGTGAACAAGGGACGTTGCTCGGGGATCACGTTGGCCGGATCGATGTCGTCGTGGTCGATCCCTCGTCCTCCGATGGGTGGTGAGGTCAGTGAGAAAGGCGACCACAACACCAGCTCGCAGTGACCGTCGAAGAAGAACGTCAAGTTGTCGTCGAATGTGAGTCGTTCGACGTGATGGCCTTGTATCCACAGGTGCACGGCTACCTCCAAGTGGTGTACGTCACACTCGACTGTCGCGCACATACGCGAGTTAGGCAAGAAGAACGCCGGTCAGCAGTCGCTCGTGACAGTGTCGATTCGTGACTGAGCTGGATGACGATCTGAAGGCATTGCAACGCGACATACGCAATGCGGTGCGTGGAGCACCCGATGGGATCGACGAAAGACAACGGCGACGACTCGACGAGCTCGTCGCACACGTCCGGCAACACTCACCGTATTTCGGCCGACTCTACCGGGATCTTCCCTGGTCCGGCGCGACCATCACGGACTTGCCGATCACGTCGAAAACCGAGCTGATGGACTCCTTCGACGAATGGGTGACCGATCCGCGGGTGACTCTGGATGGCGTACAGAAGTTTGTCGGCGACCAGGCCTCGGCAGGTTCGGCGTTCCTCGGCGACTACCTCGTGACGACCACGTCGGGCACCACCGGGCATGTCGGCTATTTCGTCACCGAGGAGTTCGCATTTCGTGTCACGCGGGCACTGGGCACGCGGGAACGCAGGATGTCTGTGGTCGAGACCGCGCGGTTCCTCCGACGTGGCCGCCGCACCGCCGTGATCGCGGCGACGAGCGGTCACCACATGGCGCGGGCTCTGCTCGCCCGTCAGCAGGTCCAGGCCGGAGAAAGGCAGTTGGCGAGATTGCTTCCGGTGGACACCCCCATCGGTGAGCTCGTCGACCAGCTCAACGCCTTCGATCCCGCTGTGCTGAGCGGTTATTCGAGCACGTTGCTGCTTCTCGCCGAAGAACAGGCTCGACGACGATTGCACATCAGGCCGGTCATCGTGCGCCCGATTGCCGAGGGGATGACCCCAGAGATGGCGAAGCGACTTCGTGATGCCTGGCAGGCGCCGGTGGTCAACAGTTACGGGGCCAACGAATGCATGTTCATCGCACGCGAATGCGGCCTGGGCTGGCAACACCTGAACGCCGACTGGGTTGTTCTCGAACCGATCGACCGAGACGGGAGACCCACGGCCCCCGGCGTCGCATCACACTCGGTGTTGCTGACGACCCTGTTCCGTCGGGTGCAACCGATCATCCGGTACCAGCTGGGCGACAGCATCACCATGAAATCGGATGCCTGTGAGTGCGGCAACCGCCTTCCGGCGTTTCGGGTGTCCGGCCGCGTCGCCGAGTTCCTCCATGTCGAATCGTCGGGCGGGGTGAGGGAGTTCGCTCCCTCGGAGATCGGCGGTGCGCTCGGTGCCGTGACCCGCTGGGCCCAGTACCAATTCGTGCGGGAGTCTGCGACCAGGGTCGGAGTGCGTGTTCGCCCGGTCGCAGGTGATGACCGTGCGGTGGTCGCTGCGGAGATGGTGGCCGGACTGACGACATTCTTCGTCGAGCGGGGCGTTCCGGAAGTGACGGTCTTCGACACCGGAGAATTGCCGCGGCAGAGCCCGGGGGGCAAATATCTGCGAGTGGTGTCGCAGTGAACATACGACATCAGATCTCGGTGCCCCCGGCAGGACTCGAACCTGTTTAGCCAGTGCCCACATCCTGCGCCGATAACGTCTTAGCTGCACTTATATCGGTCGTGACCTATCGTGATCTATCGTTGGCACTCATCGGTAGGGAACGGTTAGGGAACGATATGGCGGCACGGAGATCATTCGGCACGATCAAGAAGCTGCCCTCGGGGCGATGGCGCGCCAGCTATATCGCCACCGATGGTGTGCGCTACGCGGCACCCACCACCTACGCCGCGAAACTGGACGCCGAGGGGTGGATCTCGGCGGAACGTCGCAAGATCGACCTAGGGACGTGGCGGCCACCGACCGCCGAAGCCGCCCGGGGCACCACCTTGGGCGCCTACGCGCGGCAATGGATTGATCAGCGCGACGTGAAGCCACGTACGCGGGCCCTGTACAACGATCTGTTGCGACTGCACATTGAGCCGGTACTTGGTGCTGTCGAACTCACCAAGCTCACCCCCGCCGCCGTTCGTACGTGGCACGCCGGATTGGCGACCGGGGCCACCCGCAAGTCGCATGCCTACCAATTGCTGCACGCCGTGATGCGCACCGCGGTAGTGGACGAGATTATCGACGCCAACCCCTGCCGCATTGAGAAGGCGATGCACGCTAAGCGGTCGCGCGAACCCATCGTGCTCGACGCCAAGGAACTTGCTGCACTGGCGGCGGCGATGCCGGCCCGCTGGCGCACGTCGGTGCTGTTGATGGGATGGTGCGGTTTGCGTCGAGGTGAGTTGTTCGAGCTGCGCCGCGGTGACGTGGACCTCGAAGCCGGGACCATTGCGGTATCGAGGGCGGTCACGTATCGAGATGGTGAGTTCCGCGTTGACACGCCCAAGACGACGGCAGGGGTGCGAACGGTCGTCGTACCGCCACATATCCGGCCGGCGCTCAAAACTCACCTGTCGAGGCATACAGGCCGCCATAACGACGCGTTGCTGTTCTCGACCGCGGACGGTGAGCACGTTGGTGAGTGGGACTACCGCAAGGTGTTCAATCCCGCGCGGGCGAAGATCGGAAAACCAGAACTTCGGGTGCACGATCTGCGCCATGCCGGGGCCGTTCTCGCGGCGCAGTCGGGCGCCACCGTGGCCGAACTTATGCACCGCATCGGCCACACGACGCCGTCGATGGCGCTCAAGTACCAGCATGTTGCCGCGGGCCGCGACGCCGAAATCGCCGCGCGCATGAGTCGGTTAGCGACTGGGGATTGAGCCTTATTGTGCCCGAAATATCAAGGGGCACAGTAATATGCCCGATCTGTCGTTAGTTGACATGAGCCACCGGAAGCAGTAAACAGTAATCAGCACGCGGGCTGACGCCCCCGCATCCTCACTCGAGGTGGAGCCGCTCGGCTCCGGTCACGCAAACGAAACGCCACGGAACCGCTAGCTAGTCCCTGTCCCTCGTTTTGCGAAAGTGACCAATCCAGTGAAACAACTTTTGTCTATGGCCGAGGTAGCCGACGAACTCGGGATGTCCGTCATCACCGTTCGCCGGTGGATCTCCACCGGCAAACTCCCGGCGGTGCGCGTTGGTGACCATCAAATCCGTGTGCGCCGAGGCGATCTCGAATCCGTGATGACCCCGATTCAGCCAGGGCCCCGGTGATCACCACCGCCCGCCAATGGTGGTCCGCGTGCGCCGTCTATGTCTTGATGTGCACCGTTCAGATTGTTACGTGGGTGATCAGATGAGAACCCCTGTCCGTCAACCAAAACGGGCCCGACACCGAAGTGTCGAGCCCGCCTCAAGTTCGTTCCCCGCCAAGGAAACACAACATAATTACTCGATAAGTGAACGAGGTTCTGTCGTGTTTTCAGATTATCAAACTCGAGGCCGTTGGCACGCGTTGCCACGGTGCCAGCGGTGCCGTGAGGCCGACCTCGTGATCGAGGCGTTCGCGGACCCGTCCACGTGGCTCTATGTCCGCAAGTGCAAGTGTGCCAAGGCGGTGGCGCGATGACCGGCCTTGCCGAACTGTTGGTGCCGGGTGCGGTGCCGTCGCCGCCGTGCCCGTCGTGCGATGCCTCGTTACGGGTCTCGCACCCGACTGAACAGGTGGCGGTGTGGCACATCGAGCACGCGCCGGCGTGCCCGTACGTGCGTCAGCACAATCGGACCGCGCGCCGTGCCCTACGCCGACGAGGTGGGCAGCGGTGACCGCATTTGATTGGTCCACGTGGGCCGGCAACGTCGATGAGATACCGGCGGGGATCGACTACTCGAGCACGCCGTACAACGTGCGCGAACTCATCGAGGAAGAGATTGCGCTCAGTGAGACGCCTGGCGAGGTGCCGCGGTGGATCGCAGCTATGACCGGTGTGCCCGACCGGTTGTCGTGGTCGGCGGTGGCCGACCGTGAGCGTGAGGAATGGGCGGCGCGGTCGGCCGAGCTGGCGGCCGATGCTCTCGAGGTGGCCGTGCAACGGGAGTACGAACGGCAACTGCCGCGGGTGCTCGGCGCCGACCGTGCTCGGGAGGCCGCAACCCGAATGAAAGCCGACGAGGCGGGTGTTCGGTCAGTGCGCGACCGAGCACGTACGCCGAGTGAACTCATGCGCGCCACACCGCCACCGGCGTTGATCGAGGGGGTGCTCGATGGCGGGGGTGTGTCTCTCATGGTCGGGTTGCGCAACGTCGGAAAAACGTTCCTAGCCCTCGACATGGCGCTATCGGTGGCGTTCGGGATCTCGTGGTGCAACCGGCCCACCCGTCCGTCTCGTGGCCGTGTTCTGTACGTGTGCGGCGAGGGTGGCGAGTTGGCCATGGGAATCCGGCTCGAGGGGTGGGCCAGCGCGCACAACGTGGCCGAGCGGCAACTCGATGAACGGTGTCTCGTGATTGACGGCTCGGTGCCGTTTATGAGTGCCGCGTGGGATGACTTGACCGAGCTGGCCATCGAGTACGGCCCCGATCTCGTGGTCGTTGACACACTCGCTCGAGCGATGGCCGGCCTCGATGAGAACAGCAACTCCGACGCCGCCGTGGCGCTGGCCAAGGCCGAGAACCTACGGGATCGCACCGGTGCCGCCGTGATGGCTCTGCACCACCCGCCCAAGGGCACGACCGATGCGGCGGCCAATGCCGCTCGAGGTGCGACCGCCTGGGAGGGCGGCGTCGACTCGGTGTTCGTGCTCACTGGTGAGACCACCGACGAGGTTGTAATGACCGACACCAAGCAAAAACACCGTCAACACGGGACTGACCGGGTGTTTGCGTTCAAGTCGGTGCCGGTGACCCCGAACGGGATTTGGCCGACCACGTTGGTGCCGATACCGGTCGACCCCATGCGCGCCACCGTGATGCCCACCAAGGGCGAACGTGGGGCCGCGGTAGAGCGGTGGGTGCTCGAGCACGTGACCGCCGAGCCGCGGCGCGGTAAATCGCACTACGACCGTCAGACGGCCACGGCCAGCATCGACGGCACCGAGGTGACGTTCAGTCGGAGTGAGGTCGATGACGCAATCGGCCGGCTACTTGGTCGGGGCCAGCTCCGTCACGTCAAGGTGCGGGGTAGTACCAAGGCCCTCGAAATCGCGTCCGAGGTGGCGCCGTGAGGGTAGTTACGGGTGTGACGGGTGAGGTTATTGAGGCTGCCAGGTACCCCCATTTACGACCCGTAGCCGCCAGGGTCGGTTGGCGACTTAATTTCGGGCTGACTCGGCTTTGCCCTTGGCAGCCTCGATATAGGCCCCTGCCAGCACTTATGGCCCTAAGCCGCCAGGCTGCCAAGTCGCCAACTAACCTGTTGGCAACCTGGCAACTTCCAGGTTGCCAGGTTGCCAGGCCCTTTAGGGACTGGCGGCCTGGCAGCTATCGACTGACCACGTGGTCGAGACCGTCCACGGGCAGGGGTCACCGATGACGAGGCAAGACGAATACGACGGGGCCGTGGCCTTACTGGCGCGCATCTTCCGTGAGACGACGGATCTGGCGGGGGCCTCGTGCACTGGCCGGTCTGAACTGTTCGATGAGGATCCGACCCCCGAGCGTTTCGGCCAGGCCCTCGAGGTGTGCCAGACGTGCCCGGTTCGTGCGGCCTGTTGGGAGTGGTCGAGCAACACGCGAGTGGCAGGGGTGACGGCATCGACTGTGCTGCGGCCCAGATCCGCCATAGACACGTCTGTAGCTGCCGACACCGCCGGTGGTCGCCGCATCGGTACATCACCCGCCGCCGTGCGTTCACGCCGACACAGAGCCACACAAAGACACCACCAGATAGGAGACCGAAACCATGCATGATCAACAACCCAGTTCGCAAGCAATTGCCATCCGGCTCGTGCTCGCCTTCCTTGACGTGATTGATACCGGTGACCGCGCGTTACTCGAGGCCGTCGCCGATGAGCTGACAGAGGTGACAATGATCGCTGCGGTGGCCGCCGACCTTGCGCAACGCGTGATCACTCAACAACCTATCGACCCCGACGTGCTCAGAGCATCATTGCGGGTCGAGTTGGCACGCCTGGCCGAGGATGACGGGGCACATCGTGGATAGCCGCGTGGACAACCGAGTGCGCGCACTGCGGTACTGCATCGGGTGGGCCAACGTGCTCGACACCGGCGACCGCACCCAGCTCGAGGCGGTGCGCGCCGAGATCGGTGACGACTACGAGACGCTAACGGACTCGTTGGCGGCCCTGGTGCTCACCCTCATGGGAGATAAGTACGACGGGGCCACGGTGTCGGGGCTACGACAGATGATCGCTGACACGGAGCTGATGAACGACACGAGAGGTGATGACGATGAGTGAGAAGCCGAGGATGCCGACGGTGCCCAAGCTGGTCAAGGTGCCGGCGGTCACGAGGCCGGGGCCGGCTACCTACCCGAGTTCCGAGACATTCCCTGGCCGTGTCCGTCCGACGATGCAGACGGTTCCGCGACCCGATAAGTAATCTCGAGGGTGGCCTCGGTCGGTGCCACGTCACGATGTGGTGGCGTGGGTCGCAACCCCGACCGGGGCGGCCCGATTCACGATCACCCAATTTCCGAAGATTCAATATAGTAAACCGGTCTGACCTGCACAAACGGCGCCGAAGTGGGAATCATCAAGTGTCCCAATGGATTTCACCCCCCTCTCTCCGCCGGCAATTACGGCCTCAACTCCGGCCCACAGTGTGACAAACGCGCAGTTCAGACGCCCGCAGAGCGGCGATTGCTGGCCCTGTACTCGGCCCTGTGGCACTGGCTTGGTGACGCCCGCGGTGGCGCGCCGTGAGGGCTCTGAGGCCCTCGTGGTGGCGTTGAGCGCCAGGGAGGCGCCACGTCCCTGAGCTGCGATATCGGCCCTCGGGACCATCGGTGAGGTGGTCGGGCCTGATCGCGCGGTACGGGGCAACTGAGCGCCAATATCGCCCTGTGTGGGCGCTGGGGGATAGCGCCGCTGGGACGGCACTTTGCTGTAGTGAATTCCCGGCGGGGCCAACCGTCCCGCTTCGGCCAGCGGTATGTACCAGTCGTTGTACCATGGGGGTGATCGGCCGCGCGGTTCGTTCCCCGACCTGCGCGGCCGGCCACCACGGAAGGGGAACACATGCCACGCGGAGTGCGGACGCCGCCGAACCTGCGGGTGCTCGGCGGCCGTGAGGTTGGTCGTGATTCCGGCGGTCGGCCGATCACCCCGGCGGCGCCGGCGGAACGGGAGGCCCCGCCCAAACCCGCGGATCTCAGTACGGCGGCGTCGGTCGAGTGGGACCGCATTGTCGCGGGGTCGCTCACCGAACTCAAGGTGCTCAAACCCGAGGATCTGGCCGTGTTGCACGCGTACGTCGAGCTGTACGCGCTGGTGCAATCGTCACTCAAAGCACTTGCAGTGCAGGGGATTACGCAGACTGTGACGCGGCGGGACAATGGCGGGGGCAAGACCACCAAGCGCGAAGAGTCGCCCGAGGTGCGCACGTTCTTGCGCCTGTCGGCCGAGCTGCGGAGCTACGTCAACCATCTCGGTCTGTCGCCGCAAGCCGAGGCGGCGGCCTGGCAAACCGCCATCGCCGGCAATACCGCCGACCCAAACACCATGTGGGATCCGGTCACCCGCACCGGCAACCCGTTCGCGGGGTGAGTGCAATGGCAGAAACCATCACAGACTGGCGAGACCCCGCGCAGCTCCGATTGTCGGCCGATGCCCGCCACCGCGATGGCAGCTTCGTCTACGACGCCGCCGAGGCCAGACGGCGCGAGAGGGCCGCTCAACGCCACAGAGACGTGCTCCGATGACCACCGCCCTGGACTATTGGGCCTGGCGCTTCGCCAAGGCCGACAGTGACGACGGCGATGACACGCCCGCGCGTGATGGCGGGGCCGAGCTGCGCCGGTACTGGGTGCACGGTGAGGGCGCCATCAAAATCGATTGGCACGCCCCGGGCGCCATCGCCCGGTGTGAACTCGCGCTCGGGGACAAAGTCACGTTCGCGCCGGCGTTGTGCCGGTCCTATTACAAAGATGCGACCGGCAAGCCTTACTCGGCCGACCGAGAGGACACCAGCGATGGACGACGACGAGCCGACACAGCCAAGCGCGCGGACCTATCCGATTTACGACGCGTCGGACCCCGACGTGCAGGTGGCCCACACGACCGACCCGATAGCGGCGGCACACTGGAACGAGGCGATATGGCACTGAGACATAAGGGAATCGACTGTCGGCAAGATCAAGGCCGGGGCCGACGATGGCCTCGGTGAGGGTGAGTTCATCGCCTACGCGTCGGTGTTCGGCAACGTCGACTCGGCCGGCGACGTCGTGCAACGCGGCGCGTTCCGCAAGTCCATCGAGGCGTGGGAGAAATCGGGCAACACCCTGCCGATCCTGTACGGCCACGACGCCAAGAATCCGCACATGAATGTGGGCGGGGTGGTGTCGATGGTGGAAGATGACCGCGGGCTCAAGGTGCACGGCAAGCTCGACCTCGAGACCGACACCGGCGCACAGGTGTACCGGTTGGTCAAGGGCCGCCGGCTCAGCCAGCTCTCATTCGCCTATGACGAGATCCGCACCCGACCGGTCAAGGGTGATCCGCGGCTCGGTTCGTACAAGTCGCTCGATGAATTGCACGTACACGAGGTGTCCCTCGTGCCCGTAGGCGCCAACCGTGAGACCGCGGTACTGGCGGTCAAGTCCGAACCCACCGGGCCGTCAGTAAAGGCGTGGGAGGCGTATTTCACGGCGGCCAAGTTCGGGCCGGTAGCGGCGCCGGTCTAGGGGGAGCGCTACCCCTCGGGACACGAGAGGTGTTGCATACCAATGGCTCTCGTGTTGTACGGTAGGTGTGTGGCGCTGACCGGGCCGGCGGTGTTTAATCGCTCGCCAGTCGGGCCACCCTCGCCAACGTCGTGATCGTCGGCACGGGCCAGCGGAACACCACCCCGCCCGCCGAGACCGCCCCGTCGTGAGGCTCACATATTCGTTTGTCCGCACCACGTCTCGGTGCGCGCAGTGAGTCCCACGAAAGGGGACCGATCCGCAATGAAGATCAAGGAACTGACCGACCTGGCGGCCAAGGCCGAGGCCGGCACACAGGGTGATGTCAACGAGGCCAAGGCCCGCCTACTCACCCTCGGTGGTGACCTGCTCGCGGTGGCACAGACCGAAGATCGCGAACTGTCCGACGACGAACAGGACGCGCTCAAGGCCGCGGCCAAGGCCGTCGACACCCTCGAGGCCAAGTCAGCGAAAATCAAGGAATCCGCGGCCGTGATGGCCAAGTTCGGCACCATGGTGCCCGTTGCCGGCGCGGCCGGCGGCCCCTACGGCGGTCCTGGCGACGATTGCGGGTGCGCCGAGGATGACGCCCGCCTGGACTTTCGCGCCAAGGCGGCCACGATCAACATCTCGGCCAAGATGGCCGATCCCACCGGCCAGAAAGCCATCGCCTCGAGTGGTGATGAGATCACCGGGGTGCCCCTGGACTCGACCCTGTACGAACAGGGCAAGGTGTCGAACTCGGCACTGGCCATCCTGCCGTTCCGCACCCGGCCGCCGCAGTATGGCTACCTGCGCCAGAACAAGCGGGTGAACAACGCCGCGCCGGTTGCGGTTGGTCAGCTCAAACCCACGAGCGAATACGGCCTCGTTTCGGTCGACGGCAAGCTCGAGGTCATCGCGCACGTGAGCGAACCGACCCCGGAATATTGGCTGTCGGACAACCGGAGTTTGCAGGGGTTCGTTCAGACCGAGATGCAATACGGCCTCGAGCGGGCCGTAGAAAACCAGGTGATCAACGGGGACGGCACCACGCCGAACCTGCGCGGTCTGCTCAATCAATCGGGCCTACAGGTGCAACCGTTCGCCACCGATGCCACGGTGACCGTGCGCAAGGGCATCACGGCCCTCGAGACGCTCGGTTACACCGGCGGGGGCATCATCCTGCACCCGTCCGATTGGGAAGCTCTCGAGCTGAGTCGTCGCACCTCGGGTGACTTCGACCTCGGTAGCGCGCTACCGGTCGACCGGCCGGCGCAGCGGTTGTGGGGTTTGCGTATCGCGGTGTCGATCTCGGTGCCGGCGAAAACGGGTCTGTTGTTCGATCTGGCGGCCCTGGCGGTCGTCGGTGACGGCCAGGTGCGCACGCAGTGGTCGAGCGGTGTGGCCGACGATTTCAGCCGGAACCAGGTGCGTGCCCGCACCGAGGGCCGATTCGGTCTCGACATCTACCAGCCGCAAGGCATCGTCAAACTCGACCTCGACCCGGCCGCGTAACCCGAACGGGTCCAACCGAGGCCCCTGCCGATTCCGGCGGGGGCCTCGTACGTCCAATGCGCGTCGGTGCCGGGCGATAGGGTCTCGTGCCATGAGATACGCCGACGCATGTGCAGCATTCGATCATTACGACGAGGTGCGAGACCCGGTCGACCATGAGATCGACCGTGTGGTACCTGCTGAGCCGGGCGAGGTCCATGCGGTAATCGGGGGTCACCCTCGAACGGCGCGTGAGGCGCATATCCTTGACCGCTGGGAACTGGAGACGGCCGCGTGCGGACGTCGCATGCGCGTCATGCTGCCGGTCGATTTCACAGACAATGACCCTGACGCCTGTAAACGTTGCTCTCGCGAAATGGCGAGACGTGCCGAGGATCCTGCCGCGTGGCAATCCGAGCAGAATCGCCGATACATAGACCGCCAGAAGCGCGAACGCGAGGCGTGGGACTACGAAGACCACAAGGCTCGCGAGTTTTTTGCGCGAACAAGGTCGGGACGACGACGCCGACCGCATCGTGTAGGAACCGCCGCTAGGGGACCGTTTAGGGACCGTCCATTACAGCATGGACTGTTTGTCCAGCTCAAACCCTATTTTCTCGGTGCCCCCGGCAGGACTCGAACCTGCGACCTAGAGATTAGAAGGCTCTTGCTCTATCCACCTGAGCTACGGAGGCGTGCCGACTTGTCGGCGCAGGCGAGTATATCGGCCGGTGCAATCGCGGGCGGACGCAGCTCACACCCGTGTGGTGCCTACCCTGGTGGGATGAGTACGACTACAGCCGATTCGATCGACATCCGCCGCAGCGGGGCGGCGAGCATCGGCTGGGTTCTGTCCTGGGTCGCGGCGGCTGTGGCCATCGCGGTCACGGCCATCTCGGCGAGCGTTGTGCTCGATCTGGCCGGCGTCGGTGATCCCGGTGCGCTGACCCGGTACGGACTGCCCACCGTCCAGACGATCGGGGAGGTCGGCGCCGTCGTGGCTGTGGGCGGCACGCTGTTCGCGGCGTTCTTCGTCCCCCCACAATCGGACGGGGTACTGGACGTCGGCGGCTACCGGGCCATCCGATTCGCCGCGGTCGGAGCCCTGGTGTGGGCGATCGCGGCGTTGCTGATGATCCCGCTCACAGTGTCGGACACCTCGGGTTTCCCGCTGTCGGAAACGATGTCCATCGACCGTTTGATCACCGCCCTCGACCAGATCGCGGATGCCCGTTCCTGGCTGTGGACCGCGATCTTCGCGTTGATTTGCGCCGTCGTAGCCCGCATCGCCCTGCGCTGGACCTGGACGCTGATCGCATTGCCGCTGGCTCTGCTGACACTCATGCCCACCGCCCTTGCCGGGCACTCGTCAACCGGCGGCAGCCACGATTACGCCACCAACAGTCTCATCCTGCACATCGTGGGTGCCTGTCTGTGGATGGGTGGACTCTTCGCGGTCCTCGTCTATGCGCGCGGAGGCGGTCGTCACACGGCCCTGGCAGTCCGGCGATACTCGCGCATCGCGTTCTGGTGTTTTGTTGTCGTCGGTGCCAGCGGAGTGATCAATGCGTTGATCCGAGTGCACCTCGACCAGTTGTTCACCGAGACATACGGCCAACTCGTTGTGGCGAAGACCGTCGCACTGGTTGTACTCGGCGGCTTCGGGGCCTGGCACCGACGCCACACGATCTCGACATTGTCGGCGACGGAGAACCGGACACCCTTGATCCGGTTCGCCCTGGCCGAGTTGTTCGTCTTTGCGGCGACCTTCGGCCTCGCGGTCGGACTGTCCCGCACGCCGCCACCGGCCAACGTCAACCCGGCCGATATGCCGGCCACCGAATTGATCCTGGGCTACCGACTGGATGAAGCCCCGACCATCGGGCGGATGTTCGTCGACTGGCGCTTCGATCTGCTGTTCGGCACGCTCGCCATCGTCATGGCGGTTGTGTACCTGCGAGGGGTGTACCGGCTGCGCAAACGTGGCGACGCGTGGCCGATCGGTCGCACAATCGCCTGGATGCTGGGGTGCGCGGCATTCCTCTTCGCCACGTCGTCGGGCCTCGGAAAATATGCGCCGGCGCTGTTCAGCGTCCACATGGTGGCGCACATGATGTTGTCGATGCTGGTGCCGGTGCTGTTGGTTCTCGGCGGCCCGGTGACATTGGCGTTGCGAGCCATACCGCCTGCAGGCAGGACTGCTCCTCCTGGGCCACGCGAGTGGATTCTCGCCGTCCTGCACAGCCCGTACTCGCGCTTCCTCACCCACCCACTGGTCGCGTCGGTGCTGTTCGTCGGCAGCTACTACGTGCTGTATCTCGGCGGCCTGTTCGAGATGCTGGCCGAGTATCACGCGGCGCACGTGGCCATGAATTTGCACTTTCTGGTCAGTGGCTACCTCTTCTATTGGGTGGTCATCGGCATCGACCCGTCGCCGAGGACCCTGTCACCGGTGGCAAAACTCGCCATGGTCTTCGGGTCGCTCCCGTTCCACGCCTTCTTCGGTGTCGCGCTGATGAGCACCGACAACGTCATCGCGCGGTCGTACTACAACAGCCTTCTGCTGCCGTGGAACCCCGATCTGCTGAGTGACCAGCGGCTCGGTGGGGGCATCGCGTGGGCGGCCGGCGAGATACCGCTGGTGCTGGTGATGTTGGCGCTGCTGGTGCAATGGAGCCGGCAGGACCAACGGCAGGCCACTCGGTTCGACCGCCAGGAAGATCGCGACCACGATTCGGAGTTGGCGAGCTACAACGCGATGCTCGCCCAGCTGGCCGGTCGGCCAGGTGGGCCGGGGCAGGCCGGGGCGACGGCGACAACCGCGGCAGGGGACGACCATGACATCGAAGCGGGCGGCGACGAGGTTGTCGACGTGGACGCGAGCGAGACAGGTCCTGGCGCCCGTAAGTGACGATTCTCGCGCCGGTTGTCCACAGCACTGAAATGGTCCACAGGTAGGTGCTCGAGACCCACTGACGTGTCCGCTCGATGGCACATGCTGAACCCACAGAGATCCGCGCCGTTCTTCGGCGCACATCATGAGGGGGAGAACATGTACGAGACCTACACCACCGTGATCGGGACTGCGATCACGAACCCACGTCGCCGACAGACCGCGGCCGGCGAAGATGTGCTGTCGTTCCGGATGGTGTGCAACCCCAGACGCGTTGACAAACGAAGTGGCGAATGGGTGGACGGGCCCGCGTTGTATCTGACGGTCAGTTGCTGGCGCCGACTCATCGACGGGGTCGCGCAGGTGGTCGCCAAAGGCCGGCCGATCATCGCCCACGGTCAGCTCAAGACAAATGAATACGTGTCGGAAAACGGCGAACGGCGGTCAGACCTGGAAATGACCGCAACGGCGGTCGGGCTCGATCTGACCCGCTGCCGGGTCGCGTACGAGGGATCGTCAAGGGTGACGAGATCCACCGACGCGCCCCAGACCGGGGTGACCGCGCCGACAACAGGCGATTCGGGCGAGGCGGCTGCGGCTTGAGCTGCCTCGGTGCCGCGCAGTACGCCGAGAAGGGTCGCCGCGACCGACCGGAGATCACCGACCCACTACGCTGGTGATGTTGCGGACGGCCTTTTCGGCGGCCGACCGGCGAGAAACCGCGGTGGACACCTGCGAGCACAGTGAGAGAGGCCAGAGCGTGCCAGAATTTATCTACACAATGAAGAAGGTGCGTAAAGCGCACGGCGACAAGGTGATTCTCGATGACGTCACCATGTCCTTCTACCCAGGCGCCAAGATCGGTGTGGTCGGGCCCAACGGCGCCGGCAAGTCGTCGATCCTGAAGATCATGGCGGGCATCGATCAACCGTCCAATGGCGAGGCGTTCCTCGATCCCAATGCGACCGTCGGCATCCTCATGCAGGAGCCCAAGCTCAACGAAGAGAAGACGGTTCGGCAGAACGTCGAAGAAGGCATGGGCCTGATCAAGGAGCAGCTCGACCGCTTCAACGAGATCGCCGAGCTCATGGCCACCGACTACTCCGACGAGCTCATGGAAGAGATGGGCAAGCTGCAGGAGGCGCTCGACCACGGCGATGCGTGGGACCTCGACTCCCAGCTCGAGCAGGCGATGGACGCACTGCGGTGCCCGCCGGCCGACGAGCCGGTCACCCATCTGTCCGGTGGTGAGCGTCGCCGCGTCGCGCTGTGCAAGCTGCTGCTGCAAAAACCCGACCTGCTGCTCCTCGACGAGCCAACCAACCACCTCGACGCAGAGAGTGTGCTCTGGCTCGAGCAGTACCTGGCGGCGTACCACGGCGCCGTGTTGGCCGTCACCCACGACCGGTACTTCCTCGATCACGTCGCGCAGTGGATCTGCGAGGTCGACCGCGGCAAGCTGCACCCCTACGAGGGCAACTACTCCACCTACCTGGAGAAGAAGGCCGAGCGTCTCGAGGTCCAAGGCAAAAAGGACCAGAAGCTCCAACGCCGCCTCAAGGAGGAACTCGCCTGGGTGCGGTCGGGCTCCAAGGCGCGCCAGACCAAGAACAAGGCCCGTCTCGGCCGTTACGAAGAGATGGCTGCCGAGGCCGACAAGATGCGCAAGCTCGACTTCGAAGAGATCCAGATCCCGACCCCGCCGCGCCTCGGTGACGTGGTGGTCGAGGTCAAGAACCTCGACAAGGGCTTCGACGGCCGCGTGCTGATCAAGGACCTGTCGTTCACGCTGCCGCGCAACGGAATCGTCGGCGTCATCGGCCCCAACGGTGTCGGTAAGACAACTCTGTTCAAGACGATCGTCGGACTCGAAGAACCCGATTCCGGCATCGTCAAGGTCGGCGAGACGGTCAAACTGAGCTACGTCGACCAGAACCGCTCGAACATCGACCCGAAGAAGAACGTGTGGGAGGTCGTGTCCGAAGGACAGGATTTCATCACGGTCGGCCAGAACGAGATGCCCTCGCGCGCCTACGTCAGTGCATTCGGCTTCAAGGGTCCTGATCAGCAGAAGAAGGCAGAAGTGCTCTCCGGTGGTGAGCGCAACCGTCTGAACCTGGCCCTGACTCTCAAAGAGGGCGGCAACCTGATCCTGCTCGACGAGCCGACGAACGACCTCGACGTGGAGACGCTCGGTTCGCTGGAAAACGCACTCGAGCTGTTCCCGGGTTGTGCAGTGGTCATCTCGCACGACCGGTGGTTCCTCGACCGCACCTGTACCCACATCCTGGCGTGGGAAGGCAACGTCGAAGAAGGCAAGTGGTTCTGGTTCGAAGGCAACTTCGAGGCCTACGAGGCGAACAAGATCGAGCGCCTCGGCGCAGACGCGGCCCGGCCGCATTCGGTCACCCACCGAAAGTTGACGCGCGACTAGAGTTGTTTCATCGCCCACCGCGGTATCCGCAGAACTCCGAGAGTGACGGCTCATGACCGGATCAACGAAAACGGACCTGGCGGATTCGCGGGGCGACGATTTCCCGGAAGCGATCAAAGAGCTTCTGCCGCCGGCTGTGGCCCCCTATTTCCACGGGCCGGGCAGTTTCGACGAGACCACGTGGGATGAGCTGGGGCCGGAGCAACGGTCCCAGCTCAGCGCCCACGTGACCATCGCCTACACGCGGGCGGACGGCGTTGCGGTCACCGACGTCGCGTTCGACGGCAGCGCGGTGTCGGTGTCGATGGTCACCGATGACATGCCGTTGCTGGTCGAATCGGTGGTCGCAGCACTCGAGGCCTCAGGACTGATGGTGGTCCGCATCGACCATCCGATCATGCTCGTCGTCCGCGATGACCGCGGCGAGCTGCGAGAGATAGTCGATTCCGACAAGCCCAGCGACACGGTCCGAACCGGTCAGCAGGTCGAATCGTGGATCCATGTCGATGCCGTTCCACGGGTGTCGCCCATCGACATCGATGTGGTGAGAACCGAACTCGACACCGTGATCGCCCGCATCGCCGATGTGCACGACGACCGCGCGCCGATGCTCGATCTGCTGACCGGGCTGGCCGACACGTACTCGTCCTATCTGACGACAACCCTTCCCGACGGGCTAGACCGGGTTGCGGGAGAAGATTTCGCGCGTCTGTTGCGGTGGTTGGCGGAGAACAACTTCACCCCGTTCGGTTACCTGCATTGCGACGGGGCGGGGACCGATCGCACGCCGCTCCGATCCTCGGGCCTCGGCGTATGGCGCACCGCGGAGGTCGAGCACAAGGCGACCCAGGGGGCAGGTGCAGTCACCGTTCAGCAGCTGTACCTCCCGACGCGCATCCAGCGATCCAACTTCCCGAGCTTGATCCAGATCGACGACTACGACGACAACGGCCACCGTGTCGGCGAGCACGTCTTCGTGGGCAGGTTCACGCCCACCGCATTGCACGAGAACATCTTCGACATCCCCGTACTGGACACCAAGGTGGGCGAGGTGTTGGCGGCCGCCGAGGTCGAGGCCGAGTCGTACACCGGTATGGCGATGCTCGAACTCCTGCAGACGTTCCCGCGGTCAGAGCTGTTCTCCCTGCAGGCCGGCGAGCTCGCCCGAACACTCACCGAAGTGCTCGAGGCGGTCCCCAACCGCCAGCTCCGGGTGTTCCTGCGTCTCGACCCGGCGGGCGAGATTGTCTCTGCCCTGGTCTATCTGCCGAGAGACCGTTACACCACGCGGCTACGGGAGACATTGCAGAACGAGCTGCTGAGTGAGTTGGGCGGCGACGCACTGGAATACACGGCAAGGGTCAGCGAATCGCCCTTGGCTCTTCTGCATGTGGCGATGCGCATCTCCTCGCCCGCGTGCGCCGAGCTCGGGGATTTGGCCGTCGGATCACCGGGTCAGGTGGCCATCCAGGACAGACTCATCGCAGCTGCGCGAGGCTGGGATGAACGGCTGAGGCAGGTGGCGGCCAACAGCTCCGGAGTCGCCGGCCCGGAGGCGGTCGCGTTCTACGCCGCAACCCTTCCTGACAGTTACAAGGACATCCGGGCCCCGTCGGAGGCCTATACCGATATCGATGTGGTGCAGGGCCTCGACGACGGCGCGTTCGAGGTGAGGCTGCATCGTCCGGCCGACGAAGGCGCTGAATCCACGGAAAAGAGCCCGGCGCAACAACATTGGCGGTTTGCCATCTATCTGTGCGGCCGGTCGGCGACTCTGACCGAGGTGTTGCCAGTGCTGCACAGCCTCGGCGTCAACGTTCTCGACGAACGGCCGTATGAACTACGACGCCCTGATGGCCAGACGTGCCACATCTACGAGTTCAGTCTCTCGCTCGCCGAGGGTATGGCGGTCGACGAACAGACCACCGACGACGTCGAACATCGGTTCACCGACGCATTCGCACAGATCTGGCGCGGCGATGCCGAGGTGGACGACTTCAACGAACTCGTGTTCCGCTGCGGCCTGACCTGGCGTGAAGCGGCAGTGTTGCGTGCCTACTCCAAATATCTGCGTCAGTGCGGTTCGTCTTACAGCAACAACCACGTGGCGTCGGTTCTGGGCGCACACCCCGCGATCACCAAGGCGCTCGTCGAGTTGTTCGCGGCGTCGTTCGATCCCGACACAGCTGACGATGACCGGCGGTCAGAGGTGCTCGACAGTCTGTCGGCCGACGTCGGGTCGATCATCAGCCTCGACGTCGATCGCATCATCAGTGCCTACATCTCGGTGATCTCGGCGACCGTGCGTACCAATTACTACGTCGCCGCTGAACATGGTTCTACGCGGAATGTCCTCGCTTTCAAGTTGCGTCCCAGAGACATTCCGCAGACGCCGGAACCACGTCCGCTGTATGAGATCTACGTCTACTCTCCCCGGGTGGAGGGCGTCCACCTGAGATTCGGGTCGGTGGCTCGCGGCGGATTGCGTTGGTCGGATCGGCGTGAGGACTTCCGGACCGAGATCCTCGGGTTGGTCAAAGCGCAGGCAGTGAAGAACGCGGTCATCGTGCCGGTTGGTTCCAAAGGCGGATTCGTGGTCAAGCGGCCGCCGTTACCGACGGGCGACCCCACCGCGGATCGGGACGCCTACCGTGCAGAAGGAGTGGAGTGCTACCGCCACTTCATCTCAGGACTGCTCGACCTCACCGACAACATCGACCAGAAATCGGGGGACGTCACCGCGCCAACCCGGGTGGTACGCCGCGACGATGACGATCCCTACCTGGTGGTGGCCGCGGACAAGGGCACCGCCACGTTCTCCGACATCGCCAACGATGTTGCGGGGCAATACGGTTTCTGGCTCGGGGACGCGTTCGCCTCCGGCGGTTCGGCCGGATATGACCACAAGGCGATGGGCATCACGGCCAGAGGCGCCTGGGAGGCGGTCAAACGTCACTTCCGAGAGATGGGCGTCGACACCCAGACCGAGGACTTCACGGTGGTGGGCATCGGCGATATGAGCGGCGATGTCTTCGGTAACGGCATGTTGCTGTCAGGGCACATTCGATTGACCGCGGCGTTCGACCACCGTCACATCTTCATCGATCCCGACCCCGATGCGGCGAAGTCGTTCGCCGAACGGCAGCGGTTGTTCGAACTGCCGCGTTCGTCGTGGGCCGATTACAACACCGAGTTGATCAGCGAAGGTGGCGGCGTGTGGTCGCGCGACCGCAAGTCCATCGATATCAGCCCTCAGATCGCGAGGGCCCTGGGAGTGCCCGAAGACGTCTCGACGCTCTCGCCCCCGGAACTGATCCGCGCCATCTTGCTCGCTCCCGCCGATCTGCTGTGGAACGGCGGCATCGGAACGTATGTGAAGGCCAGCACCCAGTCGCATGAAGCGGTGGGCGACAAGGCGAACGACGCGATCCGCGTGGACGGGAACGAGCTGCGCGTCAAGGTCGTCGGCGAGGGCGGCAACCTCGGAGTCACCGAACTGGGCCGTATCGAGTTCGATCTGAGCGGTGGACGCATCAACACCGATGCGATGGACAATTCGGCCGGCGTCGATTGCTCTGATCACGAGGTGAACATCAAGATCCTGCTCGACTCCCAGGTGTCGGCCGGTGAATTGGCTGCTGAGGATCGAAACCCGTTGCTGGAGTCCATGACCGAAGAAGTCGGCGACCTCGTGCTGGCCGACAACGTGTCACAGAACGCCGAGCTGGGGACCAGTCGATCGCAGGCGGCCGAGTCGGCCGAGGTCTACGTGAGGTTGCTCAAGGAGCTCGCCAGCCGTGGGGTCAACCTGAAGCTCGAGGCCCTCCCTCGCCCGGCCGAGTTGATCAAGCGCGGTGAGTCCACCGGGCGTCATGGTCTGACGTCGCCGGAGCTGGCGACGTTGATGGCGCACGTGAAGTTGGCGCTCAAGTCCGACATGCTCGACGGTGACCTGCCGGACAATGACGTCTTCTCACCGCGTCTGATGACGTACTTCCCTGTGCCGCTGCGAGAGCGGTTCGCCGAAGGGATTGCCACCCACCCGCTGCGTCGCGAGATCGTCACGACGGCGGTGGTGAACGACCTCGTGGACAACGCGGGAATCACCCATGTGTTCCGTCTGTGTGAGGGGAGCGGATCCACGTCGCTCGACGTGGTGCGCTCATTTCAGGCGGTCACGCAGATATTCGGTTTGCACGGGTTGTGGCAGGACATCGCGTCGGCGCCCTGTTCTGTCCCGACCACCGACGCCATGATCACCTACGCGCGACGGCTGCTCTTCCGCGCGTCGCGCTGGATGATCGCCGGTCGGCCGCAACCTCTTGCGATGGCAGCCGAGGTGACGCGCTACGCCGCACTTGTCGCCGAACTGTCGCCCCAGTTGCCGGGTTGGCTTCGTGGCAGTTCCGCCGAGGGGGTCGAGCGTCGCGCCCAGCGCTTGCGCGACGACGGTGTGCCCGCCGAGATCGCCGAGGCCGTCGCCGTCAGCCTGCACCGGTTCTGCCTTCTCGACATCATCGACGCGGCCGAGATATCGGACCGAGAGCCTGCCGAGGTGGGGGAGTTGTACTTCGAGGTGATGGATCATCTCGGCGTCGAGGATCTGTTGACCGCGGTGTCCGACCTGGACCGCAAAGACCGCTGGCACTCCCTGGCCCGGCTGGCGTTGCGGGACGACCTGCACAGCACGCTGCGATCGCTCTGTCTGGTGATCCTGGATTCGGCCGAGCCCGACGAGTCACCTGCGGAAAAGATCGCCGACTGGGAACTCAGCAACTCCTCGCGCCTCGCCCGCGTGCGGACGACCCTGTCCGACATCGCCGAATTGGGCGAACTCGATCTCGCGACGCTGTCGGTGGCGGCTCGTCAACTCAGGAGTTCGATCCGCTGATGGCGACGTTGACACTGGCGGCCCGCGACCGCACCGATCTGGCCGTGTTCGCCGTCCGGGCTCTGCGCGCTGACGATGTCGCTGTTCTCCGCATCAAGAAGCGTCCCGATGGCCTGCTGGGAATCTGGGTGAACACCGGCTTCGATGTGTTGGCCACCCGGGTGGTCGCGGGATCCATCGAGGGTGACGACGTGGTCTGCGGCGCAACCGAATTGCGCACCGCGCTGAGGCGGGAGGCGGACAATCCGGAGACCGCGTCGGTCGACACCGGATTCCCTCTCGACAGTGCTTGGCGCGGTGCCCTGCCCGCCGTCGACGGATTCGTCCACGTCGATGACGTTCCGGCCCGGGTACTGATCCAGCTGTCGCGTACCGGGGCGGAGGTGGCCCGCACCCAAGGCAGCGGCCACGGACCGCCGACCTCACTGCTCGACCAGCGGGTGCTCGACGTGACAGGGGAGACGACAGAGGAGGTCGTCAATGTGTCGATGCGGTCGATCTTTGCGCTGACGGCAATGGGTTTCGTGCGGCAGTCCGACAACCACGACGTCACCGAGACGTCGGACCTCGAACTCATCGACGCCGACGAAGTCGTGCGAGTGCGTTGCACCCCGGTGTGGGCACGACTCGATGCCCGATTCGGGTCGGTCTATCAGCGGCGCACGATGGCGTTTTCGCTCCAGGTCAACTGAACCCGGCGGGTTTGCTCAGACCAGCCACGCCGCGGCGTTCGCTGGGAGCTTCCCGTCGACCAGGGGGCTGCTGCTGAGCAGTAGTTCTCCGGGTGGTAGTCCGATCGGGTCCGGCCCAGCGTTGAGAGCACACACCAGCTTGCCGAGCGACCGGCGAAACGCCAGGCATCCGGGAGGCGCGCCATACCATTCGATGCTTTCTCCGGCGAACTCCGGACGGGTCTTACGCAGTTCGATCGCCAGCCGATAGAGCGACAGCGTCGACTCCAGATCTTCGAGTTGCGACTCGACGGTGAGGGTCGACCACTCCGGCGGGATCGGCAACCAGGTCTTGGTGTTGCCGGAGAACGCGAAGGGGGGTGTTTCGCCTTCCCAGGGCAGGGGAATTCGGCAGCCGTCTCGACCACGCTCGGTATGGCCTGAGCGTTCCCACACCGGATCCTGTAGTGCCTCGTCCGGCAGCTCGGCATTCGGCAATCCGAGTTCGGCGCCGTTGTAGATGAATGCCGCACCCGGCAAGGCCAGTTCGACGAGGATCATCGCGCGTGCGCGGTCGAGCCCGGCGCGTGGATCGGTGTCGTCGGCGTACCTGGTGACCTCGCGCTCCACATCGTGGTTCGACAACGTCCAGGTGGGTGTGCCCGACACTGTTGCAACGGCTTCGAGGGAATGTTCGATGGCTTCGCGGATCTCCTCGGAATCGAAACCCACCTTTGCCAGGCGGAAGTTGAAGCCGAGGTGGAGCTCGTCAGGTCGTACGTATTCGGCGAATCGGGTGTTGTCCTTCACCCAGATCTCGCCGACGGTCATCGCGTCGGGGTAGTCGTCGAGCACTTCGCGGATCCGGCGGTGGATGTCGTGCACACCGTCGTTGTTGAACCGCGGATCGTCGTCGTCGTTGGTGAGCAGGCCGAAAGCCTCGTGGTCCATGTCCGGGAGGCCGTCGGGTTTGGCCATGCCGTGTGCCACATCGATCCGGAATCCGTCCACTCCACGGTCGAGCCAGAACCGCAGCGTGCGTTCGAGATCGGCGAACACCTCTGGGTTGTCCCAGTTCAAGTCGGGTTGTTCGGGTGCGAACAGATGCAGGTACCACTGTCCGGGCTCGCCGTCGCGTCCGGTGGTGCGTGTCCATGCCGGGCCGCCGAAAACGCTGGGCCAGTTGTTGGGCGGCTCGTCGCCGTTCTCTCCCTTGCCGTCGCGGAAGATGTAGCGTTCGCGCGCCGGGCTCCCGGGCTCGGCGGAGAGGGCTTCGACGAACCAAGCGTGCTGGTCGCTGGTGTGATTGGGCACCAGATCCATCGTGATCTTGATGCCCCGCCCGTGTGCCTCGGCGATGAGCAGGTCGAGGGCTTCGAGACCGCCGAACAGCGGGTCGACATCGCGCGGGTCGGACACGTCGTAGCCGTGGTCGGCCATCGGTGACTTCATGACGGGGCTCAGCCAGATGGCGTCGATGCCCAGCAGTTCGAGGTAGCCGAGCTTGTCGATGACACCGGCCAGATCGCCGACGCCGTCTCCGTTGTTGTCCGAGAACGAGCGCGGATAGATCTGGTAGAAAACCGCGTTCTGCCACCACAGTGGATAGTCCGACTGCACATGCTGCTGAACCTGGTGTGGCGCACCGGTTTCAGCGGCGGAAAGATCGTTCTTCTCGTCACTCACCCGCATCATCTTGCCTCACGATCGTTGTTTGCCTGCGATCACGGGGCCGCTCCGCGAGCCAGGTCAGATAGGTGTATTCACCATGGATTGAGCCGCCATCTCCATGTATTCGGTGAGCGCCCGCCGGTGAGGCGGGTCGAGCCGGCTGGAATCGATGGAGGCGATGGCTGTGTGCATGCATCTGAGCCAGGCGTCCCGTTCGAGGGGGCCGACGCGGAACGGGTTGTGTCGCATCCGCAGCCGGGGATGCCCGCGCTCGTCGGAGTAGATGCGGGGCCCGCCCCAGTACTGGATGAGGAACATGCGCATTCGGCGTTCTGCCGGGCCCAGGTCTTCCTCGGGGTACAGGGGCCGGAGGATCTCGTCGGCCGCCACTTCCCGATAGAAGCGCGCCACGAGGTCGACGAACGTCTGCTCGCCGCCCACCGCGTCGTAGAACGTGCGGACCGGCTCCGTCTGCGTGGAACCGGCGTCGCCGGCCGGGTCCGTCTGCGATGAATCAGTCACGGGAACCATTGTTCCAGAGCCGGGCCCACACGCGCATATCCCGCGATACGCAGAGTTCACGCAAAAGACCAGCTGCAGCTGGTCTTATTGTCGTGCATTTCTGCCATATCCGTGTTGAACTGAATCGTTCCCATCGAGGTCGGTTGGTTGGCCGGGAGGTTAGATGTCGCGTACGAAGTCGCAGCGGGAAAAGGTCCACGCGGGGTCTGAACGCGTGCCCCATCACCCCGGTAACTCGTCGGTGACCACCTTGACGCCGGGGTCTCGCGGCACCTCGGTGGACGCCATCGGCGGGCCGCCTGCGCGGATGAACACACGGTGGGGAAAACACCGGGTACTCCTTCTCAATGCCACCTACGAACCCCTCGCGGCGATCTCGATACGCAGGGCGATAGTCCTGGTGCTGCGCGAACGGGCCGACGTCATCCACGAGGATGGTGCCGGCCCTCTCATTCATTCGGCAGAAATGGCGCTCGCGGTGCCGTCTGTGATCCGGCTCCGCAATTACGTGCGGGTGCCGTACCGGGCGGTGGTCCCGATGACCAGAGCGGCATTGATGCAGCGCGATCGATCCCGCTGCGGCTATTGCGGCGCTAAGGCGGACACGATCGACCACGTCGTCCCCCGGAGCCGCGGGGGTACCCACACGTGGGACAACTGCGTCGCGTGCTGCGCCTCCTGTAACCACAAGAAGGCGGATCGGCTGCTCGGCGAACTCGGTTGGACCCTCAAGGCAACTCTGAGCGCACCCAAGGGGCGCCACTGGCGTCTTCTCGCCACCGTCAAGGACTTCGACCCCGCGTGGTCGCGGTACCTCGACTCGGGTGCTGCGTAAGAGTCCGACGCGCCACTGCGACCTCGGCGAGGCGTCCGGGAGCGGCGTCCGCTAAGTTCTCAGATGAAAGACGACTGCTGAAGGGCGGATCTGGTGGAAGACCTGATTGTGGCGATCGGTTTACCGGTCGTCATCCTCACTATTATCTCGGTTGTGCTGGTGGTCGGTGCGATGACCCTCACTTTTGGTGTCAAGTACCCGAAGGTGCAGCCCTACACGATCGACCAGAAGTGGGAGCACGAACCGCTGCTGTTCAGCGCCACCGACGTCACACCGGTTGCGCCCGGCTACCACGGGCATGGACATGACGATCTGATCGGAGGCTCGGCAAGTGGCAAGTGGTGAAATCGTAAGGGCGAACATCGACCCTGACACCCTCCCCATGGGTGCCACGGTGACCGGTAGCGGGCGCGTCTCCGCTGCCCGGTTCCCCGGCGCCGCACCGGCCACGCCGCCGTTTCGGCGTGACGAACTGGTTGCGCTCGACGATGCACTGTCGGACGCCACGGATCGGACGGGCATCCGCTTCTCGATCTACATCGGTGACCTCGGACCCGACGCATTCGCAGGCGCGTCCGCGGTGCTGCCGAGCGTGCCCGAACCCGAACACGCAGCGTTGATCGCGGTCTCGCCGAATACCAAGGATGTTGTGGTCATCTCCGGCCGGGAAGTCGCTCCGCGTCTCAACGACCGGGTTGCTCAGCTGGGCGTGACCGCCGCGATCGCGGGTATCCGCGCGGGCGATCTCGTCGACGGATTGATCTCGGCGGTCCGAGTCATCGCTTCGGCGGTCACCATCCGCTGATCTGATACCTACACAAGGGCGGGGCAACCACTGTGGTTGCCCCGCCCTTGTCATGTCTGGCCTGTATGACCGTGATCCCTGGCCTGTGTGGCCGTCTCAGCTCTTGTCGAACTCCCGTGCGCGCAGGGCCCGGGCCACGGTGTCACGGCCTTCGGAGATCAGTCGACGCAGGGCCGGGGGATGGTCGGCGGACAGCAGCTCGTCGGCCAGTGCCAACCCGTTCTCGTCGGCGGCCCAGTTCGGGTACAGACCGACAACCACCGTCTGGGCTACCTCACTGGAGCGTCGCTGCCACACCTGCGGGACCGCCTCGAAGTACTTCTGGGTGTACGGCGCAAGCAACTCGCCCTGCCCCGGACGCACGAAGCCGGCGATCACGGACCGACCCAGAGTGTTCGAGAGGGTGTCGTCCTCGACCGCCTTGGACCAGGCGTCGGCCTTTGCCTCGGCGAGGGGACGGGCTGCCCGGGCCTTGGCAGCCTGCCGGCCGCCGGCCGAGGTGTTGTCTCGTTCGAGTTCTGCATCGATGACAGGTGTCGTCGACGGATCGGTGTCGATGGCACCGGCGGTCGCCAGGGCGTTCACGATCGACCAGCGCAGGTCGGTGTCGACGGTGAGACCGGGTAGGCCTTGATCCGCGGGGTCCGAGTCGAGGAGCGCCTGCACGATCTCCGCCTGTCCGGGCCCCAGGACGCCCGAGAGCAGCGTGTTGACGAAGGCCAATTGATGGTCCGAGCCCGGTTCGGCAGCGCGCGCGAGTTCCAGCAGCCGCGCGCTGAAACCTGGCCAGCCTTCCGACTTCGCCCAGTGCGGGTCCGCGTAGGCGTCGATCGCGGTCTGCGCCTGCAACAGGACTCGTTGCACCACACCGATTTCGGTCTCCGAGCCGATACCCTCCTGGACCAGGGCCACGAACTCGCGTGCTCGCATCTCCGCCTGGCGAGTCATCTCCCACGCTGCCGACCAGACAAGCGTGCGCGGCATCGATTCACTGATGTCACCCAATCGGCTGGTCGCCGTCGCCAGGGAGTCGGGATCCAGCCGCACCGAGCAGTACGTGAGGTCGTCGTCGTTGAGCAGGATGAGCCGGCCGCGATCAACGCCGATGAGGTCGGCGACCGCCGTGCGGCCACCCTCGACATCGAGTTCCACTCGCTTGGTCCGGACCAGCTTTCCGTCGACGTCGTCGTAGATGCCGACGGCCAGTCGGTGCGTGCGGGTCTCGCCGGCGCCCGGCGCGGCGCCATCCTGGATGATCTCGAAGCGGGTGAATGCGCCGGCATCGTCGAGGTCGAAGTCGGGCCGCATCACGTTGATGCCGGTGGTCTTCAACCACTGCGATCCCCAGTCGGAAAGGTCACGGCCAGAAGACTTCTCGAGTGCCCCGAGAAGATCGCCGAACGTCGCGTTCCCGAACTTGTGAGCCTGGAAGTAGTCGCGGAGACCGGCGAGGAAGTGGTCGAGGCCGACGTAAGCGACAAGCTGCTTGAGTACCGAAGCGCCTTTGGCGTAGGTGATTCCGTCGAAGTTCACCTCGACGGCGGCGATGTCGGGGATGTCGGCTGCCACCGGGTGTGTCGACGGCAACTGATCCTGTCGATACGCCCACGACTTCTCGACGTTGGCGAACGTGGTCCAGGCGTTCTTGTATTCGGTGGCCTCGGACTGGCACAGCACCGAAGCGAATGTCGCGAACGATTCGTTGAGCCACAGGTCATCCCACCACTGCATGGTGACGAGATCGCCGAACCACATGTGGGCCATCTCGTGCAGCACGGTCTCGGCGCGCCGCTCGTACAGATATTTCGTGACCTTCGAACGAAAGACATAGTCCTCGAGGAACGTGACCGCGCCCGCATTCTCCATCGCGCCCGCATTGAACTCGGGAACGAAGAGCTGGTCGTACTTGCCGAACGCATAAGGAATGCCGAAGTTCTTGTGATAGAACTCGAATCCTTGTTTGGTCTCGCTGAACAGTCGCTCGGAATCCATGAACTCGGCCAGCGACGATCGGCAGAAGATCCCGAGGTCGATGGTGCCGTGCTCATCGGTGTACGAGTCGGTCCACTGCGCGTAGGGACCCGCGATGAGAGCCACCAGGTATGTGCTCAGCAGGGGCGTCGTGGCGAAAGTGTGCTTGCCGGGCGCTGTCTCGGTTCCCGCGCCGTTGGAGATCACCTTCCAGTCCGCGGGCGCGGTCACCGTCACGTCGAACGTCGACTTCATGTCAGGCTGATCGAAGCACGCGAACATGCGTTTGGCGTCGGCCGTCTCGAACTGTGAGTAGAGGTATACGGAGTTGTCGGTGGGGTCGACGAATCGGTGCAAACCCTCACCGGTGTGTGAATAGACACAGTCGGCGACGACTTCGAGTGTGTTCTGTTCCGCCAGTTGGGGAAGCGCGATCCCGTCCTCTTCGGTGTAGGCCGACAGGTCCACCGACTCCCCGTTCAGGGTGGCACTGTGCACCTTCTCGGCGATGAGGTCGACAAATGACGACGACCCGGGTTCGGCCGAGAATGCGATGGAGACCGATGAACGGAACGTCTTCTCGCCCGGTTTGCCCGATCCGTCCGTGAGGTCGAGGTCGATCGCGTAGTTGGAGACCGAGATGTTCGCCGAGCGCTCGCTCGCAAGATCACGGGTCAAGTTTGGTGCCGCCACGTTGCCTCGCCTTTCCGATTGCCATCTGTGTACTCACCCACCGTATGGCCTGTCCGTGTGGGGACGCGCGACCACGTGGCGGGAATGCGAGCGGACACCGGTTGTTGTCACCTGCAGGTGGTTAATCTGCTGACGAACCGACTGTCCCCTGATGAAGGAGTGATCTGCGCATGACCGACTCGACTGATCGTGTTGACTTCTGGTTCGACCCGTTGTGCCCCTGGTGCTGGATCACCTCGCGCTGGATCCTCGAGGTGGAGAAGGTTCGCACCATCGAGACCAGTTTCCACATCATGAGTCTGGCGGTGCTGAACGAGGGCAAGGACATTCCCGATGAGTACCGCGAGGGGCTCAAACAAGCGTGGCGCCCCGTGCGGGTGATCGCCGCGGCGCAGGCCGAGCGCGGCGACGAGATCCTGGCGCCGCTGTACACCGCCATGGGCACACTCATCCACAACAAGGGCAACAAAGACTTTGACTCGGTGTTCGCCGAATCGCTGGCCGAGGTGGGCCTTCCCGCGGAATTGGCGGCGGCCGCCGACGAGACCACCTTCGACGACGCGATCCGTAAGAGTCATCACGCCGGCATGGACAAGGTGGGAGACGACGTGGGAACACCGACGATCCACATCAACGATGTCGCCTTCTTCGGCCCCGTACTCTCGCGGATCCCACGTGGGGAAGATGCGGGCAGGGTGTGGGACGGTGCGGTGGCGCTCTCGAGCTACCCGCACTTCTTCGAACTCAAGCGCAGCAGGAACGAAGACCCTCAGTTCGACTGAGGCGCAGGTCCCTCCTGGCGGGGCTGTTGGTCGATGTCGTCCTTCGGGAGGCCGGCCGACGGCCCCGCCGGTGTGTGGAATGGGGGATATCCAGGGGGACCTTGCACCACAAGCGGGTGAGGCCCGGGCGGTGGCAGCATCTGCACATGTCCGCTGCCGATGCCCCGGACGAGATGCTTCGGACGAAAGAACATCCGGCCGGGCGCGGTCCGGTTACGCAGGGCGGCGGCGCGCCAGGTCAGCACGGGATGGCTGGAGCGCAGGTTTGTCAGCCAGGTGAAGAACCCTTTCTCGTGGGTCGCCCGATCGGCGAACTCATCGAAGTCCACCGAGGTCAACATGTACTTGCCCGCGGCGAGCACGCCGATTGCGCCTGGCGAACCCGACGGCTGGTTGTAGTACCCGTGGTTGTCGGCCGTGTACTCCATCGATCTCGACAGGGCCTGCCCGAGAATCGGGATGTTCATCCCCACGATCGACCCGAGTTGACGCCAGTACGACACGTGGCCTGCGGCGATGTGCCCGACCTCGTGGCCGATGATGAAGCGCAGCGACTCGGGGCTGCGGGCCTGACCGCCGATCTCGAAAAGATCTGAATACACCACCACGAAGCGCCGGAAACCATGACCGGACGCGTAGGCGTTGATGGTTCCGTTGCCGAGGACCACGTAGGCGTCGGGTACGTGTTCGAGCCCGAAACGCCGCGCGGCCTCGACCACCATCTGGTACCCCTCCGGGAACTGGGTGGGGCTCATCTTCACTCCGTTGACGCGCGGCATCGCGTACGTGAGGCCACGGATCAGATACAGCAACAGCGGCGCGACGAGGATCAGGATGAACCAGGTGTCGAGCGAACCGCTGGCCACGAGCACGACACCGATCACGTATGCGCCCGCACCGATGACGAGGATGAGGACCAGCATCGGGATCTCCCACGGATGGCGCCGCGGCTGACCGGCGTATGGCGCGGGCGCCAGCCAGTGGGTGACGGGCTGCGGCGGCGCCGGAAACTGCGGTGGATACACGAGACCAATCTAGGGGAATGCGGCTCATGCAATGGTGACCGTGAACGATCTGTGGTCGGGCACAGATCCGGTGGTGGACTCTGACAGACTGTTCGCCATGCGCGTGTATCTAGGTGGCGACCATGCCGGCTTCGAACTCAAAGGCCAGATCTCTGAACACCTCACGTCCGGTGGGCACGAGGTGATCGACTGCGGGGCGCACGAATACGACGCCGTGGACGACTACCCGGCATTCTGCGTGGAGGCCGCCCGTCGCACCGTCGCAGACGAGGGGAGCCTCGGCATCGTCCTCGGCGGCAGTGGCAACGGCGAGCAGATCGCGGCGAACAAGGTTCCCGGTGCCCGATGTGCGCTGGCCTGGAGCGTGGAGACCGCCCAGCTGGCGCGGCAGCACAACAACGCTCAGCTGATCGGCATCGGCGGCCGCATGCACAGCAAAGAAGAGGCCTTGGCGATCGTGGATGCTTTCGTCACCACGGAGTGGTCCGGCGAAGAACGCCATCAGCGACGGATCGACATCCTCTCCGAATACGAGCGCACCGGCACCCCACCGGCCCTGCCTGCCGACTGACTGCAGGGGCGGGCCGTGCCGGAAGGGCATACGCTCCACCGTCTGGCGCGAGTGCACCAGCGGAAGTTCGCCAGGCAGACGGTCACTGTCACCAGCCCACAAGGCAGGTTCGCCGCAGCAGCAGCCCGACTCGACGGCCAGGTGTTCTCCCGGGCGGAGGCTTGGGGCAAGCACCTGGTCCACCGGTACGCCGGTGGAGAACTGGTGCATATCCATCTCGGTCTGTACGGGTCGTTCTCCGACGGTCCCTCTCCGTTGCCGCCGCCGGTCGGCCAGGTCCGGATGCGGATGGAGACCGACGAGTACGGAACCGACCTTCGCGGGCCCACCGCCTGCGAACTTTTCACGCCGGCCGATCTCGCTGCGCTGACGTCTCGGCTCGGACCGGACCCTCTGCGCAAAGATGCGGACCCGGAACAGGCATGGAGCGCAGTAGCGAAGTCACGCAAGCCAATTGGTGCACTGCTGATGGATCAAAAAGTGCTGGCCGGTGTGGGGAACGTCTACCGGGCCGAAGTGCTGTTCCGTGCATCGATCAACCCGTTCCGCGCTGGCAACGATGTGTCCCGCGACGAATGGGATGCGGTATGGGCGGACCTGGTGACCTTGATGACTGTAGGAGTCCGGCGAGGCAAGATCCACGTCATCCGGCCCGAAGACGATCACGGCGCACCGTCGTACGGTCCCGGCCGACCCCGGACGTACGTGTACCGCCGTACCGGTGAACCCTGCCGCATCTGTGGCACGCCGATCCTGATGACCGACATGGCCGCACGCAAGGTCTACTGGTGCCCGGTCTGCCAAGCCGACTGAGCGTCGCGGACCCGAATTGGTGTCGACACAGCAAGGCCTCAGGTTGACCCGGCACGATGGGGCGATGACCACTGTGACGATCCTGGCGGTCGGGGGTACGGGCGAGACCCATCGGAAGGACCCTCGTACGGCGGTGTCCGGAATGCTGGCCCAGGTGACAGATCGACTCGATGAGCGGTTCGACTGCCGGTGGGTCCGATACCCGGCCAGTTACGGACCCGTGCCGCGACGCAACGGGATCAGTTATCGGGACAGTGTTGCTGCCGGTGTCGACAACTTACGCGCCGAAATGGCACGGGCGGCCGGGCCGGTGATGCTGATCGGCTACTCGCAGGGGGCGGTGGTCATCCGACAGTTGCTGGCGACCACACACGCAGATGTGGCCGCTGTCGGTTTTGTCGCCGATCCGTATCAGCCGCCGGGCGTGGTCGCGGGCTGCGATGGCTTCGGTTTGGCCGGTCACGGACCGGACCTGCCCAAGGGGCTGCCGGCGCTCTGGATCGGTCATCCGGGTGACGTGATCTGCAACGCAAGCGACGACTCGATACTGCGCGACCTTGCCGATCTGACCGCTACGTTCTCGACGAGAGATGTGCGGGGCTGGTTCGCCGGGTTGTGGCACATACTGCGCAGCAACAGTTTTCAGAACGCGGCGAGGACATCGCTGCATCCTCGTCAGTGGCGGCGGGACCTCCGGCGACTGCGTGTGCTGGCAATCGAGTTGGCCGGTTATCTTCCGACGCGGGTGCGTCTCGGGAGGCTGGTCATCGCCAATCGGCGAGGTGGACGCCACATCGCCTACGGGTTCGAGCCGTTCGATCCCGACGGGCTCACCGGGTGCGAGATGCTGAGTCGTTGGCTTCAGGTCCAGGCCACATTCTTGCCGGACACCGTTCGTCACGACGTCGCCTGACTGCCACCCGGGGATCCTCCGCCATAACAATTCACTCGTCTGAAATGTGCAGGGGTCCGAGGTGGGTGACACTGATCCCGACGTATCAACGCTGGGAGAAGTCACGTGGACCATTACGACCTTGTTGTCATCGGCTCCGGCCCGGCTGGGCAGAAGGCTGCCATTGCCGCCGCCAAACTCGGTAAACGTGCGGCGGTGATCGAACGGCGCAACATGGTGGGTGGGGTGTGCATCAACACCGGCACCATCCCGTCGAAGACGTTGCGCGAAGCCGTCCTCTACCTCACCGGCCTGAACCAGCGTGAACTGTACGGCCAGTCGTATCGGCTGAAGACCGACATCACCGTGGGCGATCTGTCGGCCCGCACCGCCCACGTCGTCGGTAAGGAAATCGACGTCATCCAGAATCAGTTGTCGCGCAACAGGGTTGCATTGTTGCTCGGTAGCGCGGCCTTCGTCGGCCCGAACGAGATCGAGATCACCACCGGCGACGGCGACCACAAGAACGTGACGTTCGACCACGCCGTGATCGCAGTCGGTACCCGTCCCGCGCGTCCCGACACGGTCGAGTTCGACGGCGTGACCATCGTCGACTCCGACCAGATACTCGGGATGGACCGGGTTCCGACATCCATGGTGGTGGTGGGCGCAGGGGTCATCGGCATCGAATACGCTTCGATGTTCGCCGCGCTGGGCACCAAGGTCACCGTGGTGGAGCAGCGTTCGAGCATGCTGGACTTCTGTGACCGTGAGGTGGTCGAGGCCTTGCAGTATCAGATGCGTGACCGCGGCGTCACATTCCGTTTCGGCGAAACCGTGCAGATGGTCGAAAAGCACAAATCGGGCAGTGTGACCGTTCTGCAGTCGGGCAAGAAGATCCCGTCCGACACGGTGCTCTACTCGGCGGGGCGTCAAGGTGTCACCGACGAACTCAACGTGGCCGCAGCGGGTCTCGAGGCCGACAAACGTGGCCGATTGACGGTCGACGGCAGCTTCCGGACAACGGTGAGCCACATATACGCAGTGGGAGATGTGATCGGCTTCCCGGCACTTGCCGCGACCGCGATGGAACAGGGGCGGCGCGCAGCGTACGACGCGTTCGGGGAGCCGGTCGGCGAGACCGATTCATCGAAGCATCCGATCGGCATCTACTCGATCCCCGAGATCAGTTACGTCGGCAAGACCGAAGACCAACTGACCGCGGCGAACGTTCCGTTCGAGGTGGGCGTCGCCCGATACCGCGAACTCGCACGCGGGACCATCATGGGCGACGCGTACGGGATGTTGAAGCTCCTCGTCGATGCCCAGGACCGAAGCATTTTGGGGGTGCACGTATTCGGTTCCAACGCAGCCGAATTGGTCCACATCGGCCAGACGGTCATGGGTTGCGGTGGCACCATCGACTACCTCGTCGACGCGGTCTTCAACTACCCGACCCTCGCCGAGGGGTACAAGGTTGCCGCTCTGGATGCGGTGAACAAGATGCGGGCCATCGCGCGTGTCACGGGCGTCGGCAACGGGTACGAGCTGGGCGCGGAGTAAACAGCCGGCACAACAAAACCGGCGCCGAGAATGTTCTCGCGCCGGTTTTGTCGGAATCAGAAAGGTCTAGCTGCCGGGGACGTACTGCCCGCCGATGGTGCCCTGCACCACGATCGGGGTGCCCTCGGGGAAGTTCTCGTACACGAACTGCGCATTCTCCGGGCTCAGGTTGATGCAGCCGTGGCTCACGTTGGTGTTGCCCTGCTGAGCGACCGACCATGGCGCGCGTGGATGAAGATGCCGTCCCACGACATGCGGATCGCCCACTCGACGTAGGTGCGGTAGCCGTTGGGGGAGTCGACCGGAACGCCGTACGTGGACGAGTCCATGTACATGTCCCGGTACTTCTCCTTGGTGTAGTAAGTGCCGTTCGGCGTCGGGTTCTCGTTCTTACCCATAGAGATCGGCATCCTGCGTACGACCTTGCCGTCGTGCCAGACGGTGAGTTCGTGCGTGGCGTCGTCGGCGAGGGCAACCCAACCGGTCTGGGTGGCGACCGGGGGAGCAGGCTCTGCGGGCGGCGCGGGCGCGGGTTCCGGGATCGGTTCCGGCGCGGGCGGCTGCGGAGCGGGAGTGTAGATGCCCGGAATGGTCGGCAGCGGCACGCCGGGTAGGCCCGGAATGGTCGGAGCCGGCTGCGCGATTGCGGTGGCCGGAATCATCAGCGCCATGACGATCACGCCGACAACGGCGGTCAGGAGGCGGATGACGCTGCGCCCGGAGGCGAACTTACTGGTCGACACTAGTTGGACCCTAACTTCGGCGACAGGCTTATACGCTCCCCGAAAGCGCGGATTAATAGTTGCACGCGTAGGACGGCCAGCCAAACGCAAAAGGCCTAGTTGTGGCGCGTGTCTACCGGTGTGGCACAAGTGAATGTGGCGTGCCTCACTTATATTCACGCGGGCACTCGACCACGCGGCGGCGGCGGCTTTCGCCAAACCTGGCGCTCGAACGACAGAAGCCCTCGTCAGCAACGTGCTGACCAGGGCTTCTGAGGGTGGAGCGGGTGACGGGAATCGAACCCGCGTAGCTAGTTTGGAAGACTAGGGCTCTACCATTGAGCTACACCCGCGTGCACACGATTTCGGCGGGATCGCCACCGTCGTCGTCTGCGAAAAGGACTGTACCGCCTCCGGCCCGCGGATCGAAAATCGCCTCGCCGCCATCACCGGTTTAGGTGGAGACCAACACGGCACGTAGTATTTGCGTTCGGTTCCGCAGGCGGTGACAGACCCCTGCGGACGGACCTACACGGGATGTGGCGCAGCTTGGTAGCGCATCCGCTTTGGGAGCGGAGGGTCGCAGGTTCGAATCCTGTCATCCCGACTCACGTGAGAAGGCAAGACAAGGGAGTCAAGTGAAGAGCACCGTCGAGCAGATCAGCCCGACGCGGGTCAAACTCAACGTCGAGGTCCCGTTCGCGGAACTCGAACCGGATTTCGCCCGCACCTACAAGACGCTGGCCCGCGACATCCGGATCCCCGGATTCCGGCCCGGCAAGGCCCCGGCCAAACTGATCGAGGCCCGAGTCGGCCGCGACGCAGTGCTCGCCCAGGTCGTCAACGAGGCGATCCCGGGCAAGTACAGCGAGGCCGTCGCCGAGACGGAGATCAAGGCAATCGGTCAGCCCGAGATCGACCTCTCCGAACTCGCGTACGGCGAGAGCATCACGTTCACCGCCGAGGTCGACGTGCGCCCGGACATCGATCTGCCCGACTACTCGACCCTCGAGGTCGAGGTCGAACCGGTCAAGGTCGACGACGAGGCTGTGGATGAGCAGTTGCAGTCCCTGCGCGCTCGTTTCGGCACCCTCACCGGTGTGGACCGGCCCGTCGCCGACGGCGACTTCGTGTCGATCGACCTCTCCGCCACGATCGACGGCAAAGAGGTCGAAGAGGCAGCCACGAGCGGTCTGTCGCACGAGGTGGGCTCCGGTGAGCTCATCGACGGACTCGACGAGGCCCTCATCGGTCTGAAGGCCGGCGAAGAGAAGACGTTCACCAGCACTCTGGTCGCCGGTGAGCACAGCGGCGATCAGGCCGAGGTCACCGTCAAGGTCCTCACCGTCAAGGAACGCGAGCTGCCGGAGGTCGACGACGAGTTCGCCCAGTTGGCGAGCGAGTTCGACACCGTGGACGAGCTGAAGGCGGATCTGCGTGAGCGTGTCGCACGGTCGAAGAAGATGGAACAGGCCAACGCGATCAGCGAGGCGCTCGTCGCCAAACTGACAGAGTCGGTCGAGATCCCCCTTCCGGAGGCAGTCGTCACCGCCGAGGTCGACGGACAGGTTCACCAGGTGGTGCACAGCCTCGGACATGACGAGGCGGCGTTCGAGCAACTGCTCGAGGCGCAGGGCACCACCCGCGAGAAGTTCGAGGCCGAGACACGCGAGGCGGCCGAGAAGTCGGTCAAGACCCAGCTGTTGCTCGACGCCATCGCCGACCAGCAGGACACCGAGGTCGGCCAGGACGAGCTGATGCAGCAGATCATGTTCCAGGCGCAGCGCTACGGCATGCAGCCGGCGGAGTTCGCGCAGCAGCTGCAGCAGGCCAATCAGGTGGGCGCGGTGTACGCCGAGGTCCGCCGGAGCAAGGCGCTGTCGTCGATCGTGCACCTGGTGGCCGTCAAGGACACCGAGGGCGAGACCGTCGACACCGAAGAGTTCTTCGGTGTGCCGACGTCCGACGAGGACGCCGACACGTCGGCATCCGATGAGTCGTAGCTGGTAAAACGCCAGCACAATTTCTGCTGTCAGCGAATAGGGGCGACGCCGGGCCATCGGCGTCGTCCCTATTCGTTAGGGTCGAAGACAGCAATCAAATGACTGTGAGTCCGTTGAACGAAAACCCCGGAAGTCTTTCCGGGACGTCGAAGGTAGGTACCGTGACTGAGCCGAAGATCCACACGCCCGCGCTCTCCGGAGCAACCGCGAGTTCAGGTGTGGCCGGACTGAATCTGACCGACTCGGTGTTCGAGCGTCTGCTCCGTGAGCGCATCATCTTCCTGGGCACCCAGGTCGACGACGATATCGCCAACCGTTTGTGCGCGCAGATCCTGCTGCTCTCGGCCGAGGATCCGACCAAGGACATCAACCTGTACATCAACTCGCCGGGCGGATCGGTGACTGCAGGCATGGCGATCTTCGACACCATGCAGCTCGCCCCGTGTGACATCTCCACCTACGCGATGGGTATGGCGGCCTCGATGGGCCAGTTCCTGCTCGCCGCGGGCACCAAGGGTAAGCGTCACGCTCTCCCGCATGCGCGGATCATGATGCACCAGCCGTCGGCCGGAATCGGCGGAACAGCGGCGGACATCGCGATCCAGGCCGAGCAGTTCGCGCTCACCAAGAAAGAGATGAACAAGCTCAACGCCGAGTTCTCCGGTCAGACACTGGAACAGATCGAAGCAGACGCCGATCGCGACAAGTGGTTCACCGCCGAGCAGGCCAAGGAATACGGGCTGGTCGATCACGTGATCACGCGCGCCTGACCACTTCCATGGTCGAGCTCCGCTCCGCTTCGTCTCCGGCCCGTCGCAACCTCATCGGAAAGTAATGAGAACCATGAACAATCTTTCACCCCAGTCGCGGTACATCCTGCCCTCGTTCATCGAGCACACGCCGAACGGCGCTCGCGAGTACAACCCCTACGCCAAGCTCTTCGAAGAGCGAATCGTGTTCTTAGGCACGCCGATCGACGAGACGGTTGCCAACGACATCATGGCCCAGCTGCTGGTGCTCGAGTCGCAGGACCCTGACCGCGACATCATCATGTACGTCAATTCGCCCGGCGGCAGCGTGCCGGCGATGCTGGCCATCTACGACACCATGCAGTACGTGCACTGCGACATCGCGACCGTCTGCCTCGGCGAGGCGGCATCGGCCGCGGCCATCGTCCTGGCCGCCGGAACACCGGGTAAGCGTGCGGCGCTGCCCAACGCCACCGTTCTGATCCACCAGCCCCGCACCGGCGGTGCATACCAGGGCCAGGTGTCCGACCTCGAGATCCAGGCGGCCGAGATCGAGCGGATCCGTAAGCGGCTCGACGACATCCTCGCCGAACACACCGGGCAGCCGGCGGACAAGATCCGTAAGGACACCGACCGCGACAACATCCTGACCGCGCAAGCGGCCAAAGAGTACGGGATCATCGACGAGGTCTTCGAGTACCGGAAGAAGTCAGGAAAGAAGTAACGCCGCGCTCGGCCCGCCGTCCTCGGCGGCGGGCAAGAGCGGTCGTGGGCAGGCAAAAAAGGCCCGCGACATTTGGCTTTATCGGTCGAAGTTCCGCCGACGTACGGGTACGGTCGTGGTTACTGTGCTCCGCATGGGCTGGGGCGGACCACCGGACTTCACGTCTTTGGAGCATCAGGGTAAGGGAAGTAGGTACAGCAACAGATGGCACGTATCGGAGATGGTGGCGATCTGCTGAAATGTTCTTTCTGCGGAAAGAGCCAAAAACAGGTCAAGAAGCTGATCGCTGGACCCGGTGTGTACATCTGCGATGAGTGCATCGACCTGTGCAACGAGATCATCGAGGAAGAGCTGGCCGAGACCAGCGATGTCAAACTCGACGAACTCCCCAAGCCCATGGAGATCCGGGATTTCCTGGAGAACTACGTCATCGGTCAGGACACCGCCAAGCGCACCCTGGCCGTCGCGGTCTACAACCACTACAAGCGCATCCAGGCCGGCGACCGCAAGGACTCGCGCGGCATGGAGCCCGTGGAGCTCGCGAAGTCGAATATCCTGATGCTCGGTCCGACGGGCTGTGGAAAGACCTACCTCGCGCAGACCCTGGCGAAGATGCTGAACGTTCCGTTCGCCATCGCCGACGCCACGGCGCTCACCGAGGCCGGCTACGTGGGCGAGGATGTCGAGAACATCCTGCTCAAGCTCATCCAGGCGGCCGACTACGACGTCAAGCGGGCCGAGACCGGCATCATCTACATCGATGAGGTCGACAAGATCGCCCGCAAGAGCGAGAACCCGTCGATCACGCGGGACGTCTCGGGTGAAGGCGTGCAGCAGGCATTGCTCAAGATCCTCGAGGGCACGCAGGCCTCGGTACCTCCGCAGGGCGGCCGCAAGCACCCCCATCAAGAGTTCATCCAGATCGACACCACAAACGTGCTCTTCATCGTGGCCGGCGCATTCGCCGGACTCGACAAGATCGTGTCGGATCGAATCGGTAAGCGCGGCATCGGATTCGGCACGGAGGTCGCCAAGAACGACGACGACAGTGCTGACCACTTCGCCGAGGTCATGCCCGAGGATCTGATCAAGTTCGGCCTGATCCCCGAGTTCATCGGCCGACTGCCGGTGATCGCATCGGTGACCAACCTCGACAAGGAATCCCTCGTCAGCATCCTGTCGCAGCCGAAGAACGCGCTCGTCAAGCAGTACGCGCGACTCTTCGACATGGACGGCGTGGAACTCGAGTTCACCGAGGAAGCGCTCGAGGCCATCGCGGATCAGGCGATCCACCGTGGCACCGGTGCTCGTGGTCTTCGGGCCATCATGGAAGAGGTCCTGCTCCCGGTGATGTACGACATCCCGAGCCGCGATGATGTCGCGAAGGTGGTTGTCACGGGAGAAACCGTGCGCGACAACGTTCTTCCCACCATCGTTCCCCGCAAGCCGCGGCGCGACGAACGGCGCGACAAGAGCGCCTGAGCCGCTGGGCTATTCGAGAACTCGGTGACCGGCCGAGTACACGTTCATCGATTCTCCGCGGAGGAATCCGACGATCGTCAGGTCGTTGTCGTTGCCCAGATCCACCGCCAGTGACGATGGCGCGGACACCGCCGCGAGTATCGGTACCCCGGCCATGACGGCTTTCTGCGCGAGCTCGAAAGACGCGCGGCCGGACACCATCAGCACCGTTGCCCGCAGTGGCAGCAATCGTTGTGTCACAGCCCATCCGATCACCTTGTCGACGGCGTTGTGGCGACCTACGTCTTCGCGAACTGCGAGAAGTTCGCCATCGGTGGTGAACAGCGCGGCTCCGTGTACTCCGCCGGTCGCGTCGAACGTCTTCTGCAGCGACCTCAGCTGCTCTGGCATGGTGAAGAGCGTGTCGACGTCCACGGTCGAGGGATCGTCTTCCAGTCGGTAGTTGGATGCCAGTCGAACAGCGTCGAGGGATGCCTTTCCGCACACACCGCATGATGAGGTGGTGTAGAAATTTCGTGTCGAGCCCGCGGGTAGCGGCCGGTCACCGCGCAGGCTGACGTCGAGCACGTTGTAGGTGTTGCGGCCCTGGTCGTCGACGCCGTCGCAATACCGGATGGCGCTGATGTCGTCCGCGCCGTCGATGAGTCCCTCGGTCATCAGGAAGCCGTGTGTGAGATCGATGTCGGACCCAGGTGTGCGCATCGTGACCGAGAGCGCTTCTCCGCCAACACGAATCTCGAGGGGTTCCTCGACCGCGAGCGAGTCGGCCCGCGAATCGGTGTTGCCCGGCCGGATCCGGCGGACCCGCGTACGACTGGTCACTCGTCCCATGACAACCATCATCACCCTGTGCTCCCGTTTTCGCCCACGCGCCCCCGTGCTCGCGTTAACTGTCTCCATGGAGCATGAGCGAGTAGGCGCAGTTGTCCTGGCCGGTGGCGCATCCAAGCGGATGGGCAGCGACAAAGCGGCACTGGAATGGAACGGCGAATCGATGCTCGGCCGGATCACCCGGATCGTGGGGGAGCGATGCGACCCGGTTCTGGTGCTGGCCCCGGAGGGATCGCCCGCCTATCAGGGCTTGCGGGCCGGCCACGATGGTGTCGACGGCACCGCTGACAGCAGCTCCGCGGACGTCACATGGGTGACCGGTGAGGCCGAAGGCGCCGGCCCGCTCGGTGGTCTCGCCACCGGATTGGCCGCAGCCGCCGAACGTGGCCGCGACATCGTCTTCGTCTGCGCCACGGACATGCCCCTTGTCACCGCTGAGATGGTCGATGAACTGCTGCGCGGGCTCACCGACGCCGATGATGCCGCCATCGCCGTCGACTCGCAGCGGGCTCACCCACTGGCCGGGGTGTACCGCACCCGTGCGGCGGCCACGCTGGACGAGTTGGTGCAGGGTGGCGAACGTCGGATGCTGGCCGCAGTGGACGCTCTGCGAACCAACCGGGTGACGCTGAGCGATCCGACATGGTTGACCAACGTCAACGCCCCCGAAGACCTGCACCGATTGCGTGTTCCCTGAGCAGGAGACCTGCACTTTCGTCTCTTCACCACCGACTGCCTAGAATTGGCCGGTGACCGAATCGTCCCAGCACTCCGACAGCACTCCCGAAGCCCTGCCCAAGACCTGGGACCCCGGCGTACACGAGGGACGGCTGTACCGGAACTGGGTAGAGGCCGGATACTTCACCGCGGACCCGTCCAGCGACAAGCCGCCGTTCTCCATCGTCCTGCCGCCACCGAACGTGACGGGTTCGCTGCACATGGGACACGCCCTCGACCACGTCCTGATGGACGCCATGTGCCGTCGTCGGCGGATGCAGGGGTACGAGGTGCTCTGGCTCCCGGGTATGGACCATGCCGGTATCGCGACGCAGACCCTGGTCGAGCGTCAGCTGACAGCGCAGGGCATCGACAAGAACGACATCGGGCGTGACGAGTTCATCGACCGGGTGTGGAAGTGGAAGGCAGAATCCGGCGGCGCGATCGGTGCCCAGATGCGCAGTCTCGGCGACGGCGTCGACTGGAGTCGTGAACGTTTCACCATGGACGACGGACTGTCCCGGGCCGTGCAGACCGTGTTCAAGAAGATGTTCGATGAGGGTTTGATCTACCGCGCCGAGCGACTCGTGAACTGGTCGCCCGTGTTGCAGACCGCGATCAGCGACATCGAGGTGAAGTACTCCGACGTCGAAGGCGAGCTCGTCAGCTTCAGGTACGGCTCCCTCGACGACAACGAGCCCCACATCGTCGTTGCGACCACGCGAATGGAGACCATGCTCGGTGACACCGCGATCGCGGTGCATCCGGACGACGAGCGTTACAAACACCTGGTCGGCACCGAACTGGACCACCCATTTGTCGATCGCCGCATCCCGGTTGTCGCGGACGACTATGTCGATCCCGAATTCGGAAGTGGCGCAGTCAAGATCACGCCCGCGCATGACCCGAACGACTTCGCACTCGGAGCGCGACACAACCTGCCGATGCCGACGATGATGGACGAGTCGGGTCGAGTCGCGGGTACCGGAACGCAATTCGACGGCCTCGATCGCGCCGAGGCACGGGTCAGGGTCCGTGAGGTGCTGGCCGAACAGGGTCGCATCGTCAAGGAGGTGCGCCCTTATCTGCACAGCGTCGGTCACTCCGAACGAAGCGGTGAACCGATCGAGCCGCGTCTGAGCATGCAGTGGTGGGTGCGGGTGGATTCGCTGGCCAAGGCAGCCGGCGACGCGGTACGCAACGGCGACACGGTGATCCACCCTGCTTCGCTCGAACCGCGCTGGTTCGCATGGGTCGATGACATGCACGACTGGTGCATCTCGCGCCAGCTGTGGTGGGGGCATCGGATCCCGGTCTGGTACGGCCCGGACGGCGACATGGTGTGCGTGGGCCCAGGGCAGTCGGCGCCGGAAGGGTACGTGCAGGACAACGACGTCCTCGACACATGGTTCTCGTCCGGACTGTGGCCCTTCTCCACCATGGGGTGGCCCGAGGAGAGCGCCGAGCTGGCCAAGTTCTATCCCACGTCCGTGCTGGTCACCGGGTACGACATCCTGTTCTTCTGGGTCGCCCGGATGATGATGTTCGGTACGTACGTCGCCGGGACCATCGGCGAGCAGATCGGCGCGGACGCTCCGGTCCCGTTCCGGAACGTCTTCTTGCACGGCCTCGTTCGCGATGAGCACGGCAGCAAGATGTCGAAGTCCAAGGGCAACGGGATCGACCCGCTGGACTGGGTGAACCGATACGGTGCCGATGCACTGCGGTTCACACTCGCGCGAGGTGCGAACCCCGGCGGCGACCTGTCCGTCGGCGACGATCTCGCGCAGTCCTCGCGCAACTTCGCCACCAAGTTGTTCAACGCCACCAAGTTCGCGTTGATGAACGGGGCGAAGGTCGGGGAGCTGCCGCCGCGTGCAGATCTGACCGATGTTGATCGGTGGATTCTCGGGCGGCTCGACGAGGTGCATGCCGAGGCGGACGCGGGTTTCGAGGGCTACGAGTTCTCCAAGGCCTGTGAGGCGCTGTACCATTTCGCCTGGGACGAGGTGTGCGACTGGTACCTCGAACTGGCCAAGGTGCAATTCGCTCGCGAAGACGAAACCGTCTCGGCCACAACAAAGATCGTTCTCGGAACCGTGCTCGACTCTCTGCTGCGAATGTTGCATCCGGTGATGCCGTTCGTCACCGAGGTCCTGTGGCAGACCTTGACCGGCGGCGAATCCGTGGTCATCGCCGACTGGCCCACCGCATCAGGTGAACCGGTCGATCGCGACGCACACCACCGCATCGAGGACACCCAGCGACTGATCACCGAGATCCGCCGGTTCCGTAGCGACCAGGGACTCAAGCCGTCGCAGCGAGTCGCGGCCGAGCTGATCGGACTCGAAGCCGCAGACCTCGTCGCACAGCGCGACTACATCGACTCATTGGCACGACTGAGCAGAGCGGAGCCGGGCTTCGCGGCTACCGCGACCATCGAGGTGCGCCTGCGGGCGACGACGGTCACGGTGCAGATCGACACCTCCGGCACGATCGATGTGGCTGCGGAGAAGCGTCGTCTGCAGAAGGAGTTGGCCGCAGCGGAGAAGGAGCTGGCCACCACCACTGCGAAGCTGGCCAACGAGCAGTTCATGGCCAAGGCGCCCGACCACGTGAAGGCGAAGATCCAGACCCGGGCGCAGGTGGCCGAAGAAGAGATCGTCCGCATCAAGGCCAAACTGGCGGAACTGGATTCGCGGTCGTGACGGGCCCCCAGATACCGACCGCGGAGGACCTCGCCGAACTCGGTGAGGTGGAGGCGCAGCTCGACACCCGCTGGCCCGAGACGAAGATCGAACCGAGCTTGGCCAGGATCTCCGCTCTGATGGATCTGCTCGGGTCGCCGCAACACGGCTATCCGGCGATCCACGTGGCCGGAACGAACGGGAAGACCTCGGTCACTAGGATGATCGACGCGCTGCTCACCGCTCTCCATCGGCGTACCGGCCGCATCACCAGTCCGCACCTGCAGTTGGCCACCGAACGCATCTCCATCGATGGGGAGCCGATCTCACCGCGTGTCTACGTGGACACCTACCGAGAACTCGAGCCCTACATCGACATGATCGACGATCGGTCGCTCGCGGCCGACGGCCCACGGATGAGCAAGTTCGAGGTCCTCACCGCGATGGCCTACACAGCCTTCGCCGAGGCGCCGGTGGATGTCGCGGTGGTCGAGACAGGCATGGGCGGCAGATGGGATGCCACCAACGTGATCAACGCTTCGGTGGCCGTGATCACCCCGATCGCGATGGACCACAGCGACTATCTGGGTGACACCCTCACGGCCATCGCGGGGGAGAAGGCCGGGATCATCAAGAAGGCCCCGGATGCACTGGTGCCGACCGACCCGGTGACAGTGCTCGCCGTCCAGCAGCCCGAGGTGGCCGACGTTCTTCTGCGCGCCGCGGTCGAGGCCGACAACTTCGTGGCCCGTGAGGGCTCGGAGTTCGCAGTCCTCGAACGCCGGACCGCGGTGGGCGGACAGATGCTCACACTGCAGGGCCTCGGCGGCGAATACTCCGAACTGTTCCTGCCGCTGCACGGAGCCCATCAGGCGTCGAACGCGGCGCTCGCACTCGCGGCGGTCGAGGCCTTCTTCGGCGCCGGTGCGGACCGGCAACTCGACATCGAGGCGGTGCGCGCCGGCTTTGCCGCAGTCACCAGTCCCGGACGGTTGGAACGGGTGCGTTCGGCGCCGACTGTCTTCCTCGACGCGGCGCACAACCCGCACGGTGCCGCTGCGCTCGCGGCCGCATTGGACGAAGAATTCGACTTCCGGCGGCTGATCGGCGTCATCAGCGTGATGGCGGACAAGGATGTCGCAGGATTACTCGCCGCGTTCGAGCCGGTGTTCGACGCCATCGTGCTCACCCACAACGGATCCCCGCGGGCGATGGACCCGGAACAACTGGCCGACGTGGCCATCACGATCTTCGGCGAGGATCGGGTTCAGGTTCGCGGCTTCCTGCCCGATGCGGTCGAGACCGCCATCGAACTGGCCGAGGAGAACCTCGACGAGGCCGAGGGCATGTCGGGAACCGGCGTGGTGATCACCGGCTCGGTGGTGACGGCGGGCGCTGCTCGCACCCTCTTCGGCAAGGATCCGGCATGAGCCTCAAAACCCTGACCCATCAGCGCGATTCACGCCGCCGACGGTCGATCCGTGGCGTGGTTTACGGGGTGTGATGGCCGGAACGCTCATCCTGGAAGCAATAGTGGTGATGCTGGCATTTCCGATCGTCGTCCGGGTCGGCGGTGGACTGACGGCGTGGTCGGCTGTGTATCTCGGTGTGCTGACGCTCGCTCTCATCCTGGGTTCGGGACTGCAGGGCAGAAGCTGGGCGCTTCCGTATGACCTTGCGCTGCAAGTGATCACCGTGGCCGGGTGGATCGTCCACTGGTCCATCGGGGCCGTCGGTGTGGTGTTCCTGCTGGTGTGGTTGTACATCGCCTACATCAAGCGGGACGTTCGTCTCCGAATGGAACGCGGCTTGCTGAACGGGCAAGAGCCGATCACCGACTGACGCAGGTCAAATCGTGTTGTCCGGTAACGATTTTTGTTGTTGCCGGAACGTGACCTGAAAACTCGCATTTCGGGTTCCGTGGAGCCATCGACGCTGACAAGATCGCACACACACGTAACCGTCGAAAGGCCCATCTTTTATGTCTCGTCTCGCATCCGTTCCTGCCGTACTCGCAGCCGGCGCCGCCTGCATCGTCGCGGGGACTGCACTCGGTGCGGGCTCGGCATCGGCTGTCGCGGGCCCACCCATGCCGGTGGGTGGCAGTCAGTTCAGTTACACCGCGACCCATGCTCTGACTCAGCGGGCCGCGGATATGGACCTGCCGGAGTTCGTGGCGTCGCTCCCGGTGCCCGCCGAGTACAAGCCGGCGAACCTGGCACTGGCCGCGCGTTTCGACGTCGCGGTACAAGAGGCGCTTGCGTCGCCGGGCGGCTGTATCCAGGTCGTCATCGATCCGGCGCCCACCACGGGTGGCGTGTTCAGCTACGGGTTCTTCGGAGTTGACGGCGCGTACTGCCAGCCGTAGGGCGGTGCCCTCGACCGGCGGGCTAGGCTGACCGGGTGACTGAACGGACTCTGGTACTCATCAAGCCCGACGGTGTGAAGCGCGGCCTGGTCGGCGACATCATCGGCCGCATCGAGCGCAAGGGCTTGACCCTGGTGGCTCTGGAACTCAAGACCGTCAGCGACGACGTCGCTGCGGGACACTACGCGGAGCACGAGGGCAAGCCCTTCTATCCGTCGCTGCTCGAATTCATCACGTCGGGCCCTCTGGTCGCGGCAGTGCTCGAGGGCCCGCGCGCCGTGGCTGCCTTTCGGCAGATCGCCGGCGGAACCGATCCGGTGGAGAAGGCCGTACCCGGGACGATCCGCGGGGACTATGCGCTCAGCACCCAGTTCAATCTTGTCCACGGGTCGGACTCGCCCGATTCGGCCGAACGCGAAATCAATCTCTGGTTCCCTGACCTCGGCTGATCGGACTCGCTGTCGGCCTCTGTGCCGGCGATGTCGGAGGTCTGGACCGCCGGACCACAGTTGTGTGGGATACTGACAGAGGTTGTCGAGCCCTCGCGGGCGTCGACTGCCAGATGATCAGCTCGGGTGCTCGGTCCCCACTCATGTGGTTTTCACATGGCGTGGTGTGGACATCGTGGCGCTCGACATCAGTCAGTCATCACGCCAGGCATCGCCGGTGAACGCGGGGTCATCCCCGCCGACATAGGGCGAAGCGAGACCTACAATCCCGGCGCAGTCCGGGTAAATAGCACAGCCCTCGCGTGGCCGCGTTTATCCGCGCCCGGGGGCTTGAGGAGAATACGTGGCCGACACGCAGTCGCCGGACGAACTGAACAGCACAGGTTCGGCGCAAGAATTCCCGCACAAACTACGAGTGCACGCGCTGGCCAGGATTCTTGGCCTCAGCAGCCGCGAGGTGCTCGCGCACCTCGCCGAGCTGGGCATCGCGGCTCGCAGCCCACAGTCGAGCATCGTGCGCAGCACTGCCATCGCGGTACGCGACCGGATCAATCCGCCGCCCGCCGACGAGACGGTGGAGGGCGACGATGCGATCACCGCCGATGTCGACGCCCCGCCGGCCGACCCCCAGCCGGCCGACGTGCCGGTCGAGACCGAGCCCTCGGCGGAGGTATCGGCTGCGCCTGTCGCCGAGCCGGCACCAGAGGATGTCTCCCCACCCGAGGATGCCGAGGTCGCTGCGGCGGCAACTGCACCCAGTGAGGACGCGCCGGCCGAGGCCGAGCCCGCTGACAAGGCGCCGGAGTCAGCACCACGCGAGAGGTCGATTCCCAGTCTCTTCTCCGCGGTGGAAGAGGAGCAGCCTCGGCACACGCCGACGGCCTCTGCCGGGGCAGGGGCAGGATCGCCGCTCTTCCTGTCGGCAGAACAATCAGCTCCCATCCCGCAGAGCACCAAGGACTCGTTCGACGCGGACGCCGACACCGATACCGACGATTCGGACGACGAGAGCGAATCGGGTTCGCGGAAACGGCGTCGCGGTCGTCGTGGTCGCGGTCGTGGACGCGGTGACCAGGCTGGCGGTGACTTCGGCGACGACGATTCGGACACGGACGCCACCGATTCGGCCGGAGAGCCGGCGCGAGAGACCCAGGACGGCGCCTCGGCAGACGCTGACGACGCCTCCGACACCGACGACGAAGCCGCCAAGCCCGAGACGAAATCGGGGAACAGGCGAAAGCGGAGTAGGCCGAAGAAAGCCCGGCCCGACTCCGAAGGCGACAACGAGCAGGGCCCAGACGGCTCGGCGTCCGACGCCCCCGCCGACGAGACGGCCAGTGGCGATGACGACGACTCCGACCAGCCGGACTCCTCGGACTCCGACGATCAGGACGACTCGGGCGACGGCACCTCGGCAAATCGCCGGCGTCGTCGCAGGCGCCGCCGCAAAGGCGGAGAGGGCGACGAACCGCTGCCTGCCGACGACCCGCCCAACACGGTGGTGCACGAACGCGAGCCACGGAACAAGTCGCGCGGCCGCGATGAGGTGCAGGGCATCTCCGGGTCCACCCGTCTCGAGGCCAAGCGCCAGCGACGCCGCGATGGCCGCGACGCGGGACGGCGTCGTCCACCCATCCTGAGTGAGTCGGAATTCCTGGCCCGCCGCGAAGCGGTCGACCGGGTGATGGTTGTGCGCGAACGCTCGGGTGTGGCCGCAACCGTCACTCATGGGGACACGCACTCCGACGGCAACGCCGATTCCTCGAACCAGCAGACTCGCGATTACACGCAGGTTGCGGTGCTGGAAGACGGCGTACTGGTCGAGCACTTCGTGACCACGTCCAACTCCTCGTCGATGGTGGGCAACATCTACCTCGGTCGGGTGCAGAACGTCCTGCCCGGCATGGAAGCTGCCTTCGTCGACATCGGACGGGGACGCAACGGCGTCCTCTACGCCGGTGAGGTGAACTGGGACGCAGCCGGTCTCGATGGCGGTTCACGCAAGATCGAACAGGCCCTGCGTCCCGGTGACCAGGTTCTGGTCCAGGTCAGCAAGGACCCGGTTGGGCACAAGGGTGCCCGTTTGACCACGCAGATCTCCCTGGCCGGCCGGTACCTGGTGTACGTGCCGGGCGGCGGTTCCACCGGGATCAGCCGCAAGCTCCCCGACACCGAGCGTAAACGCCTCAAGCAGATCCTCGGCAAGATCGTTCCCGACGACGCCGGTGTGATCATCCGCACCGCGTCCGAAGGTGTCTCGGCCGAAGAGCTGACGGCCGACATCGAACGTCTGCAACAGCAGTGGGAAACCATCAACGCGGCCACCTCGGCGGCCGGTAGCTCGAAATCCGGTGCGCCGCAGACGTTGTACGAAGAGCCGGACCTTCTCGTGAAGGTGGTCCGTGACCTCTTCAACGAAGACTTCAAGAAGCTCATCGTCGAGGGCAACGGTGCCTGGAACCAGGTGGAGAACTACGTCCGAGGCGTTGCACCCGACCTGCTCGACCGCACTGAGCGCTTCGAGAAGGCCCACGCCGATGCGCCTGACGTGTTCGACGTGCACCGGATCGACGAGCAGTTGGCAAAGGCATTGGACCGCAAGGTGTGGTTGCCCTCCGGTGGAACGCTGATCATCGAGCACACCGAGGCGATGACCGTCGTCGACGTGAACACAGGCAAGTTCACCGGCTCGGGCGGAAACCTCGAAGAGACGGTGACCCGCAACAACCTCGAGGCTGCCGAAGAGATCGTCCGGCAGATGAGGTTGCGCGACATCGGCGGCATGATCATCGTCGACTTCATCGACATGGTCCTCGAGTCGAACCGAGACCTGGTCCTGCGCAGGCTCACCGAGGCATTGGGCCGCGATCGCACCCGCCATCAGGTGTCGGAGGTGACGTCGCTCGGCTTGGTGCAGATGACGCGAAAGCGCCTCGGAACCGGTTTGCTCGAAGCATTCTCGACCACCTGCACCTGCTGTAACGGGCGCGGCATCGTCGTGCACGCCAACCCGGTCGAGATCTCGTCCGGCGACGATCAGGCAGGCCGCGGCGACAACACCAAGAGGGCGCGGCGCAACCGTCGTGGTGGCAAAGCGGATCAGCCTGCAGCTGTCGAGAGCAAACCGGCTGCCCACAGTCCCGCCGAGCACCCGATGTTCCGGGCGATGGCCAGCCACACGCCCGATTCCGAGACACCCGAAACGGAGACCGATTTCGAGGTCACGGAGACGGGTTCGGAGCAGTCCGGCATCGCTGCTGCCCGCACCGCGGCCGGCACCGAGGAGACCACGTCCACGATGTCCGCGTCTGCGGCCGTCGAGGACACGGCTGCAGGGTCGGCGAAGGTTCACGGTGACCCCGCTCCGGCCATCACGTCATCGGACGCAGACCGGTCGGCGTCGGCTGCCCCCAAGAAGTCCGCGAAGTCCGAGAAATCGCAGAAGCCCGAGGAATCCCAGAAGCCCGAGAAGTCGGGCACATCCGAGACCGCGAGCCCCGTGGACGAAACGGCACACAGCCCGGCAACCCAGGCGGCCGGTGACCCGCAGCAGAGCACCGCTGACGAATCCGGACAAACGCCGCAGAGTGCCCCGCCAAAACGGCGACGCGCAGTGCGGCGCAAGCCGGCGGCTCCCACCACGGCGACCGATCCCGCTGTCATCGCCGAGGTCATCGCCTCACCGGTGACCACGTCGGGGCCGGTCGGGACCTCCACGTCCACCGAGCCGGCTGTGGCGGTACGGCGCACGCCGCGACGGCGCGCAGCCGGACGACCTGCAGGTCCGCCGGTGGAGGAGTGAGGATTGCGGGTCGTACCGGGTCAGTTTGACCCGGCCCGCCACACTCCCGTAACCTGGATCAGTCGCCATTCGGCGGACGGATTGCGCTGTGCTCGGAAAGACGGCGCCCGGCCGGATCGGCAACGGGCAAGAGCCCGAACAACACACGACAGACAGTAAGAGGTAGCTCTCCGATGGCAACGTACGCGATCGTCAAGACCGGCGGTAAGCAGTACAAGGTCGCTGAAGGCGATCTGGTGAAGGTCGAGAAGATCGACAGTGAACTCGGCGCGACCGTCTCACTTCCCGTGACGCTTGTCGTCGACGGTGCCGATCTGACCACGGACGCCGACAAGTTGGCGAAGATCTCGGTGACCGGTGAGGTCGTCGAGCACGTCAAGGGTCCGAAGATCCGCATCCACAAGTTCAAGAACAAGACCGGCTACCACAAGCGTCAGGGTCACCGTCAGAAGTTGACGGTCCTCAAGGTCACCGGCATCAAGTAAGCACGCCCCCACACTTTTCAGGAGAACTGTCATGGCACATAAGAAGGGTGCATCCAGCTCGCGCAACGGGCGCGACTCGAATGCTCAGCGACTCGGTGTGAAGCGCTTCGGCGGCCAGCAGGTGAGCGCCGGTGAGATCCTGGTCCGCCAGCGCGGCACGCACTTTCACCCCGGCGTGAATGTCGGACGTGGCGGCGACGACACGCTGTTCGCCCTGGCTCCCGGTGCTGTGGAGTTCGGCAGCAAGCGTGGCCGCAAGACCGTGAACATCGTTCCGGAGCCTGCGCAGGCCTGATCCGGCGCAATGCAATCCAGCTCCTAAGGGGCGGGCAGGATCACCAGATCCCGCCCGCCCCTTAGAAAATTCCAAACTCTCTCACAGGTGGTTCCATGTCCAGATTTGTTGACCGCGTGACGATTCACGCAACGGCGGGCAACGGTGGTCATGGCTGCTCATCGGTGCACCGCGAGAAGTTCAAACCCCTCGGCGGACCCGACGGCGGCAACGGTGGCAACGGTGGCGATGTCACCCTCGTGGTCGACCCGCAGGTTCACACCCTGCTCGACTTCCACTTCCATCCGCACGCGAAGGCCGGTAACGGCCGGCCCGGTGCGGGTGCCAACCGTGACGGCGCAAACGGGGAACCACTGGTTCTTCCTGTCCCTGACGGCACCATGGTGCTCGACCGCGACGGTCGGCTCCTGGCCGACATGGTCGGTGCGGGAACCACTTTCGCTGCGGCGTCCGGTGGACGAGGTGGTCTCGGTAACGCCTCGCTGGCGTCCAAGGCGCGTAAGGCGCCTGGCTTCGCTCTGCTGGGGGAGGAAGGCGAGGTCCGCGAACTCGTCCTCGAACTCAAATCCGTCGCCGACGTCGGCCTCGTTGGTTTCCCGTCCGCAGGCAAATCGTCTCTCGTCTCGGTGCTCTCGGCGGCCAAGCCGAAGATCGCCGATTACCCTTTCACCACGCTTCAGCCGAATCTTGGTGTGGTGAACAGTGGTTCAGATGTCTTCACCGTCGCGGACGTTCCTGGGCTGATTCCGGGAGCGTCTGCCGGCCGCGGGCTGGGGTTGGAGTTCCTCCGTCACCTCGAACGCTGTGCGGTGCTTGCGCACGTGGTCGATTGCGCCACTCTCGAGCCCGGTCGAGACCCGGTGTCGGACATCGACGCGCTGGAGGCCGAGTTGGCCGCGTATCAGCCCGCTCTGCAGGCAGATACCGGTCTCGGGCATCTCGCCGACCGGCCTCGCGTGGTCATCCTGAACAAGACCGACGTGCCCGATGCGGCCGAACTCGCCGAGATGGTCACTCCTGAACTGCAAGAACGTGGCTGGCCGGTGTACGCGATCTCTGCCGTCTCCCACAAGGGCCTCAAGGAACTCACCTACGCACTGGCCGACATGGTGCGCCAGTACCGCATCGACCATCCGAAACCGGTTGCCAGGCGCCCGGTGATCCGCCCGATCCCCACCGACGACAACGGTTTCTCGGTGATCGCCGATCCCGATCAGCCCGGTGGTTTCATCGTGCGTGGTACGCGGCCGGAGCGCTGGATCAAGCAGACGCAGTTCGAGAACGACGAAGCCGTCGGATATCTCGCCGACCGACTCAACCGGCTCGGTGTCGAGGCGGAACTGGTCAAGCAGGGCGCCGAGCCCGGCTGCCCGGTCACCATCGGAGACGTGTCCTTCGAGTGGGAACCGCAGACGCCTGTCGCGGAGGACTTCCCCATGAGCGGTCGCGGTACCGATATCCGTCTGGATCGCCCGGAGCGTGTCGGTGCCTCCGAGCGCAAGATCGCACGACGGCTGCGGCGCGGCCTCGATGTGGATGCCGAGGATCCGGACGAACGTGGCTAGTGTTACCCGGCAACAGATTTCGGGAGCTCGCAGCGTTGTGGTCAAGATCGGCTCCTCGGCTCTGACCGAGTTGGCGACCGGCCTGGACACAGGCCGTCTCGATGCCCTCGCCGATGCGATCGAAGCGCGGATGCAGGCCGGCTCGGATGTCATCGTGGTGTCGTCCGGCGCAATCGGAGCGGGTATCGCGCCGTTGGGTCTCAAGAGCCGGCCGAAGGATCTGGCCACCAAGCAGGCAGCGGCCAGCGTCGGTCAGCTGGCCCTCGCGCACGCGTGGAACACGTCGTTCGCCCGATACGGTCGCACCGTCGGGCAAGTTCTGCTGACGGCCCATGACATCTCGCTGCGTGCACACCACGCCAATGCGCAGCGCACCCTCGATCGATTGCGGTCTCTCGGCGCGGTCGCGATCGTCAACGAGAACGACACCGTGGCAACCAACGAGATCCGCTTCGGCGACAACGATCGGCTGGCGGCTCTGGTCGCGCACCTGGCGGGCGCTGATGCGCTGGTCCTTCTGTCCGATGTCGACGGTCTCTACGACGGGGATCCCCGCAAGGGCAACGCCTCCATGATCTCTGAGTCGACGGCCCCGAGGACCTCGACGGTGTGATCGCCGGCACCGGTGGCGCCTTGGGGACCGGTGGCATGGCATCGAAGTTGTCGGCTGCCCGCCTCGCCGCGGATGCCGGGTTGCCGGTGCTGCTGGCAGCGGCGGCCGATGTCGCCGCAGCGCTGACCGATGCCTCGGTCGGTACTGCGTTTGCGCCTCGACCGCAACGACTTTCGGCGCGCAGGTTCTGGGTGCGGCACGCCGCAGAAGCCAGTGGACGTCTGGTGCTCGATGACGGGGCGGTGCAGGCCGTTGCCACCGCGCGCCGTTCACTGCTGTCGGCCGGTATCACCGCGGTGTCGGGCCGGTTCTACGGTGGCGACGTGGTCGATCTGACGGATAAGTCCGGCCACACGATGGCCAGGGGGGTCGTGGCGTACGACGCCACCGAGGTGGCCCAGATGGTGGGCAAGTCGAAGGCCGATCTGCCCCCTGATCTACGACGGCCGGTGGTTCACGCCGACGATCTCGTCGCGGTCTGACTCCAGCCACCCGGTCAGCACCTCCGAGCACGAACCGTCGATCTTCATGGTCGCGCACTCGTCGCCGCGAGTGTGTCCCCGGTTGACGATGGCGATCGGTTTGCCGGTACGCCTGGCGTGCCGAACAAATCTCAGCCCACTCATCACCGTCAGGGATGACCCCAGGACAAGTACCGCATCGGCATCATCGACCATCGAATAGCCTTGCTGCACAACTGTTTTCGGCACGCTTTCGCCGAAGTAGACGATGTCTGGTTTGAGTATTCCGCCGCAGTCCGGACAGTCGAGCATCGCGAAGTCGGTGGTGTCCTCCACAACCACATCGGCGTCGGGGGCCACCTCGATGGCGCCGCGGCCACGAATCCTGCTGACGAACTCGGCGTTTGCCGGCTCCAGGAGTTCGGCAAGCCGGTGCCGGGAGACCCGGTGTTCGCAATCAAGGCAACGAACACGCCCGTAGCTGCCGTGGAGTTCGAGCACAGCGCGGTTGCCGGCCTTGAGATGGAGCATGTCGACGTTCTGCGTGATCACACCGCTCACCGTGCCCCGGCGTTCCAAGGCGGCGAGGGCGCGGTGGCCCGCGTTGGGAACCGCTGCGTCCATGTGACGCCAGCCGAGGTGATTACGTGCCCAGTAGTGACGGCGGAAGTCGCTCGAGCTCAAGAACATCTCGATCGTCATCGGCGTCCGTGGGGGAGTTCCGGGGCTGCGGTAGTCCGGTATCCCTGAATCGGTCGACATCCCGGCGCCGGTCAGCGCGAGCACACGACGTCCGTCGAGGAGCTGTGCCAGCTCGTCGATCCGATGGGGCAGATCGGGGTCCGGTGCGGTGGGCTGGGCCGGTGTCCAGCGAATGGGGCGGGTTCGCACCTCGTCCAGAATACCCCGACCGCGACGGCTCCCCGGCGACGAGAACTCGGCACCCCCGTCGGGGTGCCGAGTTTCTTGCTGGTTCGCCTCGGGTGACGGTCGGAGGGCCCGGGCATCTGACGCAATCGCACAAGCGCCAGCACAACGCTACCCAGCGAAGCCCGGGTTCAGGGCCCGCCATCCGGCGAACCGGTCAGGTGCCGACGGTCACCAGCGGGTAGACGCCGTTCTCGTCGTGCGTTTCGGTTCCGACCACCGGCGGATTGAACACACAGAGCATGCGCAGCTCGGTGTCAGCGGTGACCGTATGCCGTTCGTGCCCGTTGAGGAGATACATCGTGCCCGGCCCGAGCGGGTACACCTCGCCGGTCTCGCGATCGGTGAGGGTCCCCGCGCCTTCCACAAGCCATACCGCTTCGACATGGTTGGCGTAGTGGAACTCGTTGACCGAACCTGCCTTGATGGTCGTCTCGTGGAAGGAGAACCCCACTTTGTCGCCGCCGAGGACGATGCGCTTGGAACGCCAGTTGCCGTTCTCCGCCTCGACATCACGTTCGGTGCCGGTGATTTCCTTGGTGGTACGTACGATCACGTGTAGTCCTTTCGCGCGCTTGGGTTTTCGTCGAGTCGGGCTGGCTCAGGCGCTGAGCACCTCGGCCGTGGCCTGGCCGAGGATCGCCAGCCCCTGATCGAGCTCTTCGATGGTGATGGTCAGCGGCGGCAGCAACTTGACGACCTGGTCTGACGGGCCGGAGGTCTCGACGAGCAGCCCACGGTCGTACGCGAGTGCGCACACCTTGCCTGCCTTTTCGGCGTCGTCGAACACCAGTCCCTGGACCATGCCCCGACCGCGGGTCGTGATGCCCTGGTGCGCGCTGCACAGCGAGATGAACGAGTCGCGGATCCGCTCACCCTTGGCGATGACCTCGTTCTCGAACTTGTCGTCCGACCAGTAGGTGTCGATCGCTTTCTTGGCGGTGACGAAGGCGGGGTTGTTGCCGCGGAAGGTGCCGTTGTGCTCGCCCGGTGCCCACACGTCGAGGTGCGGTTTGAACAGTGTCAGTGCCATGGGCATTCCGTAGCCGCTGATCGACTTCGACATCGTGACGATGTCGGGCTCGATGTCGGCGATCTCGAACGAGAAGAACGGTCCGGTCCGGCCACAGCCCATCTGGACGTCGTCGACGATCAAGAGGATCTCGCGCCGCTTGCAGAGTTCGGCGAGGGCCCTGAGCCATTCCGGCCGGGCCACGTTGACGCCGCCTTCGCCCTGGACGGTCTCGACGATCACGGCTGCCGGACGGTTGAGACCGCTACCCGAGTCGTCGAGAACGCGCTCGAACCAGCTGAAATCCTCCACGACACCGTCGAAGTAGTTGTCGAACGGCATCGGAGTGGCGTGCACCAGGGGAATACCTGCGCCGGCGCGCTTCATCGAGTTGCCGGTGACCGAGAGTGCTCCCAGGGTCATACCGTGAAATGCGTTGGTGAAGTTGATGATCGATGTACGACCGGTCACCTTGCGGGCAAGCTTCAGAGCGCTTTCGACGGTGTTGGCACCGGTGGGTCCGGGGAACTGGACCTTGTAGTCGAGTCCGCGCGGCAGCAGGATCTTGTCCTGGAATGCCTGCAGGAACTCGCCTTTCGCGACGGTGGACATGTCCAGACCGTGAGTGATGCCGTCGTTCTCGATGTAGTCGAGCAGGGCCGACTTGAGGATCGGGTTGTTGTGCCCGTAGTTCAATGCACCGGCGCCGGCGAAGAAGTCGAGGTATTGCTTGCCGTCGCGGTCGGTGAGCCATGCGCCCTTGGCCTTGGTGAAGATTGCCGGCCAGCCGCGACTGTAGCTACGAACCTCGGACTCGCGGGTCTCGAAAATGTTGCTGGAAAACGTTTCTTGGATGGATGCAGTCATGTCTGTCGTGTCCTCCGGGTGTGCCTGAAGCACAGTAGGGTGCGAAAAATACAGCTGTATTCCAACTGGTGACGATGTGGCGGCCGGGTCGGTCCCGGCTCTGCCGTGAAGTGACCACGGGTAGCGGTGGTCGGATGCGGTGTTCCTAACCGCGACAGATCATCTCGGGCGTCGCGGTGCGACGGCGTACAGATCTTCTGGTTCGTGGTCGTCCGGGAAGTCGGCGGGGGAGAAGAAGTTCTCCTTGGTGATGCTCATGCCACGACGTTCGGCCAGGGCGGTGAACAGGGCCACCGACGCCTCGTTGTCCGGACTGATCGTTGTGTGCAGGGTGGTGATGCCACGCGGCTCCAGTCGATCCATCAACTGGGACAGCATTTTTCCAGCCAGCCCGAGTCCCCGTTGGTCGGCGTCGACAGCGACCTGCCACACCATCACCACATCGGGGAGTTCGGGGCGAAGGTAACCGGTGACAAAGCCGACGACGCGTCCGTCCACTTCGGCGACCACCGATGTCTCGGCGTAATCCTTGCACCACAGCAGGTAGGCGTAACTCGAGTTGAGATCGAGAACTTGCGAGTCACGGGCGATTTCCCAGAGCCGGACTCCGTCGGAAACCTTTGGCGAACGAAATGCCACCGCGTCCGGCGCGGCGGTTAGGGTAGCGCTGATCTGAGTTGGGCTCATATCGAATTTGAAGTTAACAACGTGTCACACGAAAGTCACCCGGTTGTCGAAATTGACCGCAAAAGCGCCGGTATAAGCCCTGTTCAACCCCGGTTTGTGAGGTGGCTCACAAAAACTTGCAGGCTGCAAGTAGTTGGGCCGCCCGACCCGGGTTCCGGGGCCGGGCCGGACACCCGAAACAATGGACGCATGACCCGCATCATCGCCGGCTCGGCCCGCGGTCGCCGACTGTCGGTGCCCGCCGCCGGCACCCGGCCGACCACCGACCGGGTGCGGGAATCGATGTTCAACATCTTGGCGGCCCGTATCGACTTCACCGGGCTGATCGTGCTCGATCTGTTCGCCGGAAGCGGCGCGCTGGGGCTCGAGGCGTTGTCGCGGGGGGCCGAATCGGTGATGTTCGTGGAGGCCGACGCCAAAGCGGTGAAGATCATCGAGGCGAATGTCAGGGCGTCGGGGTTGTCGGGCGGGCGGGTGATCCGCCGCCGAGCGGCTGAACATCTCGAGCGCAGCGGCGGTGCCTACGACCTCGTGCTCGCCGATCCGCCCTACGATCTGCCCGACGATGAGGTTGCGCACCTGGTTCGGCAGCTCGCGGACGGGGCGGTCTCCGACGGGGGACTGGTCGTGCTGGAGCGCGCTGCTCGCGCGGCCGACACCCGGTGGCCGTCCGAGTTCGATGACGTCATCATCCGCCGGTATGGGGAAACCCGGGTCGAGGTTGCCCTGTACCGCCCGCCTCATGGGTGAGTCGACTGCCCGCAGGCTGATAACTTGACTCCCATGTCGGGAGCTGTTTGTCCGGGTTCATTCGACCCGGTGACCTCAGGTCATCTGTTCGTCTTCGAGCGGGCTGCCGCCCGGTTCGATGAGCTGGTGATCACCGTGATGGTCAATCCGAAGAAGAGTGGTCTTTTCACGATCCCCGAACGCATCGCGCTCCTGCAGGAGACCACCTCTCATCTGCCCAACGTTCGGGTCGACAGCTGGCAGGGATTGCTCGTGGACTATGTGCGTTCGCAGGGGATGAACACGATCGTGAAGGGCCTGCGCGGCGCCGTGGATTTCGAATACGAGCTGCCGATGGCGCAGATGAACCGGGATCTCACCGGGGCAGAGACCATTTTCATGCTGACCGACCCGCGTCTGGCCCATGTCTCGAGCTCGCTGGTGAAGGAAGTCGCCACTCTCGGTGGACCGGTCACCGAGTTCCTGCCGCCGGTGGTCCACGAACAACTGCTCGCCAAACTCTCCGCTCGTTGACCGGTCGGTCCGGGCAGGCCGCCGAGCGGGTCAGATCCTGGTTTGGTACCACGACACGCCCCGTAGGTTGACGAGTCTCAGGCGTACCAGTGGGCACAATAGTCACAGAATTAACACCAACCACTGTTTGCACGCGGGTGGGGACCTAGTAGGTCACCGGCCGATGTCGCGACGAGGAGTGAGGTAGCTGTGTACCGGGTATTCGAAGCGCTGGACGAATTGGGCGCCATCGTCGAAGAAGCGCGCAGTGTGCCGATGACTGCGGGTTGCGTGGTCCCCAGAGGCGACGTGCTCGAATTGCTCGACGACGTCAAGGACGCCATCCCCGGCGACCTCGACGACGCGCAGGACGTCCTCGATCAGCGCGACAAGCTGATCGGCGACGCGCGCATGCGCGCCGACACCCTCGTCGGTGAGGCCACCGCGGAGTCCGATTCGTTGCTGGCGCATTCGCGTGCAGAGGCCGATCGCCTCCTGTCGGAGGCGAAGGCGCAGGCCGACCGCATGGTTGCCGAGGCCCAGTCGCACTCGGGACAACTGCTGGCGGACGCCACCGCGGAGGCCGAACGGGTGGCCTCGGCAGCCCATCGTGAATACGAGTCCGTGACCGGGCGTGCGCACGCCGAGGCCGAACGCATGATCGCCTCGGGCAACGCGAACTACGAGCGCTCGGTGGCAGAGGGCATCGCCGAGCAGCAACGGCTAGTCTCCGAGACCGAGGTGGTCCAGGCTGCCCGTGCCGAGTCCGAGCGGGTCATCGACGCGGCACACGTCGAGTCCGATCGTCTGCGCGGCGAATGCGACATCTACGTGGACAACAAATTGGCCGAGTTCGAGGAACTCCTCACCGGGACGATCCGCTCGGTCAATCGTGGTCGGCAACAGCTTCGGACGGGCGCAGGGGTGCACGACTACGCCGAGCATGTCCACCGTGGGGATTTCGGCACCGGAATGGCGGTCTGACCACCGCGTCTTGATCGGCGGCGCGGCGCGGCGTCAGGATTGTCGCATGCGGTGATCAGGGGCGTATCGTGGTTCCCTGTGTCGCAGCGTGAGAGTAATTCAACCCGCCACGATCGCCCCGCCACCGGCCCGTTCAGTCTGGACATTCGCAGTCTCGGACGACGTGCCGGTTCGATGCAGGAGGTGCATCGTGCCATCACCTCTGCCCCTCGCATCGGCCTGGACATGATCGCCATCCCGGCCGGCAGTGACATCGACCTCGACTTGCGGCTCGAAGCCGTGTCCGAGGGTGTTCTGGTCACCGGGTGCGTCAGTGGTGAGACCGAGGGGCAATGTGTTCGCTGCCTCGAGCCCATCGCGGGAACGTCGAGCGTCTATCTGACCGAACTGTTCGCCTATCCGGACAGCGTGACCGACGAGACCACGGACGCCGACGAGGTCCATCGCATCGTCGATGACACCATCGATCTCGAGCAGGCCATCGTCGACGCGGTGGCGCTCGACCTCCCCAATGCGCCGCTGTGCTCACCTGATTGCCCCGGGCTGTGTCCCGAATGCGGTGTACGCCTTGCCGTTGCGGACCCCGGTCATCACCACGACAAGATCGATCCGCGGTGGGCTGGTCTTGCCGCGAAGTTCGCCGAGGAACCCGAGTCGAAGAAGTGACCGAAACCGACCGTGGTGCCGCGCAAGTGCACTCCGATCACGCCGATCTTCTTGCCGCACTGGATATCTCCCTGTCTGATGAGATGCTCACCCTGGCTCTGACCCATCGTTCTTACGCGTACGAACACGGTCGCCTGCCGACCAACGAACGGCTGGAGTTCCTCGGTGATTCGGTGTTGGGGGTGGTGATCACCGAGCAGCTGTACCGCACCCATCCCGATCGCCCCGAAGGCGAGTTGGCCAAGATCCGGGCGAGTGTGGTGAACATGCACGCCCTAGCCGATGTCGCGCGTGGACTCGGACCCGGCGGGTTGGGAGCTCACCTACGTCTGGGCCGGGGCGAAGAGATGACCGGTGGCCGGAACAAGGCCAGCATCCTGGCCGACGGCATGGAGGCGCTGATCGGCGCGGTCCATCTCGAGCACGGTCTCGAAACCGCTCGCGCGACCGTCCTGAAGCTTTTCGAGCCGGCACTGAACCGGTCTGCCGCCCTGGGCGCCGGACTCGACTGGAAGACCTCGTTGCAGGAACTGACCGCCGAGAAGGGACTGGGGGTGCCTGCCTACCAGATCACCTCGACCGGACCGGATCATTGCAAGGAGTTCACCGCGACGGTGGTTGTCGCGGGCGACCCGATGGGATCGGGAGTCGGGCGGACCAAGAAAGAAGCCGAGCAACTCGCGGCGTCGATGGCCTGGAAGGCGATCTCCGGATCCGGAGACGATGCCTGAACTGCCCGAGGTGGAGGTCGTTCGGCGCGGTCTGCTCGCCCACGTGGTCGGTAGGCGCATCGTCTCCGTTGACGTCCTGCACCCACGGGCGGTCCGGCGGCATCTGGGCGGCCCACTCGACTTGACCGGCCTGCTGTCCGGTGCGACCGTCACGGCTGCGCGTCGTCGCGGCAAATACCTGTGGCTGCAAGCTGACCCCGCCGGTGGCGCCGACGCACTGGCTCTTGTCGTGCACCTGGGAATGAGCGGTCAGATGCTGGTGCAGACCGCCGGTGCCGAGGACGAGAAACACCTGCGAATCCGGGCGACACTCGACGATGGCAAGGAACTCCGGTTTGTCGACCAACGCACATTCGGCGGCTGGATGGTCGACGACCTGGTCGAGCTGCCGTCTCATCGTTCGACCACCGGAGGGCCAGGGCCGGCGTCGATCACGCACATTGCGCCCGATCCGTTTGACCCGGACTACGACCCCGATGCCGTTGTCCGGCTGCTCAAGGCCAAGCACACCGAGGTCAAACGTGCGCTGCTGGATCAGACCGTGGTGTCGGGTGTGGGCAACATCTATGCCGACGAGGCATTGTGGCTCACCAAGATCCACGGCAGGCGGCTCACCGACAAGTTGAGCGCCAAAGCATTACGGTCGGTGCTCGACAACGCCAAAGACGTGATGGAGCGAGCACTCGATCAAGGTGGGACGTCATTCGACGCCTTGTACGTCAACGTCAACGGACAGTCGGGCTACTTCGAACGCTCACTGAACGCCTACGGCCGTGAAGGGGAGGCCTGTCGTCGTTGCGGCGCGACGATGCGGCGCGAGGCGTTCATGAACCGCAGCTCGTTCAGTTGCCCACGCTGCCAGGTGCGCCCACGCATCTAGACCGTGACGGCTAGGGCATCATCGGGGCATGACCCTGGATCTGACACCCGATGAATTGCTCACCACCACCCGAACGGTACGTAAACGCCTGGACCTGACGCGGCCGGTGCCCATCGAACTCGTCCGCGAGTGTCTGGAGATCGCACTGCAGGCGCCCTCGGCTTCCAACCGCCAGGCTTGGCAGTGGCTGGTGATCACCGACCCGGAACTGCGCGCGGCAATCGGCCGGATTTACGGCGAGTTGACCGAGGAGTACCTGAACTCGCGTCATTCGGCCGCTGCCCTGTTCGCCGACGACCCGAACCGGGCTCCGGTTCAGCAGCGCGTCGGCGGCAGCGTGGCGTGGCTGGGTGAGCACATGGGCGAGGTGCCCGTTCTTGTCATCCCGTGCATCAAGGCGGGCAAGACCTTGCCGCCGGACAATCAGGCCGGATTGTGGGGCTCCGTGCTGCCCGCCGCGTGGAGCTACTGCCTGGCGGCGCGCGCTCGCGGCCTCGGAACAGCCTGGACCACACTGCATCTGCAACGTGAGGCCGAGGTGGCCGACCTGCTGGGCGTGCCAGCGGGATTTCATCAGGCGGCATTGATCCCGACGGCGTACTACACGGGTGAGACCTTCAAGCCGGCGCCGCGAGAACCGCTCGACAACGTGATCCACTTCGACCGGTGGTGAGCCGGCGGTCCGGGCCATGGCGAAGAACGTTCGCCCGGAACCGGGACGCCGTAAAAAACTCGTGAAGACCGCAGGTCGCAGCGTCGAAAGACCGTTAACGCCGTCGATCTGATCGGGCGACGGATACATGCTTGCACCACCAGCCGGACTCGTCGAAGTAGTCCGGCACGTGTGCAGGAGTGGAACGTGGCAGATCTTGCCTTCATGGCAGCGGTTTTCGGGAGTTTTGCGTTGTGCCTCGTCGTGGTGCGGGTGGTCGCGGCGCGAGGTGACCGATGACCGCCGAGGGCGTGACCAATGTGGTGCTCGTGGTCGTCGCCATCGCCGTGGTGCTGTACCTGGCTGTCGCTCTCGTATGTCCCGAGAGGTTTTGACCCGTGGACTCCACAATGGCCGCAGTTGCCCAGGTGGGCATCGTCATCCTCATCTTGGCCGCCTCGTACGTGCCGCTCGGTGACTACATGGCACGGGTGTTCCGGAGCAGCCGCGACCTCGCTCCTGAACGACTCATCTACCGACTGGCGCGGATCGACTCGGCACGTCAGCAGACCTGGGTCGGCTATGCGGTCGCCGTGCTTGCCTTCTCGTTCATCAGCGTTGTGTTCCTCTATGTCCTGCAACGGGTCCAGGGGATCCTGCCGTTCGGAGACGGCCGTCCGGGTGTCAGCCCGGCGATGGCCTTCAACACAGCCATCTCGTTTGTCGCCAACACCAACTGGCAGTCGTATTCGCCTGAAGTGGTGATGGGCAATCTGACGCAGATGATCGGTCTGGCCGTCCAGAACTTCCTGTCGGCCGCAGTCGGGCTGGCGGTCGCCATCGCGCTGATACGCGGCATCGTCGCCGCGGGCGGCGGCAAACTGGGCAACTTCTGGGTTGATCTGGTGCGCGGCACACTACGGATCTTGTTGCCGTTGGCCGGGCTGATGGCGCTTGTGTTGCTGACCCAGGGAGCGGTCCAGTCGCTGCGGAGCGGCTTCGACTTCGTGGGCCTGGACGGCTCGAACGGCCACAGCGTGATCGGCCCCTTCGCGTCCCAGGAAGCCATCAAGATGCTGGGCACCAACGGCGGCGGAACGCTCACGGCCAACTCCGCCCATCCGTTCTCCAATCCGACACCCCTGAGCAATGTCGCCGAGGTGATCGCGTTGCTGATCATCCCCGTGTGCCTCACCCGCACCTACTCGACTCTCGTCGGCGACCGCAGGCAGGGTGTGACCATCCTGGGTGTCATGTCCGTCATCTGGGCATCCATGCTCGCACTCGTGTGGTTCTTCGAGTCGAAGACCAACGGCGTTGCAGCCCAGGCGGCCGGCGCGATGATGGAAGGCAAGGAGCAGCGGTTCGGCGTGGCCGGCTCGGCATTGTTCGCCGTCTCCACCACAGGAACCTCGACCGGCGCCGTCGATTCGGCACATGACAGCTTTTCGGCTGCCGGTGGCGGCGCACTGATCTGGAACATGTTGCTCGGCGAGGTCGCTCCGGGCGGTGTCGGCTCCGGGCTCTACGGCATGCTGATCCTGGCCATCATCGCGGTGTTCGTCGGTGGCCTACTGGTGGGCCGCGGTCCGGAGTTCCTGGGGAAGAAGATCGGCCAGGGCGAGATCACCATGGCTGCGTTGTACGTGCTGGTGATGCCCGCTCTGGTGCTCGTCGGAACGTCCATCACCGTGATCCTCGAGTCCACCAGCACTTTTCAGGGCAATGCAGGTGACCCCGGCACCCCGGGTTCGGTGCACGGCTTCTCCGAGGTGCTGTACGCCTACGCCTCAGCTGCGAACAACAATGGCAGCGCCTTCGGTGGTCTCACGGTCACCAGCGACTGGTTCCAGACCTCCTTGGGGCTGGCCATGCTGCTCGGCCGCTTCCTCCCGATGATCTTTGTGCTTGCACTCGCCGGCCGCCTCGCGGCTCAACGACGACCTGCGGCACCCGAGTCCTCTTCCGGGGGCGCAGTGGCGGTTCGGACTCGGGATCGGGTGGCGACGCTGCCCACCCACGGGCTGCTGTTCGGCGGATTACTCACCGGCACGGTACTTCTCGTTGCCGGACTCACATTCTTCCCAGCGATGGCGCTGGGACCGATCGCAGAGGCATTGGCATGAGCACGATCCTTGATGAACCCGTGCCGGAGACGGTATCCACCACCACGGCCGATCTGGTCGGCAGCGGAGCGTTCGATGCACGCCAGCTGATCAGCGCGGTGCCACAAGCCATCCGAAAGTTGAATCCCAAGGACCAAGCGCGTAATCCGGTGATGTTCGTCGTGTATCTCGGCGCGATCATCACCACTGTTCTGGCGGTGTGGCAGCCGTCCTGGTTCGCTTTCGGCGTGGTCTTCTGGCTGTGGTTCACGGTGCTGTTCGCGGGCCTGGCAGAGGCGGTTGCCGAGGGACGCGGCCGGGCGCAGGCGGCGAGCCTGCGAAAGGTGAAACAGGACACCATGGCTCGGCGAATCGGGCCCGACGGAGCGATCACCGAGATCTCAGGGGGCTCACTGGTCATCGGCGACCGGATCCTGGTGACTGCAGGCGAGGTGATCGCCGGTGACGGCGACGTCGTGGAGGGTATCGCCACCGTCGACGAGTCGGCCATCACCGGCGAATCAGCGCCTGTGGTAAGGGAATCCGGAGGTGATCGCTGCGCCGTGACCGGTGGCACCGTCGTGCTGTCGGATCGGATCGTCGTGCAGATCACGACGTCGCCGGGGGAGTCCTTCGTCGACCGGATGATCGCCCTGGTCGAGGGTGCCGAGCGTAAGAAGACCCCGAACGAGATCGCGCTCGACATCCTGCTGTCGAGTCTGACCATCATCTTCTTGCTCGCCGTGGTGGCAGCCGGGCCGATGCAGCAGTACGCAGGCCAGTCTCCGGACCCGATCAAACTCATCGCCCTGCTGGTGTGCCTGATCCCGACAACCATCGGTGCATTGCTCTCGTCCATCGGCATCGCGGGCATGGACCGGTTGGTGCAGCGCAATGTGCTCGCGATGTCGGGCCGCGCCGTCGAGGCCGCCGGCGACATCGACACCTTGTTGATGGACAAGACCGGGACCATCACGTTCGGCAACCGCCGGGCCACCGCGCTGATCCCGGCACCCGGGATCAGCGACGAGGAGATGGCGCGAGAGGCCTGCCGATCCAGCCTGTCCGACGACACCCCCGAGGGACGCAGCATCGTCGATCTCTGCCGCGACGACTTCGGCATCGACCCGATGTCGATCGACGCCGAGACCCGGCACGATCGTGTGGTGGTCCCGTTCACCGCGCACACCCGGATGTCCGGGGTCGATGTGCCGGAGGCGTCGGGTCTACGGAGCATCCGGAAAGGGGCTGCGGATTCACTCCTCGCCTGGGTCGGTGAGAACGGCGGCACCGTACCGGCCGAGGTGACCCGCGGGGTCGAGGAGATCGCATCGGCGGGAGGAACCCCGCTGGTGGTCGGAACCACCGCAGACGATCAACCCGCCCGCGTCATCGGTGTCATCGCTCTGTCGGATGTCGTCAAACCCGGTATGGCCCAGCGCTTCGAGCAACTCCGGGCGATGGGGATACGGACGGTCATGGTCACCGGTGACAACCCGTTGACCGCACGGGCCATCGCCGACGAGGCGGGTGTGGACGATTTCGTGGCCGAGGCGACCCCGGAAGACAAACTCGCACTGATCCGTCGCGAGCAGGCGGGTGGCCGACTGGTCGCGATGACCGGTGATGGCACGAATGACGCACCGGCACTTGCCCAGGCGGATGTCGGTCTTGCCATGAACACCGGGACGTCTGCGGCGAAGGAGGCAGGCAACATGGTGGATCTGGACTCCGATCCCACCAAGCTGATCGACGTCGTGGCCATCGGCAAGCAGTTGCTGATCACCCGCGGCGCGTTGACCACGTTCTCGCTGGCCAATGATCTCGCCAAGTATTTTGCGATCCTGCCCGCAATGTTCAGTGGCATCTACCCGCAGCTCGACACCCTCAACGTGATGGGATTGCACTCGGCCCAGTCGGCCATCACATCCGCCGTGATCTTCAATGCGCTGATCATCGTCGCGCTGATCCCACTCTCGCTCAAGGGGGTTCGGTACCGGCCATCGTCGGCCTCCTCATTGTTGGGCCGCAATCTGCTGGTCTACGGGCTCGGCGGTGTCATCACACCGTTCGTCGGCATCTGGCTAGTCGACCTGGTCGTCCGTTTTCTCCCGGGAATGGGGTAGTTGTCATGAAGCTCGGTACGACATGGATCAGACAGGGCGTGGTTGCAGTGGCTGTACTGGTGATGATGACGGTGATACTCGGCGTGGTGTACCCGGCAGTGGTGTGGGGAGTCTCGCGTATCGACCGGTCGAGCGCCGAGGGGTCGGTGGTGACCGACAGCGCCGGCTGCCGGGTCGGCTCCGCCCTGATCGGGATCGATCCGCAGGCCGAACCCGGCCGGCCCGACGGTTACCTGCATGCGCGGGTGCTGGGGGCGGCCGATGATCCCATGGCCCCGGGCGACCCTGCTGCGTCTGCGGCGAGCAACCAGGGGCCGTCCAGCGTCACATTGGCGGGGTGGATCGAGTCACGGCGAGCGATCATCGCCGAACGCGAGGACGTGCGTCCCGATCAGGTGCCGGTCGACGCGGTGACCGGCTCCGGTTCGAGCCTGGACCCGCACATCAGCCCGGCCTATGCCGATATCCAGGTGCCCCGCCTGGCGCGCGTGCACGGAATGCCCCCCGAACAAGTGCGCGAGGTGATCGACAGTCACACCGAGGGCAGGCAGCTCGGTGTCCTCGGGGAACCGCGGGTCAACGTGCTGGAGGTCAACCTCGCGCTGGGGCTGACCGCACCCAACTGCGGCTAGGGTCGAATGATGGCGTCCACCACTCGTAGAGGAACCCTGGAGGTGTTCCTGGGATGCGCCCCCGGCGTGGGCAAGACGTACGAGATGCTGGCGCAGGCGCACACGCTCGCGGACGAGGGCGTCGATGTGGTTGTGGCAGTTGTCGAATCGCACGGCCGGACCGCAACAGAAGCGATGGTCGACGGTCTCGAGGTGGTCGCGCGCGCGGAGTACGAATACCGCCAGACCACGTTGTCCGAGATGGATCTGTCCGCGGTCCTTCAGCGCAGGCCCCAGGTGGTGCTTGTCGACGAGCTCGCCCACACCAACGCGCCGGGGTCGGTGAACCGCAAACGATGGCAGGACATCGAGGCTCTGCGCGATGCGGGGATCGACGTGCTCTCCACCATCAACATCCAGCATCTGGAGAGTCTGAACGACGTGGTCGCACAGATCACCGGCGTCGTCCAGCGCGAGACCGTACCCGACGACGTGGTTCGCGGCGCCGACCAGATCGAACTGGTGGACATCTCGCCACAGGCTCTGCGACAACGACTTTCGGCCGGCAAGGTGTACCCCAGCGATCGTGCCGGCGGTGCGCTGGCCAGCTACTTCCGCCAGGGGAACCTGACGGCTCTGCGTGAACTCGCGTTGCTGTGGCTGGCCGACCAGGTCGACGACTCGCTGGCCGCGTACCGGTCGGCGCACGCGATCACCGACACCTGGGAGGCCCGCGAGCGGGTCGTGGTGGCCATCACGGGCGGCCCCGAATCGGCGACCCTGCTTCGCCGGGCCAGTCGGATCGCGTCGCGGTCCAGTGCCGAACTGCTCGTCGTGCACGTGGTGCGCGGCGACGGCCTCGCCGATCCGGCATCGGTTGACCTGGCCGGGCTGACCGACCTGGCCAAGGGATTCGGCGCGCAGGTGCACACCGTTGTCGGAGACGATGTACCGGAGACGCTGCTCGAGTTCGCCCGCGGTGTCAACGCAACCCAGCTGGTCTTGGGTACCTCTCGCAGATCCCGGTGGCAGCGCTTGCTCGACGAGGGCGTCGGCAACACTGTCGTCCGCGAGTCGGGCAAGATCGACGTGCACATGGTGACCCATGAGGTGGCAGGCACTCGAAACCGGCTCGACATCCGCCAGTCCCGCTTCCACCACCCGCTGAGCTGGGTCGCCGCCGTGGTGGTTCCGGCGATGGCCGCCGGGGTGCTCGCGCTGCTCGACCGGTGGTTGGGACTGGCGAGTGATTCGGCGCTGTTCTTCGTGGTGGTGCTCGCGGTCTCGATGCTGGGGGGCATCGGCCCGGCAGCGCTGTCGGCCATCGTCTGCGGCTTGCTGCTGAACTTCCTGTTCACGACACCGCGATACAGCTTCACGATCAACGAGACGGACAACCTCATCACCATCGTCGTCATGTTGGTGATCGCGGTTGCCGTTGCCGCTCTTGTCGATTCGTCCACCGTCCGGCGTGCCCAAGCCCGCCGCGCAGGCCGCGAGGCGGAGTTGCTCGCCACCTTCGCCGGTGCGGTGCTCAGCGGTGAAGAGCCAGACGGACTCCTCGAACGCGTCCGCGAGACCTACGACCAGCGGGCCGTCAGTGTGGTCCGAACAGATGGCCGCGGGCCAGGTGTGGTGGAGGCCGCCGTGGGAGCCGACCCGCCGGCGCACCCCGACGACGCCGATACCGTCTGCGCTGTGCCCGGGGAAGAGTTCGCCTTGCTCCTACGAGGCGCCACCCTCGGTGGTGGGGACCGACGAGTACTCGCTGCGGTCGCCATCCAGGCGGCGGGTGTGATCAGACAACGCGCGCTGGCCACTGAAGCGGCTGCAGCCAAGGCTCTCTCGGCCACCGACCAGCTCCGGCGTGCGCTCCTGTCGGCGGTCAGCCACGACCTGCGCACACCGCTCGCCGCGGTGAAGGCGTCGGTGTCGAGTCTCCGGAGCACCGACGTGGCGTTCAGCGCGGACGACACAGCGGAGCTGTTGGCCACCATCGAGGAGTCGACCGACCAGCTCACCGACGTGGTCGACAACCTCCTCGATTCCTCACGACTGGCAGCAGGTGTGGTCAGCCCCGACATGCGGACGGTGTACGTGACCGAGGCCGTCGAACGTGCGATTGCCGGTATCGCGCGGTCGGATCGGGTGGGCGCCGAGCGGATCACGTTCAGCGACAACGAACTCGCGGCCCACGCCGATCCGGGACTGCTCGAACGGGTACTCGTGAACGTTATGGACAACGCCTTACGCCACAGTGGGCCCAGAGCTCCCGTGTCCATCAAGGCTGCGCTGACGGGAGATGATCCGGCGCGGTGCGAGATCTCTGTGATCGACCACGGGCCGGGGGTGGCTGCGCACGACAGGGAGAAGATGTTCACCGCGTTCGGGCGCCTCGGCGACCGGAACACCGGGGGTGGAGTCGGACTGGGGCTCTCGGTTGCACAGGGATTCGTCCAGGCCATGGACGGGACGATAGAAGCAGTCGAAACCCCCGGTGGGGGTCTCACGATGGTGATCGGTCTGCAGACCGGACCGCCCGGACAGGTGCGGTCATGAGTGACAAGATCCGGGTGCTCGTGGTCGACGACGAGCCGCAGATATTGCGCGCACTGCGCATCAATCTCAAGGCGCGAGGGTTCGACGTGACCACAGCCGCAAGCGGTACGGGTGCGTTGACCGCTGCGGCACAGACCAATCCGCAGGTGGTGATCCTCGATCTGGGCCTACCGGACATCGACGGTTTCGAGGTGCTCGCCGGCCTACGCGGATGGACCGATGTCCCGGTCATCGTGCTGTCGGCGCGTAGCGATTCCTCGGAGAAGGTGCAGGCATTGGACGCCGGCGCCGACGATTACGTGACCAAACCTTTTGGGATGGAGGAGTTCCTGGCCAGGCTTCGGGCCGCGGTGCGCCGAGGTACGTCACCGGTGCGAGAAGCCGAGCACCCTGTGGTGGAAGCGGCATCGTTCACGGTGAACCTGCGTACCAAGCAGGTGACCCGCGCAGGGCAAGCCGTGCACCTGACCCCGACCGAGTGGGGGATCCTGGAAATGCTGGTGCGCAACGAAGGAAAACTCGTCGGGCAGCCCGAGATCCTCAACGAGGTGTGGGGCCCGGCGTACCGAGGCCAGACGCACTACCTGCGGGTGTATCTGGCGGGGCTGAGAAGAAAACTCGAGCCTGATCCCACCCGTCCTCGCCACCTGCTCACCGAAGCGGGGATGGGTTACCGCTTCGTCCGCTGACCGGGCCTGATCGGTGGGCGGAATTGCACGCGGGCGCTCCGTGTTTAATTCGTACATGACCGTCACCGAACCAGTCACCACGGACCAGCAGACCACCGAGTTGTGGGTGGAGCGCACCGGAACGCGGCGCTACACAGGGCGCAGCAGTCGCGGGGCCGAGGTCCTGATCGGCTCCGCCGATGTCGATGGCGTCTTCACCCCCGGCGAATTGCTCAAGGTAGCTCTGGCCGCGTGCACGGGGATGAGCTCGGACAAGCCGCTGTCCCGTCGCCTCGGCGACGACTACGACGCGACCGTTCGCGTTTCCGGGGACGCCGATCGTGACAACGAGGTGTATCCCCGCCTCGAGGAGGTTCTCGAAGTGGACCTGTCCGAACTTGAACCCGAGGCCGCGGAGCGACTTCTTGTTGTGGTGCAACGCGCGGTCGATGCGGTGTGCACCGTGGGGCGCACCCTCAAGGCCGGCACCGAGGTCGATCTGCGCATCGATACGGAGTAGCCGATGGCTTCCGATTCGCCCGGCGACACCGCCGACACCATCAGGCTCACCGCGTGGGTGCACGGGCACGTCCAGGGTGTCGGATTTCGTTGGTGGACCCGGGCCCGGGCTCTCGAACTGGGGCTGGTGGGTTCGGCGACCAATCACGCCGACGGCCGCGTGCTCATCGTCGCCGAAGGCCCGGAGGCTGCCTGTGGGCAGTTGATCGACCTCATCGAGGCAGGTCACAGTCCTGGTCGCATCGACACCGTCGTGGTGGATCGGAGCGCGCCGCGAGGTGGGTTGTCCGGATTCGTCGAACGGTGAGCCGGCTCGCAGTCGGGCCTGGTCCAGTTGTCGCCGGGTACTGGGTACGCTGAAGCGCTGTGCACCTCAAGAGCCTGACCCTGAAGGGCTTCAAGTCCTTTGCGTCGGCAACCACTCTGCGTTTCGAACCGGGGATCACCTGCGTGGTCGGTCCCAACGGTTCGGGCAAGTCGAACGTCGTCGACGCGCTCACGTGGGTGATGGGGGAGCAGGGAGCGAAGGCGCTGCGCGGTGGCAAGATGGAGGACGTCATCTTCGCCGGCACCTCCGGTCGCGCCCCACTCGGGCGGGCCGAGGTGACCCTCACCATCGACAACTCCGATGGTGCACTGCCCATCGACTACTCCGAGGTGTCGGTGACCCGCCGGATGTTCCGCGACGGGGCCGGTGAGTACGAGATCAATGGCAGTTCGTGCCGTCTGATGGACGTGCAGGAGCTCCTCAGCGACTCAGGCATCGGTCGCGAGATGCACGTGATCGTGGGGCAGGGACGCCTCGCCGCGATCCTGGAGTCGCGACCGGAGGAACGCCGGGCGTTCATCGAAGAAGCTGCCGGCGTTCTCAAACACCGCAAACGCAAGGAAAAGGCCGTCCGCAAGCTCGACGCGATGCAGGCCAACCTGGCACGGCTCGGTGACCTGACCGCGGAATTGCGCCGCCAACTCAAGCCGCTCGGTCGCCAGGCCGAGGTCGCCCGCCGTGCCCAGACAGTTCAGGCAGACCTGCGTGACGCCCAATTGCGGCTTGCGGCAGACGATCTCGTGACCCGTCGCTCCGAACTAGCCGAGCAGAGCACCAGCGAAGCCGAACTGCGCCGTCAGCAGGACGAGTACGCGCACCAACTCGATGAACTGAACGCTCAGGTGAGTGAGAACGAGGAACACCTCGCTCAGATCGTGCCCGCGGCGAACGAGGCCGGTCAGGCGTGGTTTGCCTTGTCGGCGTTGACCGAACGCGTCGGCGCCACGTGCCGGATCGCCGACGAGCGCAGCCGGTACCTCAGTGAACCCGTGCAGGCCGACTCCGGTCGCGACCCCGATGAACTCGAGCGCCAGGCAGCTGTCGCAGCGGAAGAAGAGACGGCACTGGCCGACGCGGTCGACGACGCGGCACTGGTGCTCGACGAGGCCAAAGAGACTCTCACCGACCGGGAGCAGGCCGCGGCCGCTGCGACGCAGGCCCACCTCGCCGCGGTACGGGCAGTCGCCGACCGACGCGAAGGGCTGGCCCGGCTGGAGGGCCAGGTCGACAATCTGCGCACGAAGGTCGAGTCGATCGATGCCGAGACCACACGCCTCGGTGCTGCCATCGACAACGCGGCCGCCAGAGCTGAAGCGGCACAACAGGAGTTCGAGGCCACCCAGGCCACCATCGCCGAACTCGACGCATCCGAACTCGGGCTCGACGAACATCATGAGCGCAGCGTCGCCGCGCTGAACCAGGCCAACGAGCGGGTGGCAGAACTACAGGCCGCAGAGCGGGCAGCAGAACAGCAGGTCACCTCGCTCAAGGCGCGCATCGATGCCCTCGCTGTGGGACTCGAACGCAAGGACGGCGGAGCCTGGCTGCTGGAGAACCGAGGCGGGTCGCTACTGGGCCCCATGTCGTCGCTCCTCAAAGTCGCCGACGGCTACGAAGCTGCGGTTGCCGCGGCGATGGGTCCGGCCGCCGACGCGGTAGCGACCGCCGATCTGCCGGCCGCCCGCACCGCGTTGTCAGCGTTGCGAGAGAACGAAGGTGGCCGAGCCGCGGTGCTCATCGGCGGGCTGGAGCCGGCAGGCCGGGGGACCGGATCGCTGCCGCCAGGTGCCACTTGGGCGCTCGATGTGGTCTCGGCACCCGCCGAACTGCGCGGCGCACTGGAACTGCTCCTCGGATACACCGTCATCGCCGACACCATCGACACCGCTGAACTCGTGCTCGATGCCGCCAAACCCGCTGTGCCACATCTCGGTTCACTCCGGGTGGTCACCGCCGACGGCGACCTCATCGGCGCCGGCTGGCGCAGTGGCGGCACCGGCGATCGACCGTCGACCATCGAGGTGCAGTCGGCGATCGATTCTGCCGCCGCCGAACTCCAAGGCGCCCAGCGGCGCAGCGAGGAACTGGTGGCGGCACTGGCCGGCGCCCTGACGCAGCAGACCGACCGTCGTGAAACGGCTGAACAGGCGTTGGCAGCTCTGCATGAATCCGATGCCCAGCTCGGTGCGGTCTACGAGCAACTCGCCAGGCTCGGTCAGACCGCGCGGGCAGCCCAGGAAGAGACGACCCGCCTCGTCGGTCAGCGTGCCAAGGCAGAACAGGGCCGAGCCGAGGCCATGGCCACACTCGCCGAGTCGGAGGAGAGGCTGAGGCTCGCGCGCGACGATAGTGCTGTCGGCGACGAGGGGGACGACCTTCCTGACAGCGACCGCGACACCACTGCGGCTGCGGTCGCGGCGGCCCGCTCGGTGGAGATGGAAGCTCGACTGGCACTGCGCAGTGCCGAGGAGCGACTGTCGTCGGTGCGAGGCAAAGCGGATTCGCTGCGCCGCGCCGCCCGCGCCGAACGGGAGGCGCGGGCGAGGGCCGAACGCCAGAACCGTGCCCGGCGCCATGCCGCCGACGTGGCCGAGGTGGTTCTCGAACAGGGAAAACTGATCGCCGCGCGGCTCGACATCGCCGTGGCGCAAGCTCAGTCCCATCGCGACCGGCTGGAAGCCGAGCGAGCGTCGCGAACGCAGGCTCTTGATGTCGCCAAAAAGGCTGCGGCAGAGGTCGGGACCCAGCTGGCCGCACTGCGGGACGCGGTGCACCGCGACGAGGTGGCCAAGGCCCAGGTGTCGATGCGAATCGAACAGCTCGAAGAGCAGATCATGTCCGACTTCGCCATCAGTCCCGACGACCTGGTCGCCGAGTACGGTCCCGATGTCGCCCTGCCGCCGACCGATCTCGAGATCGCCGAGTACGAACAGGCCAAGGAACGCGGAGAGATCGTCGTGGCCCCCGCCCCCCTCCCGTACGACCGCGCCACCCAGCAGGCCCGTGCCAAAAAAGCGCAGCGTGACCTGAACACACTGGGCAAGGTCAACCCGCTGGCACTCGAAGAGTTCGCTGCGCTCGAAGAGCGCTACAACTTCCTCTCGACCCAACTCGAGGACGTCAAGAAGGCCCGCCAGGACCTGCTCGATGTGGTGCAGGACGTCGACAACCGCATCTTGCAGGTGTTCAGCGAGGCCTACGCCGATGTCGAGCGGGAGTTCGTCGAAGTCTTCAAAACCCTGTTCCCCGGCGGCGACGGGCGACTCGTGCTGACCGATCCGTCCAACATGCTGACCACCGGAATCGAGGTGGAGGCACGTCCACCGGGCAAGAAGGTGAAGCGTCTGTCTTTGCTGTCAGGTGGGGAGAAGTCACTGACGGCGGTGGCGATGCTGGTGGCGATCTTCCGCGCCCGACCGTCGCCCTTCTACGTGATGGACGAAGTCGAAGCCGCATTGGACGACACGAATCTGCGCCGGCTGATCACGTTGTTCGAGCAACTACGCGAGAAGTCGCAGCTCATCGTGATCACGCACCAGAAGCCCACGATGGAAGTCGCCGATGCCCTCTATGGCGTGAGCATGCAGGGAGACGGCATCACCACGGTGATCTCGCAACGCATGCGTGGGCAAGATGTGGGTGCCCCGGCCGGCTGATGTCCGGTTGGGCCGGGTTCACCCGACCCTGGCCAGCACCACCGAGAAGTCGCCCGCATGGTCGGTCCAGGTGTGAGTGTGCTCGAGCCCTTGGCGCGCCATTTCCTGGTGCAGCACATCGAGGTCGAACTTGGTGCTGATCTCGGTGAGGATCTCGGCCCCTGCCGGTAACTCCCACGTTCGTTCGATGGCGCCGAAATGGGCGACGACCTTCCGACGGGCACGCAACCACATCTCGATGCGATGTTCGGGGGGATTCCATCGGGCGATGTGCTCGAAGTCGTCCACGTACAGCCCCTGGGCGTCCAACCCGGTGCGCAACACCTCGATGACATTGCGATTGAAGTCGGCGGTCACCCCGGCCCGGTCGTTGTAGGCGGCGATGAGCGACCGGTGTCCTTGATGAGGTCGGCGCCCAGGAGGAAGTAGTCGCCGGATTTCAGGGACCGCGCGATCCGACCGAAGAAGCTCGCCCGTTGGGTCTCGTCCAGATTGCCGATGGTCCCGCCGAGGAAGATGGCCATTCGCGGCCCGGGGTACGTGGACAGTGTCAGGTCGGGGTCGTTGAAGTCGCCGTGCAGTGGCTGCACCGAGATGGAGGGGAACTCGGCGGCGATCTGCTGTGCCGACGACGTGAGCATCTCGACGCTGACATCAAGGGGTACGTAGGTGAAACCGTCGTCGGGAGACGCGGCGTCATGCGCACCGGCGAATGACTGCAGGAGTAGCCGCGTCTTCTCGGACGTTCCCGACCCCAGTTCGATCATCGTGCGGGCGCCGGTTGTCGAGACGATCTCCGATCGATGCCGATCGAGGATCTCGGTTTCTCGGCGCGTCGGGTAGTACTCGGGTAGGCGAGTGATCTCGTCGAACAGCTCGCTGCCCCGTTTGTCGTACAACCAGCGCGCCGGCAGCACTGGTGGCTGCTGCCACAGGCCGGCTACGGCATCTTCGACAAGCCGCGGATTGATGGCCTCGCGTGACTCGGACACTGTCATCTCGCCAATCGCAGTCCGCTGAAGGCCCACCGAGACGCGGCGGGGAAGAAGTTACGGTAGGTGGCTCGCTGATGGCCCACGGGTGTCACAGCGCTTGCTCCGCGCAGCACGTGCTGGTCGCTCATGAACTTACCGTTGTATTCGCCGACGGCCCCGTTCGCCGGAACGAAACCGGGGTAGGGGAGATACGCGCTTGCTGTCCATTCCCAGACGTCGCCGATCATCGTGGCGCCTGCGGCGCGCGGATGACACCGACCGGGGTCCAACAGCGAGCCCTGCGGAGGAGCGAGCGTCAACGCGGCTGCCTCCCACTCGAACTCGGTGGGCAGGCGTGCTCCGGCCCACCGCGCAAACGCGTCTGCCTCGTAGAAGGAGACGTGCAGAACCGGTTCGGCATCGACCACCGGCCTACGCCCCGACAATGTGAACGTGGTCCACGTGCCGTCGTCGAGACTCCAGTAACCGGGCGCGTTCTGTCCGGTGGCCTGGACGTTGGCCCATCCGTCCGACAGCCACAGCTCCGAACGCCGGTAACCGTCGTCGGCCATGAACTCGCGCCATTCGGCGTTGGTGACAAGCCGGTTGGCGATCTGGAAGTCCTGGAGGAACACGGTGTGTCGTGGACCTTCGTTGTCGTAGGAGAAGCCGGATCCCGAGGCGCCGATGTCGGTGAGACCCCCGGACACCGAACGCCACTGCAGGGCAGTTGCTTCAGCAGGCTGCCCGTCGGGTGCCCGCTCGACGTATTGCGGCGCAAACGGATGGGTCGAGAACAGATGCTTGATGTCCATCAGCAGAAGTTCTTGATGCTGCTGTTCGTGGTTGCAGCCGAGTTCCACCAGGCGGAGGGCTTCCTCATCGAGTCGGCCATCCCTCATCGCCGACACCACCGCGGCGTCGACGTACTCCCGGTATCTGGTCACTTCCTCCACACCGGGGCGGGTCACGAGACCTCGGTGCGGGCGAGGGTGCCGCGCTCCGACGGCCTCGTAGTAGCTGTTGAACAGATATCGGAACGTCTCGTCGTACACCGTGTAGTCCGGGTCGGTTCGCAGGATGAACTCTTCGAAGAACCAGGTGACGTGCGCCCGATGCCATTTCGCCGGGCTCGCGTCGGTCATCGACTGCGGTACCTGGTCTTCCGGGGACAACGGATCGGTCAACGCATCGGTGAGGCCTCTGACGTCGAGAAAGTGGGAGGTGAGGGCGGATTGGTCGACCGTGATGCTCATGTTCGTCTCCTGGGAAGGGTCAGGGCGCAATGAGTATGGAGGAAGTGTCTGACAATCACGGTACGCGGTGACCGTGTCGTGGCCGTCGCAATTTCGCCCAGAGACGAAGCGGAGCGGAGCTCGACTCTTGGGCAGAGACGATGCGGAGTGGAGCCGGGTTCTGTGGCAGAGGGGATGTGAGACAACGTGGCCCGCATTGGGGGGTGCTGGTCGAACCACTCGGCGCGGTGGCCTGGCAGACTGAGCGCGTGAACACCACCGCCGTTATCGCGATCGTCGTTGTCGTAGTCGTGCTGCTGCTCGCCCTGGTGGCGACCGGTTTGGTGCTGTCTCGGCGACGGCGAATCTCGCTGCGCGACAGTGCCGATCGCACCCCGTCGGACGGGTCGCGGCAGGTCGACAAGTCCGGTGGGTACAAGGCCGGGGGAGGTTTCTCCTTCACGCAGGGCGGAGCGACCGCGCTGGCCGAACCGCCGAAGGCCGGTGACACGCCGACCATCGAGCGAACCGACACCGACGGTCAGCCCGGTGTCGGCGACGATGCAGCGATTCCCCGTGACGCGCCCAAGCGGGGTTACACCAACGTCCCTCTTCCCGAGCCGAAGGTCGACGAACCACAGTCGCCGGCCGTCGATGAACAGCCCGCGACAGAGGTTGGGGCCGCGGAACCAACCGTCATCGAGCCCGACATCGTCGACCCGGCGATCGTCGAACCGGAGGTCGTGGAGCCGGCCATCGTCGAGGATTCGGTAGTCGAAACGCCTCTGCGCGAGCCGCTCGCGCCCGCGGAGCCGATCCCGGACACGACCGTCGAACCCGCTCCACCGGGCCGGGTGCTCGATGACATCGCCCCCACCGCCGGTCGGCTGGGTCATCTGCGGGGCCGGCTCTCACGGTCACAGAACGCGTTCGGCAAGAGCATGCTGGGCCTGCTCGGTGCAGGTGATCTCGACGAGGACTCCTGGGAGGAGATCGAGGACACGCTGCTTCTCGCGGACATCGGGACGTCGGTGACCATGGCCGTCGTCGAGCAGCTCAGAACTGCGCTGGCCGCCAACCCCGTCAACAACGCGGCCGAGGTCCGTGCGTTGCTCCGCCGAGTGCTGATCGGACAGATCGAGCCCGACCTCGACCGGTCCATCCGTGCGCTTCCCCACGCGGGCACCCCGTCGGTGCTGCTGGTCGTCGGCGTCAACGGCACCGGTAAGACCACCACAACCGGCAAACTCGCGCGTGTCCTCGTCGCGGATGGCCGCCGAGTGCTGCTGGGGGCGGCGGATACGTTCCGCGCCGCCGCAGCCGACCAGCTGCAGACCTGGGCCGAGCGAGTCGGCGCCGAGGTCGTCAGAGGTAAAGAGGGAGCGGATCCAGCTGCGGTGGCGTTTGATGCCGTCGCCAAGGGCGTTGCCGAAGGCGTCGACGTGGTCATGATCGACACTGCCGGCCGACTGCACACCAAGACCGGCTTGATGGATGAGCTCGGCAAGGTCAAACGGGTCGTGGAGAAGAAGGCCGCGGTCGACGAGGTCCTGCTGGTCCTCGACGCCACCACAGGTCAGAACGGTCTGGCCCAGGCAAAGGTGTTCGCCGACGTCGTGTCCATCACCGGCGTGGTCCTCACGAAGCTGGACGGCACCGCCAAGGGTGGCATCGTCTTCCACGTACAGCGTGAACTGGGTGTGCCGGTCAAGCTCGTCGGACTCGGGGAGGGCGCAGATGATCTCGCGCCGTTCGAGCCAGAAGCGTTCGTGGACGCCCTGCTGGGCTGATCGCCGAACGGTTCCCGCTTCGTAGACGTCGACACAGGTTGCCGACTTCTCCGATTTGCGTAGATTTCGGTCGCATCGTTCGGAGAGCCACCTGCGACGACATCTGGACGAAACACGGCTCCCAGCTCCGTTAACACAGCGGCAACGTGCTATCGCCACCACGGAAACATGGAGCAAGCAACCTTCTCGACAGGTCAACGGTGCGGCAAGAATGCCGCGGCGGGAACAGCTCGAGGAGGACTGAAGGTGGCGGATTATCCCGTTATGGATTTGCCGGATACAGGTGATACGGCATGGATGTTGGCGAGCTCCGCGCTCGTATTGCTGATGACGCCTGGTTTGGCGTTCTTCTACGGTGGCATGGTCCGTGCGAAGAGCGTTCTCAACATGCTCATGATGAGCGTGATCTCGATGGGCATCGTCACGGTGCTCTGGTCGTTGTACGGCTTCTCGGTCGCATTCGGAGAGGACAAGGGCAACTTCATCGGTGACCCGACGCAGTACTTCGGACTCGACGGCGTCATCAGTGGCAATGCGTCCGCCGAAGTTCTGGCCGACCCGGCCACTGGCACCGAAGCCGCCGATGCCGTCACCATCCCGATGTTCGGCACGATCCCGCTCGCACTGTTTGTCGCCTTCCAGCTGATGTTCGCCATCCTCACCGTGGCCTTGGTCTCCGGCGCGGTCGCCGACCGCATGAAGTTCAGTGCTTGGGCCGCTTTCACCGCGCTGTGGTCGACCTTCGTGTACTTCCCGGTGGCTCACTGGGTGTTCGCGTTCGACGGCTACACCGGTGAGACCGGTGGCTGGATTGCCAACAAGCTCAAGGTGATCGACTTCGCCGGTGGCACCGCGGTCCACATCAACGCCGGTATCGCCGGCCTGGTTCTCGCGGTCATCCTCGGCAGGCGTCAAGGCTGGCCCGGTACCCCGATGCGCCCGCACAACCTCCCGTTCGTGATGCTCGGCGCCGGCCTGCTCTGGTTCGGCTGGTACGGATTCAACGCCGGTTCGGCGGTGTCCGCCAACGGAACTGCGGCGAGCACCTTCTTGACCACGACCATCGCCACGGCAGCGGCAATGCTCTGCTGGTTGCTCGTGGAGCGGATCCGTGACGGTCACGCCACCACACTCGGCGCGGCGTCGGGCATCGTTGCCGGCCTCGTTGCCATCACCCCGGCCTGTAGCGCCGTGAACACCTGGGGCGCCTTGATCATCGGCGCGGTCGCAGGCATCCTCTGTGCGCTGGCCGTCGGTCTCAAGTACAAGCTCGGCTACGACGACTCGCTCGACGTCGTCGGTGTCCACCTCGTCGGTGGCCTTGTCGGCACCATCCTGATCGGGTTCGTCGCAGTCGCCGACACCTACTCCGGTGTGGACGGTCTGTTCTTCGGCGGCGGCGTCGACCAGCTCTGGCGCCAGGTCGTCGGTGCGCTCGCAGTGCTTGCGTACTCGGCAGTTGTCACCGCGATCATCGCGCTCATCTTGAAGTTCACCATCGGTCTCAAACTCGACCCCGAAGCCGAGTCCGAGGGTGCCGACGAATCCGAACATGCTGAATCCGCGTACGATTTTGCATCACTGGGCGGGTCCAGCACGCAATTTGGTCACAGCGTTCCAGTGGCCGCAACGGCCAAGGAGGGATGATCTAAGTGAAGCTCATTACCGCAATCGTGAAGCCATTCACGCTTGAAGACGTCAAGGCGGGACTGGAACAAGCCGGTGTCGTAGGAATGACGGTCAGCGAAGTCCAGGGTTATGGACGTCAGAAAGGCCACACCGAGGTGTACCGCGGTGCGGAGTACTCGGTGGACTTCGTCCCCAAGGTCCGCGTGGAGGTCGTCGTCGACGACGCCGCCGTGGACAAGGTGGTCGACGTGATCGTGGAAGCGGCCCGAACCGGCAAGATCGGTGACGGCAAGGTGTGGGTGTCGCCGGTGGAAGCGGTTGTCCGGGTTCGTACCGGAGAACGCGGCGGCGACGCGCTGTAAGACACAGTGCCATTCGTACGTGGCGGTCGCGGTCCTGCCTCCGAGGATCCCTCGGGTGCAGGACCGCAGCCGTCTCATCTGACACCTGCTGCGGCGACCGATCTGGTCACGGCCCGCAAGCAACTGCTCAGCCGGGTGGACGGGCACAAGCGCGTCGACGCCCCGGCTTTACGCCGGGTCCTGGTGGACCTGCACGACTTCTGGCTCGCCACGAAGGCGGCCGAGATCGGGATCAAACCGGGTAGCGGCTTCGCCATCGTCGCGGTCGGGGGCCTCGGCAGACAAGAGCTACTTCCGCACTCGGATCTGGATCTGATCCTGCTCCACGACGAGATGGATCCGGCGCTGGTCGCCGAGACCGCGGATCAGATCTGGTATCCGCTCTGGGACGCCCACATCAAGCTCGACCACAGTGTGCGCACCGTCCCGCAGGCACTCCAGGTGGCTGCGAGTGACATGACCGCGGCGCTGGGCCTGCTGGAGGCCCGGCACATCGCCGGCGACGAGGAGCTGTCGAAGCTGCTGATCGGCGGAGTGCGGCAGCAGTGGCGCACCGACATCCGCTCGCGATTTCCTGCGCTGGTCGACCAGGCACGAGAACGGTGGCGGCGTAGTGGCGACATCGCGCACCGCGCCGAGCCCGACCTCAAGTACGGTCGCGGCGGTCTACGTGATGTACACATGCTCGACGCGCTGGCGATCGCCCAGCTCACCGACGGTATGGCGACGTTGCGCCCGGACTCACCAGGTGGAGGGCTGCGACAGGCGTACACCCGATTGCTGGACGTACGAACCGAACTCCACCGGATCACCGGGCGACCCCGTGAACAGCTCCGGGCCCAAGATGCCGACGAGATCGGCGCCGCACTGCGCATCGGGGACCGGTTCGATCTCGCCCGAACCATCAGCGACAGCGCGCGCACCATCAGTTACGCCGTGGACGTCGGTTTACGGACATCGTCCAACTCGCTTCCGCGCAAAGGGCTTTCGAAACTCCGCCGATCTCCGATCCGTCGTCCGCTGGACGAGGGGGTGGTCGAGCACAACGGCGAGGTGGTCCTCGCGCGCAGTGCCCTGCCCAGCAAGGACCCGGGCCTGATCTTGCGGGTTGCCGCAGCATCCGCCCGGACCGGGCTGCCGATGGCTGCGTCCACGCTCGCCCGGCTTGCCGATTTCGCGCCCGAGCTGCGTGAACCGTGGCCCGCCGATGCCCTCTCGGACCTGCTCGTCCTGCTCGGCACGGGGCCGCACATGATCGCTCCCATCGAAGCGCTCGACCGAACCGGCCTGTGGGGCAGGCTGATCCCCGAATGGGGAGCAGTGCGAGATCTCCCGCCTCGCGACCCCATCCACACCTGGACCGTGGATCGGCATCTCGTCGAGACCGCCGCCAACGCGGGTTCCATGACGACGCGGGTGTCGCGGCCTGACCTTCTTGTCCTCGGCGCGCTCATCCACGACCTCGGCAAGGGGCGCGGCGCCGACCACAGCGTTGTCGGCGCCGAGTTGGCGAACCAGGTGGGAAACCGTATCGGCCTGTGGCCCGACGACGTCATGATCCTGTCGAAGATGGTCCGGTATCACCTGCTGCTACCGGAGGTGGCCACCCGTCGAGATCTTGATGACCCGGCGACGGTGCAGGGGGTGGTCGACACCCTCGGCGGGTCGAAGGTGCTGCTGGAATTGCTCGCCGCCCTCGCCGAGGCCGATTCGCTGGCCACCGGACCCGGCGTCTGGGGTGACTGGAAGTCCTCACTCATCGGGGAACTCGTGCGCCGATGCCTGCGCCTGCTCGACCGAGGTGAGCTGCCGGTTCCCGAACCGCTCACCGCCGAGTTGACCGAGCTCGCCGAGGCCGGCGGTGTCAGTGTCGAACTCGTGTCCACCGACAATCCGCACACGTTCTCGGTCACGATGATCGCACCGGAGCAGCCGGGATTGCTGTCGCGGATGTCCGGCGTGCTGGCGTTGCGGGGTCTGCGTCTGCTCAGTGCCTCGGTACAGACCCATGCGGGCAGTGCCGTCAACACCTTCCTGGTGTCACCGCTGTTCGGTGAGCCTCCCGAGGTCGGTCTGCTCCGACAGCAACTCATCCAGGCGGTCGACGGTGGCATCGACGTGATCGCCCGGCTCGATGTGCGTGAGCGTGAGACACCCGTGCCGACCCCGCCCGAGCAGGTGGGCGGGTCCGAGGACGCGTCCGTTCCGGCCGTGCCCGCGCTCTTCGCCCAGGCCCCTCCGAAGGTGCTCTGGTTCGACGGATACGACGACAACAGCCTGATCCTGGAGCTGAGGGCCAGTGACCGGCTCGGTCTGCTGGCGCGGGTGAGTGCCGTGCTCGAACACCACGGTGCGAACATCACCTGGGCCAAGGTCGCCACCCTCGGCGGTTCGGTGGTCGATTCGTTCTGCATACGTCTGCCGGGCGACGGATCCTCCACTCGGGATCGACTCGAGGCGGCGATCCTGGCGGTGGTACCGCCGCCGGCGCCGCCACGCGAACCAGAGGAGGACTCCGGTAAATCCGGGGTGCCGATAGGCTAGGGGGATGTTCGACTCCCTCTCCGGCCGGTTGGCCGATGTACTGACCGATCTGCGCGGCAAGGGCAAGCTGTCCGACGCGGACATCGACCGTACTTGTCGCGAGATCCGTCTCGCCCTGCTCGAAGCAGACGTCTCCCTCCCGGTGGTCCGCGGATTCATCAGCCGCATCAAGGAACGGGCGAAGGGCGCCGAGGTCTCTGGTGCCCTGAACCCCGGCCCAGCAGGTCGTCAAGATCGTCAACGAGGAACTCGTGACCATCCTCGGCGGCGAGACCCGCCGGATCAGGTTCGCCAAGACGCCGCCGACGGTGATCATGCTCGCAGGTCTGCAGGGTGCCGGTAAGACGACGCTCGCGGGCAAACTGGCGTCCTGGCTCAAGAAGCAAGGGCACACGCCCATGCTCGTGGCGTGTGACCTCCAGCGTCCCGGCGCTGTCACCCAGCTGCAGGTCGTCGGTGAGCGGGCCGGGGTACCGGTGTTCGCGCCACACCCCGGCACCAGTGTCGGCGGCACCGGCGAGCTGGGCGTCTCTTCGGGCGACTCGTTGACCGAGCCGGTCGAGGTGGCCCGCGCGGGTGTCGCCGAGGCCAAGACCAAGCTTCACGACATCGTGATCGTCGACACCGCAGGCCGGCTCGGCATCGACGAAGAGTTGATGCGTCAGGCCAAGGGAATCCGGGACGCCGTACAGCCCGACGAGGTGCTCTTCGTCCTCGACGCGATGATCGGTCAGGACGCGGTGGCGACCGCAGAGGCGTTTGCCGAAGGTGTCGACTTCACGGGCGTGGTGTTGACCAAACTCGACGGTGATGCGCGCGGCGGTGCCGCGCTGTCGGTCCGGGAGATGACCGGTCGTCCCATCATGTTCGCCTCGTCCGGCGAGAAACTCGAAGACTTCGACGTCTTCCATCCCGACCGCATGTCGAGCCGGATCCTGGGTATGGGCGACGTGCTCAGTCTCATCGAACAGGCCGAAGAGCACTGGGACGCGCAGCAGGCCGAGGCCGCGGCCACCAAGATCACTCAGGGCGAGCTCACCCTCGAGGACTTCCTCGAGCAGATGCTGATGATCCGGAAGATGGGGCCGATCGGCAACCTGCTGGGCATGCTGCCCGGTGCCGGTCAGATGAAAGATGTGCTGTCGCAGGTCGATGACAAACAGCTCGACAAGGTGCAGGCCATTATCCGGGGCATGACGCCCGCCGAGCGCGAGAACCCCAAGATCATCAACGGGTCCCGGCGTGCCCGGATCGCAAACGGTTCGGGTGTCACCGTCAGTGACGTGAACCAACTGGTCGACCGTTTCTTCGATGCACGAAAGATGATGTCGCAGATGGCGGGCCGGATGGGCGGGATGCCCGGCGGGAACCGGAAGGTCAACCGGAAGAAGGGCAAGAAAGGCAAGAAGGGCGGACGGGGCCCGACGCCTCCCAAGGTGCGCGGCGGTATGCCCGGGATGGGTGGCATGCCGGGTATGCCGGCCGGGTTCCCGGACCTGTCGAACATGCCCGCCGGTCTTGATCAGTTGCCGCCCGGACTCGAGGGGATCGACGTCAGCCAGTTCCAGCGGCCGAAGAAGAAGTAGCGGTAGCGGTCGCGATGTCGTTGCCGCGGTTGCATTTTCGTGGACGTAGCGTCGGCTCCGGTGAGCCCGTCGAGTTCTGGGTAAATGGCGGGGTGATCACGAGGTCTCCGGTCGCCGGGGCCACCACGATCACCGATGGTGGCTGGATCATGCCGGGACTGGTGGACGCGCACAACCACGTGGGGATCGCGCCCGGTCTCGGCGTCACCATCGACCAGGCCCGGTCCTTTGCGCACCAGGATGTGCGGGCGGGAGCAACGCTGATCCGGGAGGTCGGCTCGCCGCTCGACACCCATCCACTCGATGACGACCCGACCTGCCCCCGATTCATCCGCGCCGGGAAACACATCGCGCGACCGAAACGGTATCTGCGCGACTACGGCGTCGACCTCGACGACGTGACAGACCTGCCGGCGGAGGTTGCGCGTCAGGCCCGCGCGGGCGATGGGTGGGTCAAACTCGTCGGCGACTGGATCGACCGGGACCTCGGCGACCTCGCGCCGCTATGGCCCGATGACGTGCTTCTCGAAGCCGTCTCGGTTGCTCACGACCTCGGCGCGAAGGTCACCGCCCACGTCTTCGGCGCACAGGCGTTGCACGGTCTGATCGATGCCGGGATCGACTGCATCGAGCACGGCACAGGACTCGACGACGACCTCATCGCACGCATGGCCGAACGCAACATCGCCTTGGTGCCGACCATGATCCAGGTGGAGAACTTCCCGTCGATCGCCGACGGGGCAGATCGTTTCCCCGCCTATCAGAAGCACATGCGAAAGCTGTATGCCGACGCCCCGGCGACCTTCGCCAAGGCCATCGAGGCCGGGGTTGCCGTGTACGCCGGCACCGATGCGGGCGGGTTCGTCGAGCACGGCCGCATCGTCGACGAGATCGTGGCTCTGTCGACAGTGGGTTTGAGCCCGGCGCAGGCCGTCGACGCCGCGTGCTCGGCGGCGCGCACCTGGCTCGATGCAGGCGCACTCGCCGATGGTGATCGCGCAGATGTCCTTGTGCTAGAAGCGGATCCGCTCGAAGATCTCGCCGCGCTGCGTGCGCCCGCCGCCATCGTCTGCGGTGGGCACGTGGTCTGATCTCAGGGTTCGTGAGCGTGTCACGACGTGGCGCGGACGTGCGCTCGCTCGCCTTGTGTGCCGAAGAGGCACAGCATCTCGGCGGCCTCGGTCCCAGCGGCTCCCATCCAGTGCGGAACGTGGGTGTCGAATTCGGCCGCTTCACCGGCCTTCAGCTCGAGGTCCTGCTCTCCGAGGATCAGCCGGACCCGACCGGACAGTACATAGAGCCACTCGTAACCCTCATGCGTTTGCGGAGTGGGAACCTGGGGGCCGTGCGCGGGCGGGATGATCTGTTTGAAGGCCTGGATACCGCCGGCCCGCCGGGTCAGCGGAATGAAGGTGCGACCATGCCGTTTGATCGGACGCAGATGAATCCGGGGATCACCGGTCGCCGGCGCCCCGACGAGTTCGTCCAGCGGAATGCCGTGCACCTTGGCCAGCGGGAGCAGCAATTCGAGTGTGGGCTTACGGCCTCCGGATTCGAGCCGTGAGAGGGTGCTCTCCGAGATGCCGGTGGCCTCGGACAGATCGGCGAGGGTGATGTCACGTTCCTTGCGCAGTGCTCGCAATCGTGGGCCGACCGTCGTGAGGGCTTGTTGGAGTTCGTCTTCCATGCCTCGACATCGTCGTCCTCGTTTGCCGATTCGGCAAGGGTTATTGCCGAGCAGTTCGGGGTAGTCACGTGGAATGAGTACCGGAGAGCAGCTTGTCGACGAATACGAGGTAGTCGTCGTGGGCGGCGGAGCAGCCGGATTGAGTGCTGCGCTGGTGCTGAGTCGCTCCCGGCGGTCGGTTCTGGTCCTCGACTCCGGCCAACCCAGGAACGCTCCCGCCGCCGGAGTGCACGGGTTGCTGACCCGCGACGGAATCTCGCCGGTGGAGTACGTGGCGATCGCGCGACAAGAGGTGCGGAGCTACGGCGCGCACGTGGCGGATGCGGAGGCGAAGACAGTCAGGGGAGACGTCGACCACGGCTTCGTGATCGCACTGGACGACGGTCGAGAGGTACGAGCCCGTCGGGTGCTGGTCACCACGGGCCTCACCGACGAACTGCCCGACATCCCCGGTGTGTCCGAGCAATGGGGGAGGGGTGTACTGCACTGCCCCTACTGCCACGGCTGGGAGGTTCGTGACCAGGCGATCGGCATTCTGGCGGTCACCGAGCAGGCCGCGCATCAAGCATTGTTGTTCCGGCAATGGAGCGCCGACGTCATCTTGTTCGTCAACGACTCCGTACGACCCACCGATGAAGAATCGGCACAGCTCGCGGCCAGGGGTGTCCGCGTCGTCGAGGGCGGAGTTGCGGCAGTCGAGTCGTCCGACGGGCGGTTGACCGGGGTTCGGATGGTGGACGGGACGGTCTGGGAGCGGGAGGTCATCGTGGTGATGCCCCGGTTCGTCGCCCGGGCCGACTTCCTCGTCGACCTGGGTCTGACACCGACCGACCACCCCAAGGGAGCTGGGCAGTACATCGAGGCGGACGAGACCGGTCTGACCAACGTCCCCGGGGTGTACGTCGCCGGCAACGTGGCGAACCTGATGGCTCAGGTCGGTGGTGCAGCAGCCGACGGTGCGGTTGCGGCGTCCGCGATCAACATGGAACTGGTCACCGAGGACGCACGCGCCGCCGTCACGGCTGCGGGCTGAAAGACCCATCGTCGGTGTCGTGTTCCCGACGGATTTCTTCTCGGGGCCATCCCTCTGGCAGAATGGGACGCTGGTTCGCCGGACCCGGCTAGACACCGACCGGCGGTCACACCACCGAACAGCAAAACCGGGCTCCCCAACGGTGGGGCGTCGCCGAATTGCACTGTGACCACAGAAGGAAGTAACTCGTGTCTGTCAAGATCAAGCTCACCCGCCTCGGCAAGATCCGCAATCCCCAGTACCGCATCGTCGTCGCCGACGCCCGCACCCGTCGCAACGGCCGGGCGATCGAGACCATCGGTCGTTACCACCCGAAGGAAGAGCCGAGCCTGATCGAGGTCGACTCCGAGCGTGCGCAGTACTGGCTGGGAGTCGGCGCACAGCCGACCGAGCCCGTTGCAGCACTGCTGAAGATCACCGGTGACTGGCAGAAGCACAAGGGACTGCCGGGCGCCGAGGGCACGCTGCGTGTTGCCGAGCCCAAGCCCAGCAAGCAGGACCTGTTCAACGCCGCACTCGCCGCCGCTGACAACGGACCGTCCGCTGAGGCCACCACACCGAAAAAGAAGGCCGCAAAGAAGGCCGACGATTCCTCGAAGGCCGACGCCCCCAAGGCAGAGGCAGCCGCTGCCGACGAGGCTCCAGCCGAGGCCGCTGACAAGTGAGTGTTGTCGTCGCCGACGCCGTCGAACACCTCGTTCGCGGCATCGTTGCCAACCCTGACGACGTCCGCGTCGAACTGGTCACCGGACGGCGAGGACGTTTTGTCGAGGTTCACGTGAACCCCGAGGACCTCGGTAAGGTCATCGGCCGCAATGGCCGCACGGCCACTGCACTGCGCACTCTGGTCACCGGAATCGGTGGTCGGGGCGTTCGTGTCGACATCGTCGACACCGACCGCTGACGCAGGCACCGACAAAGCGACGACGATGGACCTGGTAATCGGCCGCGTCACCAAAACGCACGGCGTGCGCGGTGAACTGGTGGTCGACGTCCGCACCGACGCTCCGGAAGAGCGTTTTGCCATCGGGCAGAAGCTGCGAGGCCGTCTGTCCACCGGTAAGAACACCTTCGTCGAGAACAGCTATACGGTGACAGCCGCCCGGAACCACTCCGGGCGGCTGTTGCTGTCTGTTGCCGAGGTCGGGGACCGCGACTCCGCCATGGCGCTACGCGGACTGCTGTTCTTGATCGACGCCGACGAGGTGTCGTCCGGCGACGATCCGGACGAGTTCTATGACCATGAACTGCAAGGGGTTCCGGTGCGCACCGTCGATGGCGACGACGTCGGTGTGGTGGCCGATGTGGTGCATCTGCCTGCCGGTGACCTGTTGTCGGTGACCACTGACGAAGGCCGCGAGGTCCTGATCCCGTTTGTCACCGCAATCGTGCCGACGGTGAGCCGGAGCCTGATCGAAATCGACCCACCCGACGGTCTGCTGGATCCGGAATGACCGACGAGGCGGGGCCTGCCATCCGTATCGGGGTGGTCTCGATCTTCCCCGACTATCTCGAGCCGATGCGAATGGCATTGCTGGGCAAGGCGATCGACAAGGGGATCGTCGCGCTCGACACCTACGATCTGCGCGACTGGACGCACGACGTGCACCGCGCCGTCGACGATTCCCCCTATGGGGGCGGGCCTGGAATGGTCATGAAGCCCACGGTGTGGGGGCCCTGTCTCGACGAAGTGTGTCCAGACGACGCGCTTCTCGTGGTGCCCACTCCCGCAGGCATCCCTTTCACCCAGGCAACCGCGCAGGCGTGGAGCCGCGAGAAGCACATCGTCTTCGCCTGTGGCCGGTATGAGGGGATAGATCAGCGGGTGATCGACGATGCCGCCAGACGCGTTCGTGTGCAGGAGGTCTCGATCGGCGACTTCGTCCTCATCGGGGGTGAGGTGGCTGTCATCGCGATGGTGGAGGCCACCGTTCGCCTGATCGACGGCGTACTGGGAAACGCGTCCTCGCATCAGCAGGACTCGTTCTCCGACGGCCTCCTGGAAGGGCCCAGTTACACCAGGCCGCCGGTGTGGCGCGGGCTCGAGGTACCCGAGGTCCTCCGCGGCGGTGACCACGCCAAACAGCAACAGTGGCGCCGCGAACAATCCCTCGCCCGCACAAGGGAGCGTCGACCCGACCTCCTACCTCCTGAGGAGTAGGACCGCACCGCGCTGCCACCGATCGAGCGTCGGCCACCCGACTCGGGTTAACATCTGCGACGCGAGGGGGGACGTTGATGGGGATCGAGCCCGGGCAGGTGGATATCGGCAACAGCGCGTTGGCGGCTGTGCTGATCGAGGTGGATGAGCAGCGCGACCGTCTGCGTGTGCTGGCCGAGGAGATGCGCGGGACTACCGTCGAGGCGACATCGAAGGACCGCCTCATCACGGTGGTGATCAACGCGCGGGGATTACTCACCGGCCTGTCGATCGACCCTCTGGCGATGCGACGTTACCGCGCTGGCCAGCTCGCCGATGAGATTGCTCTCCTGGTGCGGCGCGCTGACGACGAGCTCTCCGAACGCAGGAACCGGTTGGCCGGGGAACTCGTCCAACACCAAGGCCCAGGGTATTCGGATCTTTACTGACGGCGACCTGGGTTGAGGGATGCGGCAGCGGGGGAGCAGGCCAATGTACGGAAACGGATCGTTTCGGCTCGACGACGCAGCGGCGCGTGCGGGGGCTGATGAGTTCGCTTCGCTGATCGGCGAGATCGACTCGATCCGCGAAGAAGTTGCTGTCGTCGACGCCGAGCTGAAGGCATGCTGCTCGTCCCACGTCGGTGGCGCCATCTTCATGGTCGGCGCAGCGCACCTCTCACGCGCGACCGCATCGGTTCTGGATCAGCTCCGAATGTCCCTGGCGGACCATGTCGACGACATCGGCCGCGCATGCACCGACCTGCAGTCCGCCGATCTCGGCGTGCCCCTTCCTGGATCTGGAACCGAGCGGTGCTGACCACGCCGGGTGAGCAGGTCGAACGGCTCCTGCGCGATGCCTGGCCGGCGATCGACCCAGACATGATCGGTCGGTCGGTTGAACGGTATCGTGTTGTGGCGCAACGGCTTCTCGACCTACAGCACGCCATCGTGGTGGCTACCGCACAGGTCGCCGGCGCAACGGACGGCCTGACGGGCAGCGCCCTGGCGGCGAAGGCGACCGCCCTCGCGGACCACGCGGCCACGGCAGCGCATCTGGTCGGCGCCGAATCAGACCTCGCAGCCCGATTCTCTGACTTGGTGGCACTGACCCACGAGCGACTCACCGTGGCCGCGGCGATGGCGGATCGAGACCTGCAGGCGGCGCGGGTGGTGGATGTGACGACGGGAGACATCACCGCGGCCATGGGCGCCGAACACGCCGCTGCCACCGTGCTGGCCGCCGTCGCCGGCGATTTCGAATCCGGTAGTCGCGAACTCGCTGACAACGCTGCGGTCCACGCCGCTGAGCAGCGTGACAGCGAACATGGCCAGACAGCCGGCAACGCCGCCGGCGCACCGATGATGCCGGGCGCTGATGGGGGCAGGCTCGGCAATGGCCGCGGCAGCCGGGAAGACGCGCGGCGGCGACCGGCCCTCTGCCACGGATGTCTCGGCCGCAGACGTCTCGATGTTGCAGACCCGGGCAGCGCATCTGTCGTCAATACAGCCACCCGAGGTGGCGCCATGGATCCGTATCGCCGTGGGACTCGGGCAAGACCACGACGGACGCCGCATCATCGTAGTGGGTACCAGTGAACCCGGTGGCTACCTTCGACCGGGGACGGTGCCCGAACCGAACGAGGTTGTTGTCGGTGACGGCAGGTCCCCTGAACTGGTGATCGTCGACTATCTCGCCGCCCGGGATCTCGTCCCGTTGGCGGTCTGCGCCACCACACCCCCCACTCCCGAGGTCCGGTCACTGCTCGCAGATGCCGGCGTCACCTCATCATCGGGCGACGAGGGCACCGGGCAGGGGGACGGACAATGAATGCTCACCGCATCGATGTCCTGCCGTCGGGGGTTGCCGGACTCGTGGATCGGGTGAACCCCCGGCACATCAGCCGAACCGGCCTACTCGCTGCGGTGATGGCCCTCGACGCTGCGTCGGTACGTACCGAGGGTCCGGTCACCGAAGCGCTGAGCTGCTGGAGAAACGGCAGACCGCTGAGCCCGGCACAGAAGCTGGCCATCGCATCCCTTCGAGGGCGGTTCGATGCGGCAGCTTTTGCAGCGTCTCATGCAGGCCGGTCAGCCGAGTACCGGACAGAGTTCGCACGAGCGCGAGCGCTGGCAGCAGTGGAGTTCGGAACCGCGGGCACGGGCCGCGAAGGGCTCCGCGAAGTGGTGTGTGAGGCGGCCGCAGCGATGGGGTCGACGTCTTTGGTCGCAAACCTCCTGCGCGACCACGTCGGCGACTAATCTCAGCGGATGGGCCATTGGTTCCAAGAATCGATCATCGACAACGGCCGATTACCGCTCTTCATGGCGTACATCGGCTTCATCCTCGGGTTTCTCGGAATCCGGATCAGCGTCCGACTGATCCGCGCCGAGGTCAGCTGGTGGTTCAGCAACGTCACCCCCGGTGGCATGCACATCCATCACGTCGTCTTCGGGACCGTGCTGACGATGCTGTCGGGGCTCGGGTTGATCGCGCTCGCCATCAACGGGTCCCAGACCACCCTGTCCATCTTTGCCGCGCTGTTCGGTGTCGGTGCGGCGCTGGTGCTCGACGAATTCGCGCTCATCTTCTATCTGCGGGATGTCTACTGGGCCGAAGAGGGCCGCGCGTCGATAGACGCGGTCTTCGTGGCAGTCGCGGTGATGGGGCTGGTTCTCCTCGGGTTCCACCCGCTCGACTGGGCGGGTGTGGACACTGCGGACGTGGTGTCGATCGTGGTGGCCGTCGCCTATTCCGCGTTTGTGCTCCTGCTGGCAGGGGTCGTGCTGCTCAAGGGCAAGATCTGGACCGGGCTGATCGGATTGTTCATCTTCCCCCTTCTTCTGGTGGCGTCGATTCGACTCGCACGCCCGACGTCGCCGTGGGCTCGTTGGCGTTACACCAAACGTCCGAAGAAGATGAACGCCGCCGTGAAACGTGAGCGGCGGGTGCGCAGGCCCTTGATCCGCGCGAAGATCTTTCTTCAGGACCTCATGGCAGGCAAACCCGACGTTGCGCACGCGAAGTCCGGCGCCGAGGCGGAACTGGACGCCACCGTGCACGCGGCACCCGCCCCGGGAGAATCAGGGGAGCTGGTACTCGCCGCCGCGATTTCGTCCGTCGGGGGTGGTTCTGGCACAATTGACCAGTTGCCGTTTGACGGTCAGACGCCGGGTCCGCCCGAGTCGGCTGATTCGTCGCGGAGACCACACGAATCGGAGCACGAACCGGTCGAGCCGCACACCTGAATTGTCCAGGACGAAAGCCGCCAGGTTCCTCTACTCACGCCGACAGCAAGATTGGAACCGACATCATGAACACTCTGGATTTCTTGGACAACAAGTCCCTGCGCGACGACATCCCCGACTTCCGCGCCGGAGACACCCTCAACGTCCACGTCAAGGTCATCGAGGGCTCCAAAGAACGTGTCCAGGTGTTCAAGGGCGTCGTGATCCGTCGTCAGGGCGGCGGCATCCGTGAGACCTTCACCGTTCGCAAGGTGTCGTTCGGTGTCGGTGTGGAGCGCACCTTCCCCGTGCACAGCCCGAACATTGCCAAGCTCGAGGTCGTCACCCGCGGCGATGTCCGCCGGGCGAAGCTGTACTACCTGCGCGACCTGCGCGGCAAGGCAGCCAAGATCAAAGAAAAGCGCTGACCTACTAGGCTTGCGGCGTGGTAAACACCCCCCGCAATCCTGAGGGTTCAGACCCTTACAGCGACGAGCCGTACGACAGTCGGCACGCAGACCTGGACCGTGCGGCCGACCCCGATCGGCAAGCACGTCCGTGGCGCCGGATCGACGGCACCGCCGATGTCGAACCGAAGAAGAAGGCGTCGCTGCTACGCGAGACCGCGATCATCCTGATCTGTGTGCTCGCGCTGACGTGGGTTCTCCAGACGTTCATCGGCCGGCAGTACGTGATCCCGTCCGAATCGATGGAGAACACGCTGCACGGCTGCACCGGATGCACCAACGACCGGATCGTCATCGACAAGTTGGTGTACCGGTGGAGCGACCCAAAGGCCGGCGACGTCGTGGTCTTCAAAGCACCCACGTCATCGTGGGACCAGGGCTGGAAATCGCCGCGGTCGTCCAACACGGTCATCCGCGGCGCCCAGAACGCCATGTCGTGGTTCGGGTTCGCCCCGCCGGACGAGAACAACCTCGTCAAGCGGATCATTGCCACGGGCGGTCAGCGGGTGGAGTGCCGCAACGCAGATCGCACCGGCGTCAAGGTGAACGGTCAGCCCCTCGACGAGCCGTACATCGATCTGGAGCTTCAGGAAGAGAACGCTCAGATGCGTCCCGGCGACCTCAAAGACGATACGGGTCAGCTCAATTCGTGCTTCGGCGCAGACTTCGGCCCGATCGACGTACCCGAGGGGTTCGTCTGGGTGATGGGCGACAACCGCGGTAATTCGGCCGACTCCCGGTACCACCAGGACGACGAATTGCGTGGCATGGTGCCCGTCGACGACATACGCGGCAAAGTCCGCTACATCATCTACCCGTTCTCGCGCATCGGCGGTGTCGACTCCGTCGACCCCCAGAAGTAGGCAACCGGTGGCGACCACCTGGCCACCTCGTGTGGTGATACGGCGAGCCGCCGGCTTGCGCACCCTTGAAGCAGCGCTGTACCGCAGCGGGCTCGGGCCCGTCGCCGGCGTGGACGAGGCAGGGCGTGGAGCGTGTGCCGGACCACTGGTGGTCGCTGCGTGCATCCTCAAGCCGACGCAGCTGATCTCTCTCGCCGATCTCGATGACTCGAAGAAGCTGACGGCGAAGACCCGCGACAAGTTGTACAAGTCCGTGACCCGGCACGCTGTTGCCTGGAGTGCAGTGGTCATCGACGCAGACGAAGTCGACCGGCTGGGTATCCATGTCGTCAACATCGAGGGAATGCGGCGAGCCGTCGCCGGGCTCGGTGTCCAACCGGGCTATGTGCTGTCGGATGGTTTCCGGGTTCCAGGGCTCACCGCGCCCTCCCTGCCGGTGATCGGAGGCGACGGCGCAGCCGCGTGTATCGCCGCCGCCAGCATCATCGCGAAGGTCACCAGGGACAGGATCATGGTCGACATGGACACGTCGTTGCCCGGATATGGGTTCGCCGTCCACAAGGGCTACAGCACCGAGATGCACATGCAGTGTCTCGACGAGCTCGGCCCGTCCCCACAACACAGGATGTCGTATCGCAATGTGCGGCTACGGGTGCGCGTGGGCGAGACCGCAGGACGTTAGGCTGAGGGAATGAGCGCCGAAGATCTCGAGAAGTACGAAACCGAGATGGAACTGTCCCTGTACCGCGAGTACAAGGACATCGTCGGTCAATTCACCTACGTGGTCGAGACAGAACGTCGGTTCTATCTGGCCAACGCGGTCGAGATGGTGCCCCGAAATGCGGACGGCGAGGTCTACTTCGAGGTCCGGATGAGTGACGCCTGGGTCTGGGACATGTACCGCCCCGCTCGGTTCGTGAAACAGGTACGGGTGATCACGTTCAAGGACGTCAACATCGAGGAATTGGAAAAGCAGGATCTGCGTCTGCCAGAGGACGGTGTGCTCGGCGACTAGCGGGGTACGTCTTCGGTTCGTCGCAGCAGGAGGCTGATCATCGCGAGGGCAAGAGCGGTTGCCGCGATCGCCCACAAGATGATCGACAGTGCAGCGAGAAATGAATGCGCGGCGGCTTCCCGTGCGGCGGTCTTGAGTTCTGGTGCGGCAGCAGCGGCCACCGTTGCTCGCACGTCGCCCGGTGTCGCCGGCTTCTGAGTGTCGGTTGCACCGCACCCAGGCGGGGTCTGTTCCGGATGTGCCGACGACAGCTGCAGATTCGCGCACCGAGAGAACTCATCGACCACCACTGGCCGGAACGGGGGAGCCACCGAGGTGGTCTCCAAGCCCCGCGACAGGGAGGAGGCGGCCTGATCCACCGCCGACTGCGACTGTGCGGCAACTTGATTGAAGAACGCGATGCTGATCACGGCTAGCCCGATCGAGCACCCTATCTGCTGGATGGTGGGAATGGAACCGGATGCCGAGCCCACATTGGATTCGGTGGTCCCGGACAAGATGGTCGCCTGCAGTGGCGCGACGAACATACCGGTGCCCACACCGCCGATCAGCAGTGGCGTCACGAGCACCGCGATGTCCAGTGAGCCACTCGCAGGATCGATGATCATGGCGGTCCAGCCGAGACACACTGCGAACGCGACCATTCCCAGCGCCAGGGTGCGGGCACCGATGCGGCCGACCAAGATGGGGGAGATCAACGAACCCACGGCGGCACCGACCGCGAAAGGGAAGGTCAATACGCCTGTTCGTAGCGCCGAGTAGCCGAGACCGAATTGGGCTGCGATGGACACGGTGAAAAAGAACGCGGCGAAGACGCTGAAGAACGCCAGCGACAACACGGCGCCGACCGTGAAGTTCCGGTTGTGGAACAGATCGAGTCGCAGCAGGGGGCTGCCACCGCGGCGCTGGAGTCGGCGCTCGTAGAACACGAATGCCGTCAGGAGCACGATCGAGACGACAAGCATCACGAGAAGCCATATCGGCCAGTCTTTCTCGCGCCCGAGCGCCAAGGGATAGATGAGCAGGAAGAGTCCCGCGCTCGAGAGCACCATCCCCGTCACGTCCAGCGGCTCCCGTTCGCCGGGTTTGACGTCCGGCAGATAGCGAAAGGCGAGGACGCAGGCGATCATTCCTAGCGGCAGGTTGACGAGGAAAATAGTTCGCCAGCCCAGGTCGAAGATGTCGGCGGCGATGAGACCGCCCCCGAGCATGGGGCCCAGCATCGCTGCCACCCCCGCGGTGGCGCCGTACATCCCGAACACCACGCCGTGTTTGACCCGCGGGAACAACACGGAGATGATCGCGATCGTCTGTGCCGACGCCGCCGCGGCGCTGACGCCTTGTGCGCCACGTAGCGCAATCAACTCGGTTGCCCCGGTGGCGGTTCCGCACAGTACCGACGTCACGGTGAAGCCGGCGAGTGCAATCAGGAACACCCGGCGCCTGCCGAACATCTCACCCAGACGCGAACTCGTCATCAGGGTGCAGGCGAACGCAAGCGTGTACACCGTGGCGACGAGGAGCTGCGCCGAATAGGACGCGTCCAGGTCGGTGGCCAGACTCGGCAGCGCGATGTTGACGATGGTGGTGTCCACCATCTGCATGAACACCGCGATCAGGCAGGCTGCAAATGCCAGCCAGGCCTGCCGCGGGGCGATCTCGGCCTGTTGTGGCTGTAGCGCAACAGATTCCGGTAGAGACACTGCTATGTCGCCAGGGCCGCCACCGACGGGCTGTAGTCGCCGTGCGCAGCAATGGTGGTGAAGATCTCCGACAGCCGGTCGACGTACAACTTGATCGAAGCGTGTGCCTCATCGGTGTCCGGGAAGAGAAGACTGATCGTCGTCGCGTCGTTGAAGCGGTTGATCCAGAGGAAGACTTCTTCCGAGCTTCCCCGGTTACCGAACAGCCCGGTGTTGATGGCGTCGAACAGATCGACGCCCGGCAGCTTTCGGACGTCGATGTACGAGACCATCGGCACCGACCATCCAGGGTCGACATTGACCCCGTGGTCTGGTCCGGCAAGTTGCAGCACGCGGTGGAACGAGACGTCGGTCAGCTCTTTGCCCGAGTCGTACGAGGCCTGAGCGGCTCCGACGATGGACGTGAAGGTCGAGGATTCGTCCACGGTGACCGGCACGGGGATGAGACTGGTGAACCAGCCGATCGAGCTGAACTCGGCGGGGGTAGACCGTGTGCTCTTGGGGGTCAGGCCGAAGTAGTTCCCCGCTCCGGTGAACTCATAGCTGGCCAGAGCGGCAACTGCGAGCACTCCGGGGGTGAATGCGGCGCCCTGGTCACGGCACACCGTCGCGAACTTCTCGGCGTCGGCTTCGCTGAACAACGTCGTCGACAGGTGGGCGGTGCGCGCATAGCCGGCACTGGCGACGCCCAGGTCGAGAGGGAAGGTCGGGAGCCGGCCCGCGTTCGAGTGGACCAGATCGATCCAGCGCTGGACGTGAGGCGACTCCAACGTCAACGAAGCGGAGCCCGCGCGTTCTCTGGCGCAATATTCGACATAACTGCCGACCTCGGCCAAGCCGCTCGGTGTTCCCTGGCTCTCACTCGAATACAGCTGCAGGAGTTCGACAACGGTGAGTGCGGACGAGATGCCGTCGGTCACCAAGTGGTCGAAAGCCGCGTACAAAGTGAAGCCGGTCTCGTGTTCGATGGTGCCGAATGTGAAGCAATCCCAGTTGAACGGTCCGGGAGTCTCGGTCTCGACGTGCGCGCGAATTGCGTCGGGGGAGTCGAACTCGCCGTGTGGGGTGGGTCGGAACTCGATGATGCTGGGGTCCACCACATGCCGAACGATCGATCCGTCGGTTTCGCATGAGAACCAGCTGTGGAAGGTGTCGTGGCGCCGGAGGAACGTGTTGATCGTCCGGGTCATGGCATCGACGTCGAGCGGAGTCTGAAAGTCGAACGCCACCAGGCACAATCGGGAGAACCGGAAGCCGACTGTCTCGTTCCGGGCGGCGGTCAGAAGATACTCTTCTTGCTGATGTGAGGCCGGGGTGGGATGCACCGGAGCGCCCTTCGCCTCATCCAGCGCGGCCGGGGACGCAACCCAGCTCGTGAGCCGGCCCGTGGCTGGTTCCCACTCGTTGATCAGACCGAAATTGACCATGTTCAGCTCCTGTCGAAGTAGCGCAAAAGCGCACTGGTGGCCGGGGCGAATGGTGAAACGCTGCACTGACTGCGAGCAGGCGGCTTTCTGTGTGCGGCAATTCGCAACACAAAATGCCAAATGCATTTCAAGTAATTGTTCGACATCCGCGCTACGACGTCTGAAAGACGCCTCGGCCCGACCCTTTGTCGCGTTGTCGTGCACCCGTGAAACTACAGCGAAGATTAGCGGATGACAACAGCTGTTGAGAAATAAAGATCTAACACAACAAAAAATCTTCCTTAAGTTTTAGGCGGGTTGTACCGTCTGCGTCCCGTGGCGCAGTGGCGCCGTGGTTGGATGTGCCAAAGTCGTGGCGGCGCCATGGGTTCTGACGTGCCAACTGTCGGGTGAACCCTGTGTGCCGCACCAGAGAGGATTCTCGTGAAGTGGCACATCGGTGATACACCTCGTCTCGCAAATCGAAATGTAGAAACCGCTGTTGTCACATTTGTGGCGACCGTATTGGTCCTGACAGTATTCGGCTCGGGATCGGCAATTGCCGAACCTGACGGCCAACCAATTGTCGGCGACACGACCTCGGCCGACGGTTCTCGGGTGGTGAACACGGTCGAACAGGTCGACGGGGTCGTGGACGTGACCGTGAGGTCGGCCGCGATGGGGGCGGACCTGATGGTCAAGGTGCTGCCGGCACAGGACCGGTCGAGTCCTGCGCCCACGATGTACCTGCTCAACGGAGCAGCTGGTGGCGACGGTGGAAGCAGCTGGTTCGATCAGACCGACATCGCATCCTTCTTCAAGGGCCGCAACGTGAATGTGGTGGTACCGATGGGCGGGGCGGCGAGTTACTTCGCGGACTGGCGCAATGACGACCCGAAACTCGGTCGCCAGAAGTGGGCCACCTATCTGACCCAGGAGCTACCGCCGCTGATGGATGCGCTCCTGAACGGCAACGGGCGCAACGCGATCGCGGGTATCTCGATGGCCGGGACGTCGGTGTTCCAGCTGGCCCTGAAGTCCCCTGATCTGTACCGTGCCGTCGGATCGTACAGCGGTTGCGCAATGACCAGCGACCCCGAAGGCCAGGCCTACGTCCGACTGACTGTCGAGATCCGTGGCGGCGGGAACACGGTGAACATGTGGGGCCCACCGACCGATCCCGAGTGGGTTCGCAACGACCCGTATGTGAATGCCGAGCAGTTGCGCGGCAAAGCCATCTACATCTCGAACGGTACGGGTCTGCCCGGCCAGTACGACGTGATCGACGGGCCCGGCATCAACGGAAACGGATCCAAGCTCGCCGAGCAGATCGCGGTCGGCGCGGTCATCGAGACGGCTACCAACCGATGCACACTCAAGATGCGTGACCGATTGCAGCAGTTGGGGATTCCCGCCACAGTCGATCTGCGATCAACCGGTACCCACAGCTGGGGTTACTGGCAGGACGATCTTCACAAGTCCTGGCCGATGATCAACGCGGCCCTGACCCGATAGCCGGCTTCGGGACTGACTGTGCGGCCGGCTGACGGTTGATCTGACGTCGTCCGTGGTTGCGCAGAGCAAGGGTCAGACCGGCGAGTGCCGTCGAGATCGCCGCCAGGGTCCACAGGACGGCCGTGAAGGCCGCCAGGAAGGTGTGCGAGGCGGCCTGGCGGGCCGCTGCGCTGACGTCCGGTTCGGCTTGGGCTGCGACCGCGGAACGAGTCTCGCCGCCGGACGGCTTGATGGCATCGCCTGTACCGGGACACCCCGGTCCGGGTGTGTCCGGGTGTGCTGAACCCAACTGGGCGGTGGCGCAGCGACCGAACTCGCGAACGACAAACGGCCGCGCGAGTGGAGCAACCTCGGACGTGCCGAGACTGTGCGACAGACTGGTCTGCGCCTCCTGCACAGCCTGTTCCGATTGCGCGGTAACCGCTGCGAAGAAAAGCAGGCTGATCACCGCCATCCCCACGGATGCTCCGATCTGCTGGACGGTGGGGATGGTCCCCGAGGCGGAGCCGAGAGTCCGCTCTGAGGTGTCCGAGAGCATCGTCGCCTGCAACGGCGCGACAAACAGTCCCATCGCCACGCCGCCGACGGCCAACGGGAGGATGATCGACGACACCTCGATACCGGTGGCGGGGTCGATGATCACGGCCGTGTAGACGAGTGACCCGCTGAACAAGACGGCTCCCGTCGTCAGCGTCAGTGCCCCGATCCTTCTGACGAGCAGCGCCGAGACAACCGAACCGACCGCGGCGCCGACCGCAAAAGGGAGGGTGAGCAGGCCGGTCCGCAACGGTGAGAATCCGAGGCCGAATTGTGCGGTCACCGAGACGGTGAAGAAGAATGCGGCGAACACACCGAAGAACAGCAGCGATAGGACCGATCCGACGGCGAACGACGCACTGGTGAACAGCTGGAGGTCCAGCAGGGGATAGCCGCCCCGTCTGCCGAGGCGGTGCTGGTGAACGATGAAGAGGCACAGCACCACCACCGACCCCACCAGCATCCACAAATGCCAGGTCGGCCAACCCCTCTCGCGCCCCATGGCCAGTGGGAGAACGAGCAGGAACAATCCGGTCGTCGACAGCGCGACTCCCGGGAGATCGAGGCCCGGACGGGTGGTGGCATGAAGGGCCGGAAGGCATCGATGGCCGACGAGGCAGGCGATCAGGCCGAGGGGGAGGTTGACGAGGAAGATCATGCGCCAGCCAAGACCCCACACGTCTGCTGAGATCAGGAGGCCCCCGAGCGTCGGTCCGAGCATGGCGGCGACTCCGGCCGTCGCGCCATAGATGCCGAACACCGCTGGATGCCGGGACTTGGGGAACGAGGCCGAGATGATTGCGATGGTCTGGGCCGATGCCAGTGCCGCGCAAGCGCCCTGAACAGCTCTCAACACGATGAGTTCTGTTGCGCCGGTTGCGGTCCCGCACAGCACGGATACCACCGTGAACCCTGCGAGAGCGCCGATGAACAGTCGTCGACGGCCCCACCGTTCGCCCAGGCGAGAAGCGGTCAGAAGAAAGCACGCGAAAGTCAGTGTGTACGCGCTGAGTACAAGCAATTGCTCGCCAGACGAGGCGTGGAGTCCGGACCCGAGACTAGGCAGGGCAATGTTCACGATCGTCATGTCGACCATCTGCATGGACACTGCGATGAGACAACAGGCCAGAGCAGGCCACGATGCTCTCCGCGAAGATGCCCCCTGTGGATCCTTCGTGCAACAAGGAGTGTTGACGGGAGCAGGAAGCGGAGCTCGTGGTCTCAACCTGTCACCTGACGAACACCTGGGCTGGGTGCGTAGTCGCCCTCGGAGATGATCGTCTTGAAGATCTGCCGTACCCGGTCCACATAGATGTCCACCGATGCCCGGGCCTGCGCGGTGTCAGGGAACAGCAGGCTCATGGATGTCTCATCGGCGAACCGATTGACCCACGTGTACACCTCGTCCGATGTACCGCGATTACCGTAGAACCTCGCGTTGATGGACTCGAACTCGGAGACGCCCGGTAGTCGACGTGCGTCCATGATCGAGACCATCGACACCGACCATCCGGGTTCGGTCCTGATGCCGAGGTCGGGTTCATCGCAGACGAGTTCGAGCACTCGGTGGAACGAGACGTCGGACAGTTTGCGTCCGGCCAGGTAGGCAACCTGTGCTTGGCGAACCAGGGTTTTGAACGTCGACGACTTTTCGATGTCGATCGGCACGGGAATCAAACTGGTGAACCAGCCGACCGCGCTGAACTCCGCGGGAGTCGTCCGTGTGCTCTTGGGCGTGATCGCCAGATAACGACGATCGCCTGTGAACTCGTGCGCAGCGAGGCCGGCGACGGTGAGTATCGCCGCGATGAACCCTGCGCGGCTGTCCCGGCAGATCCGGACCAGTGTCTTCGCGTCCTGTTCGTCGAACAATGGGACCGTCAGGTGTGCGCTCCGCGCGTTTTCTGTACTTTCCCGGCCGAGGTCCAGCGGAAAGGTCGGGAGGCGGCCACCATTGGCCTGGACGAGTTCGATCCATCGCTGCACAGGCGGGGAGTCCAGCGACAGCTGAGCCGATGCTGTTCGTTCCCGATGGCAGTAATCGATGTAGCTGCCGGGCGGAGCGAGATCGTTGTCGCGGCCGAGTCGCACATTGTCATAGAGCGCAATGGCGTCGACAAGTGAAATCGCCTGTGAAATCGGGTCGGAGTGCAGGTGGTCGATGGCGGCATACATGGTGAACCCGCAGTCGTGTTCGATGGTGCCGAATGTGAAGCAATCCCACTCGAATGGGCCCGGCGTCTCACGTTGTACCAGTTCCCTTATCTCGTCAGGGTCCCCGATGACATCGTGGTGATGCGGGATGAAATCGATTGTCGTGGGATCGATGACCCTACGGGCGACGGAGTCATCGGGTTCGATGGAGAACCAACTGAGGTGAGTGTCGTGCCGTCGGAGAAAAGCGTTGACGGCGGTGGTCATGGCGGCGTGATCAAGCGTGTGATCTTGATCGAAGGTGCCGACATACAGCCGCGACGACCTGATCTGCGAGTCTGCCGACGAGCTGCAGTGCGCAGATACTCTTCCTGTTGGTGGGAGGGTGGCGTGGGGTGGATGGGCGCCTGCTGTGCCTGTGTGATCGATGCCAGTGACGCCGACCAAATGGTCACTCTGCCAGTGGGTGGCTTCCAATCATCGATGAGACCGAAATTGACCATGTCATCTCCTGGACGTCCTGGGCCGAAAACGCGGAGGCAATCAAAAGGCGCCGACAAATCTTGCCGACTGTAGTGCTGCGTTTTTGGCCCGAGGCGTCGTATTGTCCGTAATGTCTACGCCCCCGAAGACAATTCGATGTCATTGTGCTCTGAGTGCCCAACAACGACGCGGCTCTCGTCGATGACGGTACAGATTCCCTGGTGGTCGGGCAACCGGAATGCGCAGAAACGATTGCGTGTGAACGATCCTTTTCATGCGAATGCATTTTCCAAAAGTGCGGATCTGTTCGCAATTGAACCCGTTGGGAATGTCGGGTCCCGCTGCCATTCGGTCGGTTATTTGCGATGCGTAATTGCCGATTCCATTCATGGTTTGTCCACAGTGTGTGGTTTGTGCACAGGGTGGTGGTGGTCGGCGTGTTGTGGGGTCTGTGGGTGGGTGCCGGTTTGGGATGTTCTCGGTATGGATCAGTCAGGTGGGGGTGTGCGTCGTTCGCGGCGTGAGGTGGGTCAGTTGGGAGAGGACGCC